>JADGCE010000038.1 GCA_015229095.1 Magnetococcales bacterium | reverse complement strand
TGGTAGGGCGTGAGCAACCAAGCCATGGCTGTCTGAACAATCTGCTCTCTGATGGCGTTCATATTGCCGTCTCCGCAACAGGAATGTAGGGAAAGCCTCTGAAATTTCGGACATTGTGAAACTTGTTGGTACAGGTGGCCTGCGTCTTGTCGCAGCCGGGATAGGCCTTGAAGGTATCACCGACAGCCGGGATGGACGGCAGGGGTAGCAGCAACTGGAAGATGCCGTCACCGGAGCAGGATTTGATGGTGCGTCGCACGCCGGTCAGCGCACCATTGAGGAAATGGACATACCCCTGCTCAAACCACCGGGCTTCCACCAATGCCAGTCCGCTGGCCAGTGCCGTGGTGGTGCTGCCAGCGCAAACCGTCGTTTCGGTGGCGATGGCGGGATCGTCCCGGTCGATGCCGCAATCGGCGTCGTAGAGGGTATGGATACAACCCGGTTGCCAGACATTCCTCGGCAGTTTGATATTCAGGAGTTGAATTGAACTGTTGACCGTAATCTTGGCCAGAGAACGAGTGATCTGAATGTCGGCCACCTGTCCGACAAACAGGGTGATGCCGCCCACCACCGACAGATCGGGTTGCAAAAAGACCCGGTAGAGTGCCAGGGTGGCCCCGTCCAGGGCACCAACACCTGCGGCCTGGAGCCATGGTACGCCCAACAGCAGATCGTTCAGACCGGGCACCACTTCCAGGTTGAGGGTATCGACCTCAACCCCGATCACACAGCGCGTGCGGGAACGGCGGATGATCGGCCCGGTGGAGGAGTACAGGCGGCCATCGCACAAAAAATCCGCATCGAATGTGCTGTACCGGAGAGTAGAGCCGTCGACCAACTGGAATTCGTACAGATCGGCCATCAGAAATGACTGCTCTGACTGTAAACATTGAATCAACTCGTCGCTGGCGTGTTTCATATCTTGTTCCCCGTCGCACCAATAAAGGTCAATTCCCGCAACTCCCAGAGATTGGGCAGCGTGCGGGCAAAGTCCGCCGTGTCCTCACCGAACCGGCAGCGAAAGTAAAAGATACCGCTCCAGGTGAGCACCGCACCAACGGCGGGGGGAACGGTGAAGGTCACCATTCCCGTGGGGGAGATGGCATAGTCGTTGGGTGCAGAGAGGGTGGCACCGTTGACCCAGATGGCGGCCAGGGTTTTGATGTTCTCGACTGGCTCGGTGAACGAAAAGGAGCCGTGAAAGCCAAAGGCACGGGTCAGTTGGAAGGCGGTCTGCTCGCCGTCTCCAACCCCGAACGGCATGTCGGTGCAAACCGAGTCGGTCGGATCGAGAAACAGGAACGACTCGAAACTGCCTCTTCTGCCCAGAATGAAGCCCTGCAAGGTCTCGTATTCGTAGCGGGGGTTGCCTGCCCGCAACCAATCGAACAGCAGGCTGAACCGCCAGACGGGGTAGGCCCGGAAGGCACCGCGCTGCTCCCGACCCGATGAGGCGGTCTGGATGGAGGTGCGAAATTCCGGGGTTTTCTTCAACTCCCAGGACAAGCCAGGCAGCGACGGAAAAACGGCAAACTGGCTGTGCGGTTCATACGGACTGTAGCTGATGGGACATTCCCATGACTGTTCCACCCACCGTCGCCAAGGTGTCTCCCACTGCCGCTCTACCGTCTGGCCATATGCCAGGGTCCATTGCCGGTCGGCCTGGGATTGCTGGATGACGTCCCAGCCTGCATCCCACTGCTGGCCGACAGGGAGTGTGAGTGCATACGGGCAGTCCCACTGATTGACAACGGCGGACGGAGCAGCGATAGCAAACAGCTTTTGTGCCCCGCCGATCCAGTCGGTGACGTTCGACCACGAGGAGAGCGTGGTAAAGCTGCTGCCATCGTCAGACCATTGCAGGCTGAACGCCTTGGGGGTCTGGCTGGAGTTGCCGGGGGTGAAGCCCCATTCGGCCACGGCGACGGCATTGCCAACTCCCCAGTCGTACTGGAACCAGCAGGGGGCCGACGGTCCACCACTGAGCCAATAGTCGCTCGCGCCGTTGTTGTTGAAGAGTTTATAGGCCGTCGAGTTGTTGTGGGAGGCGGATGCAGTGCCACCGCTGCATTGATCGGCCCCGCCGACAGTCCCCCGGAACTCGGCCTCATAACCCCGGATGAAGTTGTCGGTGCCTGAATTGGATTCGGTGATGGTGATGCGCCAGTAGCGATGAAAAGCCATGGATCGCTCCTTTATGCCGACTCACCGCTGATGGCCATGATCACCTTGTCCCCGGAAAGGGAAGTTGCTCCGGCGGGCACTGTGCGGCGTTGCCAGACGGCCTGCGCGTCGGCAATGCTCGCCACCTCCAACACAGAGGCCACCCGGGTGGTCGATGCGGTATAGGCGTTGGCAAGGGTGACACCAGAAGCCAGGGTCAAAGCCGCCCTGTTGCCCGTCCAGGAGACGGCATTGCTGCTGGCCAAACGCACAAACTCGGTATTGCCAGACACGGCATCCACTGTCGCCTTGTCGGAGACGCGGATCAGATCCCCGTCCCGGAAGATATTGGCCCCGGTGGAGGCATTGCCGTTCTCCACATTCACCGCCAGGGTGGCGGCCCCGGCACTGGTGTTGGCATCCAGGGTGCCAGCCCCGTAGAAACGGGTGTAATCGTCGGCCTCGGCCTGGGTGTCGGTCGGGGTGCCGGAGATCAGGACGACGGTGTCATCCCCCGGTGTGGGGGTCTCGATAAAGATGCGGGCGTTGGTCAGGGCCAAGCTCTCGGCGTTTTCCACCTTGATGAACAGTTTTCTATACTTGACGGAACCAGAGGTGCGCTCGGCCTGGGAGACGTCCGGCCAGATATTGTTTTTCACCCCGCTCACGATCTCCGTGATGGAGATGGCACCCCCATTGGCGGTGGTGTCGTTGGCGACGGCAGCGGCGTACAGTTTGAGTTCGGATGCGACGATGGACATGGTTGTTCTCCCAAAACAAGATGGTTAGCGCATCACCGGCACGGCATTCCTGGCCAGCTTGCGCAGGGCTGGAGCCAGGGTGTGGGCGTTGGTGTGCAACCAGGATTCAAAGCCTTTGGTATCAAGTGTACTGACGTGGATGGTGACGTTGCCCCCTGTGCCGTTGGCGGCCATGGAGCGCACCGCATCGGCCTGGGCCTTGGGCAGCACCATTTCCCGCTCGTGCAGTTGGGTCACCGGGTTGATACCGGCGGGAATATCAAAGCCGCCCTCGGCGGAAAACAGGTTTTTGACCAGCGCGATGATGGAAGCAAACACTCCCGCTGCGATGGCGGGTGCCAGGAACGGTCCCACCATCGGAATGGCGGAAATGGAGGCATAGGCGTTGGCCATACCGGTCCAGGCCGACATGCCGATGGATTCCGTATCTGCGGCGGCTTGGGTACCCAGGCCGGTGGCGGCTGCAGCGGCTTTGACCCCTTCCGTCGTGGTGGCAACCACACCCTCGGAGGTCTTGGCCGCATTGATGGCGGTGGATTCCGTTGTCTGCCCCGCAACACGGGCAGCCGAGCCGCTCAGTGTGGTGGACAGCTTCAAACCCTCGACGGTTTGAAAGGTAATCCCTTCACCTGCCTTGATCCCGGCCTTGGCGGTGGACTCTGCACCCTGATCGGCCACGCGAACCAGGCCGAATGCCTTCCCCAATGCGGTCTCCGCAAGTTGGTTCTCTGCCCACAAACTGAACCGTTTGGCCAAAAAGCCGGTGAATTGGTCCAACTCTGCCTTGAGCAGGGTGTTCATCGCCTGCTGGACCGTAGTCTGATGGGTCACCAGACCGGACAAGGAACTGCCGATGGCGGTCTGGATGGGGGCCATCATGGCGTGAAAGTCATTTCTGGCCTGGATGGCCAGATCGTTGTTGCTCTTCTGAATGGCCAGATTGTGGTTCAAGACGGCCAGTTTGATGTCGTTTTGCAGCTTGATCTGTTCGGTGCTGCCCTGCCGTTTCAACGCCAGTTCGGCCTCCATGGCACGCATCGTGTTCTGGAAACTCTGCTCCTCCATGGCCTGTTTGGCCTGCATCACCTCCCGAACCGACATGATCTCCATTTCCTGGTTGAAACGGAGGGACTCCTGCTGACCGGCAATCCGATTGTCCTCGATGGATTTCTCGAAGCCGATTTGCAGGCTGGCAAACTCGTTCATTTTGGCGCGGTGGGCCCGTTCTTCGGACTCGATGACACGACGGGCGCGGACGAACTCCTTGGATTCGTAGCCGTAGGTGTCGCCGATTTCCTGGGCGGCCTTTTTGGCGATGTCGATTCGTTGCTGGCTGCCCTCCAACTCTTTGTCCATCTGCTCACGCAGCAATTCCAGCCGCTCGTTCAGGCTGTCATGGGCCTGTTGTTTGTGGATCTGGTAGATCTCGTGATCGATATGCGCCAAATCCTTTGCGCTCAGGCCAGTGAGCGACCGTTTTTCCTGCCAGAACTGCTCCTCCATCTGGAGGGTCTCACGGAAATAGTTGCCGGATGCCTCCTTCTGGCGGTCCAGTTCGGTTTTGAATGCGTGAAAGCGATCTTCTGGCTCTGCTACATGGGGCTTCCCAGGCGGATTGGCCGGACTCTGGAGCGCGGCCACCTCGGCATCGGCTTTTCTTTTGCGCTCCGAGGCGCGTTGGGTGGATTGCTCCTGCTCGCCAATGGCCCCGGCCAGTTCGGGAGAGGTTGCCTTCAGTACGTTTTTCTGTCGCTCGAATTCGGCCTTCCGGCGGGCTTTCTCCGCTTCCTGCTGTTTGGCGCGCTCGTTTTGCTGCTTCAGCGCATCATCCTGACGCTTCACCGCGTCGGTGAGATGGTCCATCTTGCCAGCGGTCTCGGTGGCCTCTTCTCCCCACAGGTGAATGTACTTGCCGGCCTCATAAACGCCCCAAACCGCCAGCCCAATAATGCTGGTCTTGACCGCCCGGTTCAAAAGCACCACGGAGGCGGCAGCTCCTCCGCCAGCCACGGCCAACCCCCAAAGCGCGCTGGTCAGGGGGATGACACCCAGCACCATGGTCGCCAAGGCACCGATGAGCAGAGCGGCCCCTTCGATGTTTTTGCGGGTCTCATCGTCCAGCGACAAAAATGCCTTGGCAAGCCCGTGGATCAGAGTGCTGGCCCGCTCGGCATTGGGGGCTAGATCCTCGCCCACCTTCTGGCCAAGCACCCCCAGGATGGCAGACAACCGTTCCATGGCCCCACCCAGGCCACCCTCGATATGCTCGGCGGCCTGTCGGGAGGAGTCGCCAGAGGCGAGCAGTTCCTTCCTGAACGCCTGCAGGACGGTCACCCCCTTGTTTTTCACCACATTCATCGCATCGCTGTGGTGCAACCCGAACAGGATGGAGAGGTCCGAGGCGTTGGCCTCCGATTTTTCGAGTTGCTTGAAGATATCGATCAATGGGATCAGCTTGCCTGGACTCGACTGGAATACCAGCCCCAACCGATCCATCACCTCCTGCATCTGTGCCGTCGGGCGCAGCATTCTCTGTATGGAGGAGGCCAACGCCGTCCCGGCCCGCTCCCCCCGATAGCCCCCATCGGCCATCACCCCGATCACCGCCGCCAAGTCGAGAAAATCGATACCCGCCGATTTGGCCGTGGCAGCGGATCGTTTCAACGACTCGCCGACCGCGTTGACGGTGGTCATGGAGGACTGGGCGGTCTGGACGATGACATCACTGATGGCGGTCAGATTGTTGCTCTTGAAGCCGGAACTGTTCATGATGGTCAGCAGGGTGTCTGCCGACTGTTTGATGTCTGCGATTCCACCTGCACTCTCACCCGCTGCCACCGTGGCCATATGCATCACGGTGGGCAGGGTCTGCATGGCATCGTCCGCCTTCATGCCTGCGGTGGCCAATACCAGCAGACCATCCGCCGCACTCTTGGCCGAGAAGGTGGTGGTTTTGCCCATCTCCTCGGCATAGCTGCGCAGGGCCTTGGTCTGTTCGCCAGAAGATTCCATGACCACTTCTACCCGGCACATCACCGTGTCGAATTCGGCAAATTTGGTCAGGGTGCTGGTGGATACCTGTTGCAGGGAGTACATGGCTGCGAGCAGTGTGCCAGCCGCCGTGGCCACGTTGTGCATGGAGGTGCCGGTGCCGGACATTTCTCTCTGCAGCTCGGAGGTCTTTACCTTGAGTTGCTCGTGGGCCCGCGCCAGATCCCGGCTGGAGGCTTGCCCGGATGCCGCAAGCTGCTGGTAGGCGGTCTTCAGCTTCTGGATCTCCTCCTGCACCTCCCGGACGGGGCGCACCCCGAGTTGGGCGAACAGCCCCATGATGCGGGCGTGTTCCTGCAACCGCTCGTTGGCCTGTTGCAGGTTGGTGCGCAGGCGTTCCTCCTCTGTACTCAAAGTGCGCACACTGATACCAGCGGCAGAGAGTCCTGCCGCCGCCTGCTGCACTGCCAACCGGGCCGCCTGTTGGGCTTCTCCCAGACGGGTGACTTCGGCCTGTGCGGCCTGGAAGCCCTTGGTCATCTTGTCGGTGGCACCGGGAGTCTTTTCAATCTCGGCAGTCAACCGGTTGATGTCCGCCATGGTCTTTTTGATCACCGTGCCAAGGCCGGTGGATTCATCCTGCATGCGCTTCAATTCGGCACGGGCGGTGGCCAGTTCCCGCGCCATCTCGGCAGTTGGATTGGTGGTCTGCCGGAATTGTGCAGACAGCTCCTGCACTTTTGCCCGGAATTGCGCGGTGGCCGCAGCCGATGCCTTTTCCTCCTCAATGAATGCCGCAAAGGAGGTTTTTGCACCCGCCAGATCCGTTTTCAGCTTCTCCAGGGGGGCATTGGCCTCTGTGATCTGCCGGGCGTAGTCCGCCATGGCCAGTTGGGCAGAACGGAGCGACTGATGGGTGTCCGCCAGTTGCTGGCGCACCTGTTTCAGGCGGTCGATGTCTGCCAAGCCAGACATCGCACTGCTCAATTTGGCCCCCTCGGCAGCGGCCGCACCGGTCAGACCAGAGAGGGTCTTGTTGAACTCCTGCTGCACCTGGGCCGTGGCCCGGACGAACTGCTCCACGTTCATCCGCAGGAAAAATTCCAGGGTGTTGTTGGCCATGTCATTTATCCATTTGCAGGCTGGCCACCAGGGCCGTCTGGACCATCTGCCCGGCCACCAGGAACAGCATGGGGTGCATCTCCCGGAACACCGTCCAGACCTGCTCGCACTCGGAAAAGGAGAGATCCTCCAGGTTTTCGCCTGCTGGCGGAACAATGTTTTCCCACTCCAAGAGGATGAGCATGTCTGGCAATCGCTCGGTCAGCAGGGTGAGCATCTCCGTGTTTTTCAGATCCTGGGAGATGCTGCGTAGGAACTTCAGAACGTCTTTCGGTCGCAGCTCGTGCAGGATCACCGTCCGGCCTGCTCCCAGGTCGACTGTTTTTGTGACGCGCATTTTTTTGGTCCATTTGCTGTGGGTTGGTCAGACACCGAGATAGCGGGCAATCAGCCAGTGGACTGGCGGATTTTTGGCCCAATATTGATTGAGGGCCATCAGGCGGGGCAGAGTGAGACAGTCGTCGATATACTCCCAGGTCCAGCCGGTCGAGGCGATGACGTGGGCATAAATCTCGTCCCAGTGGAGTTCCTCTACCCCGCCATCGCTTCCCCCGAGCGTACCAGCCCGGAGGCCCGCATAATGGCCTCCATCAGGATGGGCATGCTGGCCAGATCCACCAGATCCTCGACATCCTCCAACTGGAGTGCCGGGTAGTTGCGGGAGAGAGCGGCATGGATCACCTGAAGGGAACTGTCAATCTGCTCGATGGAAAATTGGCCACTCTGCAGGGCCTGGAAGTGGGGCATCAACCGCTTGAGTTGCCCCAGGCTCAAGGCTGGGACCACCCAGTCACTGCCTGCAAAATGGACCGTGACGCCTTCGTGTGGGGGTGTGCTCATCCGACGGACTCCATGTCGATTTGGCAAAAGGCACTGATGTCGGTGCCGGTCTTGGTGTCGTCGGACAATACCTTGGCCGTCAGGGTCAGCTTGGCAAACTCATCGCTGATCAGCCCCAGTTCCTTGGTCGGGGAGAAAGTGACCCGATACATCACCACCTTCAGCCCCTTACCATTGCGGGCAAAGTTTTTTCCCGCGAAAACGACACGGTACTCTTCCCCGGCACCAACCAGTGCCTGGATGTTGTAGCCTGCCGAGGTGGTGTAGGAGACTTCGACCGGGGTGCCTGCCTCGTCAATTTTGGCAGAAGTGGCTGGAATGAAGAGGCCAGCGGAGTTGATCTCATATTCGCTGACGGTCAGGGCCATGGTGCCCATGTCCGTCCAGGTGACAGTGCCGTCGGTGGTATCGGTGCCGTCTGTTTTCCAGGTGGGTGCCGACGCGCCCGACGTACCGGCCACCTTGCATTTATAAAAATGAGTGCCGGTGGTGGGTTTGACAATCTGCCCGACGGTGTAGGCCGTGGTAGCCGCCCAGGTGGCCGGTGCCACCGACACCGAGACACTCTTCGGCGAGACCCCCTGCAACTCGACCAGCCCGCCGGGATAGGCGGTGTGGGCCTCGCTGGTCACCGGAATGGCACTGGTGGCATCTTCGACACCACGCAAGGCCAGCACGAGATTGTTGATGTCCGCACTGGCAAAGGTGATGGAGGCCTCCACCTTGGAGATAAAGCTGATGCTTTCTGCCAGACCGAAGCCCCTCACATAATCCTTGAGTTCCTTGGTCTCCTCGGTGACATCCAGCTTGAACTCCGGCACCTGGCCGACATAACGCATTTTGCCACCGGACCGTTTGCCGATAAAAAGCGGTCCACTACCGATATAACCAACCTGATTGCTTGCCATTTTTTGATCCTTTTTTTCAGACGTTGAAGACAAAACTGGTGGAAAACGCCAGTGGGAAATAAAACGCTGTGCTGGGCGAGTAGTCGTGGCTGAAGCCAGACTTGACCCTTTTGAACGGCGAGAAGGCCGTATCCTCCGGTTGCCAACCGTTCAGAGCCTGGACAACCTGGCTGATCAACGGCCCGGCCTCGTTTTCGGCATCCTTGACCACCACGATGCAGGTCCATACCTGCTCAATTTTCTGTGCCGCCCCAGAGAGACTGATCTCCCCCGGTCGGTCCTCCTCCAGGAGGATCAGCACCGCCGGTGGCGTGTCAAAATGCTCTTGGAGTTTCGACATCCCCCAGGTGGACTGCACAGTGACATTGCTGAGCAGTCGGTCTCTGAGCCGGGCCACGATCAGTGGCTCTGCTGCCAGATAGTCATCCATCGGGTTATCTCCCGTTTAGTAGTGGGTTGCCCCGCCACAACACCTTTCCCCCCGAACAACGAAATTGCCACGGGGCAGTGGTAGGTGGTGGCGTGGGTGGGGGTGGTGGGTCTGGAACAACGAACAGCTTCTCGATACCACCATGCCAGTCGTTGATCCCGGACCAGGAGGCCACCGTGGTGAAATGGGTGCCATCGTCGGACCACTGGAGAACAAAATCCTCTGGCGACTCCTCCCATCCCCGTGACACCATTTTGATCTCTGCCACGATGACGGCATGGCCTGCCCCAAAGTCATACTGAAACCAGGAGTCTTCCGATGGACCGCCGTTGATCCAGGATTCGCTGGGATTGTTGTCAAACAGGTGGTAGGCCCGATCATTGCGGTGGGAGGCGGAGGCCACCCCGCCATCGCATTGATCGGGACCACCCGGTGTGCCTCTGAACTCCACCTCGTAGAGGCAGACCTGCATGGTGGCACCAAAGGTGGATCTGGTCATGTAGATGCGCCAGTAGCGGTGCGGCAGCATGTCTTGTTCCCCCTCTATAGAATGATGGTGCCGCGTGTCAGCACCAGATTGCTGCCCAGCGCGATAAACACCCCGTTGGCATAGCCCATACCCGTGATCGAGACGGTTGAGTTGGGCGAACTCTTGGCGGTCCAGGAGACTCCATCCACAGAGGCCATCGCCCCGCCAATGGTGCCGTTGGTCGAAATGGCCATGAACAGCCCCTGTCCGTAGACGACCGCCGAGAAAAACATGCTGGTGTAGGGGGTGGTCCGAAGTGTCCAGGTGATGCCATCCGGGGATGTCATCGCCTGCTGGGTGGTGCCATCCTGGGTGACTGCGACCAGAATGCCGTTGCCATAGGCCACACCGGTCCAGCCGAAGGCATCGTTGGCACTGGCACGCAAGGTCCAGGTGACGGCGTCAGGGGAGGTCATCACCCGGTTGCCGGTACCAGACATGGCCACCGCGACGAACAAACCCAGTGCCGGAACATGGATAACGCTCCTCCAGCCCCGCACAGCCGCCGCCGTCTGCCCGGTCCAGGTGATGCCATCCGGAGAGGTCATCACCTGATTGGTGCCGCTCAGGGAGACGGCCACAAACTTCCCGGCCCCGTAACACACCGACTGCCACTGGAAATCGAGGCCACCGGTACTGCGCTGGGTCCAGGTGATGCCATCCGGAGAGGTCATCACCCGATTGGTGCCGGTCTGGGAGACCGCCACGAACAGACCGTTGCCATAGGTGACGCCGACCCACTGGATATCTGCCGCACTGACACGGGTGGTCCAGTTGATCGCATCGGGAGAGGTCATCACCCGGTTGCCGGAACCGGAATTGGCCACGGCGACAAACATACCGTTGCCATAGGCCACCGACTGCCAGGTGTTGTTGGCCGCTGCAGTGCGGGACGTCCAGGCCGGTTCCCCGGTACTGCCCGGAGTCACCCAGACAGGGGGCGAGGTGCCGCCCTGGGATTGCAAAACCTGCCCGGACGAGCCATTGGCCAAGCGGGTGGGTGTGCCGGAGGCACCTCCATACAAGAGATCACCCGCCGTCGTCATGGGATTGGCCATCTTGGCGGTGATCTGCGACTGGATGGCAGAGGTGACACCGGAGAGGTATCCCAATTCAGTAGATGTCACCGCCGATACCGCCACTTTGCCGGAGCCATCGCTCACCAACGCCCTGCTCACGGTCAGATTGGAAGTGGTGATGGTCGAGCACCTGCCCGGCACTGCCATTGGCCAGGCGGGTGGGTGTCCCGGAGGCCCCTCCATACAAGAGATCACCCGCCGTCGTCATGGGGTTGGCCATCTTGGCGGTGATCTGCGACTGGATGGCAGAGGTGACACCAGACAGGTATCCCAATTCAGTAGATGTCACCGCCGATACCGCCACTTTGCCGGAGCCATCGCTCACCAACGCCCTGCTCACGGTCAGATTGGAAGTGGTGATGGTCGATGCGGCCCCGGTGATACTGGCCTGCTTGCCACCCAACTGCGTCTGAATGGCGGATGTTACCCCGCTGAGGGTGCCGATTTCCGTGGTGGTCAGATTGGCGACCGCGTTATTGTAAGCCGCCGTCAGATGGTAATACTGCCCGGCAGCACCCCCCTGCAGGTTGGTCAGCGAGGCATGGTCCGACACCCCCGCCGGGATGGGGCTGTAGATGCGGGAATTTCTGTTCAGATCCGTGTTGCCGTCGTACAGCAGCGTCAAAGTGGTCGGCAGGCCACCCTGGGAGAGGGCGTAATCGACAGCCCCCAGTTTGCTGGTGGCGGCAATCGAGAAGGCATTCTGCACGGAGTCCCAGGTCTGCGGCATGTAGATGGGAGAAATGCTCGTGAATGCCGTGGCAGAGAGTGTCATGAACAACCCGCGCCATTTGTTCCAGGCCACGCCAGCCTCGTTGACATATCCGCCTGGCACCGCAATCGTCACCACAGTCGGCGAGGTATAGCCAGTGATCTGGTAGAGCCCCTTCGGGGTCTGCAAATAGTTGGACACCTCATGGTTGCTGCTGGCATCCCCGCTGACGAAGGGGGTACCGGAGGCGGCGGTGGCCGTTCGGGTGGTGCCACTTCCGGTTGTGGTGAGGCTCATCCCCTCTACGATCACCTCAAACATGCGTCGGGCTGCAACAGTCAACCGGCCATCGGCGGTGGTATCCACACCCCCATAGAGCGAGACAGTCCAGATACCGGACGGAATGGTGGTCCGACCGAGGGCGGTGTCGTACAACCAGGCCGCCAGGGGCACGGTACTGGTGGAGGCGGTGACACTCACCTCCAATTCACCGGTGGTGACCGGCGTTTTGGAGAGGGTGTTGACCGCCAGCCCGTTTTGCGCCCCGGCAGCAAGGATGGCGGGCGAGGCGTTGTAGAAGGCTTCCACCCCCGCCGCGCCGGGAGATCCCACCGACAGAGGCAGGTTGCGGAAAGAGGTGCCATCCCACTGGATCAGATCCCCCGGCCACAAGGCTGTCAGCACCGTCTGGTTCGGATCGGCCAATGGGGTCAAGAGAATCCATTGTTTGTCCCCCCGCAGAAACATGGCCAACCCGCCGATGGGGGGTGCAGGCACCGCCCCGGCGGTTCCCGCCGAGGTGGTGGAGGCCGCCCCCATTTCCGGGATGTTGGCAGGCGGGATGCTGTCTGATGCGGACAGCTCTGTCGGGCGGCCATCGGTCATCCCCCAATAAAGTGGTTTTTTGGTTGCCATCTCTCACACCCCATCCAGTAAATGGCGTCCCCCGGTCACCGTGACCGGGGGAGTCTGCTGTTCACTACGCCAAGACAGCCCCGTCCGACGGACGAAAGGCAATGCCCGTGGCCGAGGTGGCCACTCCCAGAAATTGGCAGAGATTGCCGCTCGCGCTGGGCACCGTAGCGGTTGCGGCGCCGGGGGTGGAGGCACTGAGAAAATAGCGCGTCCCGGCCGTCTTGCCGGTCACCGCATCGTTCAGCCCGTCCAGGTAGACATCCACATTGCCACCCGAGGTGGCACCGGTCTTCACAAAGCCGTTGGCCGGTTTGGTGGCATCGGTGGCATCGGCCTTCCGGGCCTTCGAGACACCGGCCACGTCGTGAATGTTGACGAAATCACCGGCGGCCAGATTTTCCGAGGCCACCACGTTGACCAGTTCCGGTCCGACACCGGTGGGCAGGATGTTGAGGGCGACGTGACCACTGGCATCCAGGGCCACCCCTTTGCCGGCACTGGCGGCACCAGCGGAACTGTCCACCAGAGCGGTTTCCACGTAGAGGCCCGTGGTCCGGTCCAACTTGAGAAATGCATCGATAGCCATGGTTTGCTTCCTTTATGCGAGGGTGATGGAGGGTTTGGGATTGAGAAACAGGGACTGCGCCGTGATCGGTTGTCCGACCACTTGCACAAAACCTGTGCTGGGCGGCACCTGGGTCAACTGCCCATTGGTGCCGAGAAAAACGGGTCGGGAGATGTCCCATACCCAAGAGGATTCGAGCATCTCACCGATGACGTGTACCGTGACAAACTCATCTGCGACAGCCGCATGGGCCGTGATACCAAACAGTCGACCGGCATGGCTGACATGGCTGCTGTCCGCATAGACCGCACGGCCTGCACTGTCCAGCAGGATGGCCCGGTGGCCGCCCAAAATCTGACCGGCCTGGAGAACAACCTGGTTGCCGGAACCACCGGGTGAGCCAGGGTTGCCGGGCGGGCCTGTCGCTCCTGTCGGCCCCCGCATGGTGATGTCCTCCCAAAAGCCCGTATCGGGTGGGGAATGGTCCGCATGGGTGTCCAGACAGACGAACAGGTTGCCACTGGCAGAGACGACCTGCCCCTTCTGGTAGGTGACACCGGCTGTCCAGATGCCCTGGTATGCGGAGCCCAGGGAGAGGATGGTGCCGTTTTTGACAATGCTGGCGTTGATGATGGCGTCGATGATGTTCATGAATAAGCAAGGGCCTCCCGGTTGTTCCATGCCTGGGTGAACTCGGCGTGCCCCGCAAACCGCACGGCCACGACCTTGCCGTCCACATACTCCAACCGCTGAATCTGCCAGACGCGGTCCGAGTCCAGAGAGCCGGGCACGGCATAGCCCAGATAGCGCAACCCATCGGTGTTGTAGGCACAGTTGACAATCAGGCCATCGGTATTTTGCTGGACGATGGACGGTGCAACCTGATGTGGGTGGGACATTTCAACCCCCTTTCTCTCCTTCAGAAATACGAAACCCCGACAGATCGGGGTTGGTGGGTGATAGACTGGGCAAAGTGAGTGGCGGTACCTTTTTCCTGTGATATCGCTCATCCCACAACGTTTGCACGACGCGCAGCACATCGAACAGCCCGAGCCGATCCCGGCAGAAGGCGTAAACCCTTGGGTGCGTCTTGGCCAGCAGTTCGAAGCGGTTGTCATCGCTGTGATGCGCACCCAGCAGACACCACATGCAGCCGCTGCGGTCATAGCCCATATCGTAGAGCGGCGAATACGGCAGCGACTCGCGTCTGATGTACTCCCGGACATCCTGCCCTGTCCAAAAGGCAATCGGCGTTGACCGGGGCGACTTCATATGGTAGGCGTTGCAACCGTGCTGCTTGTATGACAGCTCTCTCTGCATGGACTCTTCCGCCCGGGTGCCGACGAACGGTGGGCCAAAGATCTTCATCGCTCGGGCGAGAGGCTCTTTTTTGAGCACGTCACAGCATTTGTCCGACACCCGGAAGCCACAGTCGATGAGGGGCTTCCAGACATCCGGGATTTCTCCCAGGCGGCTCTTGGTCCCCCTGGAGGTCATCCCGGTCAGGCGCAACCGCTTGGTGGCTGTCTCTCCTTGGGCGCGTTGCACCTCCCCGACATACTGGGAGACGCGCTTGCTGACCACCGGATAGCCAAAGGTCTCGATCACCTGCCGAAAGCCCCGCTTGGGCCGTATCTCATGCACATTCGGGATGCTCCGGACAAAATGGACGTTTTCGGGAAACTCCAGCCCGGTGTTGGAAAAGACTGCCGGAACCTCCGGGTAGCCGCATTTGTTCCGCACCAGATCCAGGAGTACCGTCGAGTCGAGCCCTCCGGAGAACGACACGGACACCCGCCCGCCGAAGCGGGAGTGCCAGTCCACAATCCTGTCACAAGACTCTTCGATCTTGCGGTCCAGGCTCCAGGCATATCTGGCCTTCAACTCCTCATCCGTGAGGAGTGCTTTCGAGTGGCTTGCCATCTGCTGATACCTCTTTTTTCCAACGGCTGTTGGACAAATGAACAACGGAACCCCGTTGAGTGCTCCGGTATTCCTCCCAGGCACAAGCCCGGTACAATCCCGTGACGGCCCATCTCTGGAACGCCTTCAAGTCCCTGCGCCCTGCGTCGAAGACCATCGGGTAGGGCTTGATTCCCCGGTCCACCATTTTGTTGAACCGGGACAGGATGCCGTCCCACGATTCCGCCAGATCAAAGCCAACCAGCATGTAGGCCATCACGTGCGTGGGCGGGATGCCTGCCTTTTCCAGGGTGTCGATCCCGGTGAAAAATCGCTGTTCGTCTCTTGGATTGTCCCAGGCGGTGTAGAGCCGCCGTTGCTGGAACTTGGTGTCCCGATATTCGACCGAGGCCAATGCCGCAGCCTGCTCATCCGTAATGGACCGCACATTGATGCCCTGGCCAAAGCACACCCGAAAATTGCCCTCTCGCAGCTCGTCTATACGTGCCTGCCATGCCGCCTCGGCTTGGCCAAAAAAGTCATTGTCGAGCAAATGGACCTTGCGTGGATGGGGAGGACCGCGCCAAATTTCGTGGATGGTGTTGACAGCGCGCGCTTTGCCTTCCCGCTCAGGCACCACGCAAAAACGGCAGTGCATCCGGCATCCGCGCTGGGTGAAGCCGATGGACTCCTTGACCTCCGGGTAATCGCTGTAGTCGAACTGTCCCCACTCCTGGCCGATCACCTGTTCAACGCTGTGCAGATTCCCGGAACCGGTGCCCCCCAGGATGGCCTGCGGGAAATGGCGACGAAACTGCTCCACCAGATGGGCCGATGAGTTGAAAATCACCGATCCGTAAACGCGATCATAGGCGGGTTCAAACAGGGTACGGGCCGGTTCCCGGGTGAAGAGCACCTCGTCGCCTTGGTGCCGGTGATAACTGGCCAGCCGCATCAGGGCCAGATTCGGCAACTTGCCGTCGAGCTGTGTCAGTCGAATGATCATCGGGTTCCCTCTCTACTGTCGCTGCCACAGCCACACATATTTGTTCCGACCGGGTCTGCCAGATCTCGTGTCCCGCCCGGAGTGGGAATAGCCAACGCGCCGCCAGCCATCGAACCGATAGAGGTTGCCCGAGTGCTGTGCCGCGTCCTGATAACTGATGGCGTACTGATAGCCGCCGTCCAGAAAGGGGAAAACGAATTCCCGCCACAAACGCAGGGCAACACGACAAAGGCCCGGTCGTACCGCGCACAACCGCGAGAGTTCCACCGTGTTGCTTCTGTCCAGTCCCTCCACGCCACCGACTCGCTCACGAATGAGGGTGGAGGCCATGGTCACCGCCACCGGTTGCCCATCGTGAAACAGCCCGTGATGCACACCACGTTGGTTGCCGCGCCGCAAGGGCCCCATGCGATGTTCCCAGGCAATCAGGCAGGCGTTGGCTGTCGCCAGATCAATGGACTCATAGGTAATGAGCATGGCCCCCCCCAGAAACACAAAAACCCGCCAGCGCGGGATTGATGGATTAGACAAAACAATTCAATATCAATCAGATAAAAACAATATAATGGTTGCAACCGTCCTCCGGAATATGGCTTCATTTGTTCGAGGCAGAGTACAAACAACCATCAGGAGAAACGACGATGACCCAAACCAAACTGAAGGAAAGTCTGGCCCTTTCCGTCCGGTTTGCCCGCAAACCGAAGGACATGGAGGCACTGCTCGCCTGGATCGCACCCGAAGAGGGTGGCTACCAGGATTCCCCGAAGCAGACCCTGGTTGACCGGGTGTTCAAACTGTCCAACGAAGAGTACGACGATTTTGCCAGCGATATGCTCAAGCCACGCGATTGGATCAACGGTGGCGGTTTTTTGCATTCGACCAACGAGACGCATATTGCCATCGCCATTGAGTCGGAAGGTCGCCAAACCCTGTACCTCGATCCGTCGGGACACAACTATGGGCGGTATGTTGGCATCGCAGCATGAAGATCCCGCCGCCCCGGAAACGGGGCGGCACAAAAAGGAGCACAGACAATGACCACACAACATGACAGACAGGACAACAACGCTGCCCAGTCAACTGGAGAGGGAAAAGTCTGCGGCCAGTGCAGATTTCTCACGAAAGCCTCCAACTTGCATCCAGGTTGGGTATTTCCAACGGTATGCGCAAAATATGTCGTCCGGTTTGATCGCGGAGACAAGGCATGCGATGCGTTCGCTGGCAGATAGGCGGTATCGGGGAGGCATGGGCAACTGTGCCTCCCCTCATGATAGCCCATACCCGAAGATCATCCACTTGGTAGCGGTGATCTTCAGCGCGGTTGCGACCCCTCTGGCCGCCAAGGTGCGACTGCCTGTGGCACCGGAGGGGGACAACATGAGGGTGTCCGTGGTAATGGCAATCGTGACGGTGTTCCGTTCGTTGACAAACCAGAGGGTGGTCCCGATTGGAAACGCCACACTGCTGTTGGCCGGGATGGTGAAGGTTCGGGCGGTGTTGTCCGCCGCAGGGTGCAGGATCTGTTTCCCCGCATCGGACAGCACGAGGGTGTAGTTGGCAGAACGGCTGTTCTGGAGGATTTCCTTCGCCGCTTTGCCATTCAACTGTGCCTGAATGGCCGACGTAACACCCGCCACATACCCCACCTCGGTTGCGGTCACAGCAGATACGGCCACCTTGCCGTTTCCATCGCTGACCAACGCCCGACTCAGGGTCAGATCGTTGGTGGTAATGGAGGAGACTGCCCCGGTAAACAGGGCAGAGTCCTCCGCAACCATGCGGACCCAGTCCGACGGTCCCAGACCGGCGCGTTTCCAGATGGTCCCGTCGGTCTGAAAATAGGCAGAGCCGACGGGAATTCCCGATGTATCCGCCACAACTGGTGATTGCACACCAGAGAACAGGCCGATGTTGTCACCGATGGAAACCGCTTCCACCCGGTAGGCATGGTTAAAATCCAGTGCATTCATCGGCCTGTCTCCTGATATTGGCGGGCTGCTGAGACCCTTACGAATAGATGTCGTAGTAGCAGTTGAGGGTTCGCGTGGTGAATGTGGTCACCGCATTGGTGGCATTGACCATCAACGCCAGGGTGGTGCTGGTGACCACGGGGTAGACTTCCAGACCCGCGATGGGGGCACCGATGGTGAGGATGGACGAAATGTTGTAGTCAATCTCACTGGTCGCCCGGTTGAAAATGGCCGACACCGTCCCGGCCCACTTGTTGTTCCCGGACGCAACGACGACCCGCCACTCGGCAGAGAAGCACCCCTCGATATGGTGGGTGGAAAAATCGGTGGTACAGACCTCTGTCGCCGTACCGCCACTGACGGAACCGAAGTGGAAGGTGCGGGCCGCGCTGAGGTTGATGTCCAACTGATGCAGCCCTTTCATGACCGCATCGCTCAGTTGGATGAAATTCACCGGCTCGGTGTGACCGGTACCGATCTTGTTGTCGAGTTCCCCGATGGCCGTCTCCAGGGAACCGCCGTCGGTCACGACGTTGTTGCTGGAGTAGTCCGGAGTCTCGTTGCCGTCCGCAGACTTGCCGACAAAGCTCTTGATGAAACCGATCTCGGTGGAGGATGCCGCCCCCTGCTGCACCCAGATGGTGCCGTTGTACGAAAACTGCTTGCCCGCGTCCGTACCGCTCTGGACATAGAGGGCATCCCCCTTGGTCGCCGTGTTGGTATCCTCGACCAGGGTGGCAGAAGAACCGGGGGTGCCCGTGACGACAAAGACGTTCTTGTTCGCGCCGGTGATGTTGTCGAACAGGATGCGGTCGTTGGCGACGATGGCCGTACCGTCCAACGTGCCAGTGTTCATCGCCGTCGTGGCCGCCGCCAGATCGGCATAGGAGGTGGTGACATGCAGTTTGACCGGTTCACGCCAGGAGATGCCCTGCAGTGCTGCCGCCATATCGCTGCTGTCCTGGGTCCGCAACCACTTATCGGTACCGACACCACTGCTCTTTTTGACGAACATCTGTCCATCAGTGACGTTCAAATAGAGCGACCCGACCGGAGCCAGCGAGGCATCCCCCGCCGCACCCGGCACACCGGCTCCAGACATCACCTGGGCCAAGCCGTCGAGATTGATACCCTTTTTGACCTGGAACATACTCATGCCCATCTTTACAACTCCTTACCCATTTGAGTGATTGAAACGTCAGTTGAAAATACCGATTTTGCTTGTTCGTGCCGTGACCAAGCCGTCATACCCGCTCGTCACGACCAGTTTGACCTTGTCGCCATCCACCACCACATCCAGCGCATACGGGATGGTCCCGCAGTCACCCAGGATGGCAAACTCCGAAAACAACACGTCGCCACCGCGACGCATACATTGAACAGTGCTGGTTACCGCCAGATCATGGCTGTCGTCCGAAAGCAGCAACATCCAGCGCACCACCCGAAAAAACGACGGCATGGCCACATGGTCGACGATCGTGGCCACCCCTTTTTGCAATCCGTCCACCCGGACGGGGTTCAGTCCAAACGGCCAACCGGAGGTGGCCAGGACGGGCGGTGACGAAAAATCGAATCGCTCCTCGTGCAGGGCAACGTTGACCTGTTCATCGACGAGGGGCACACGGATGGACTCCCGGACGAGTGAGACGCGGATTGGTTGTTCCATCGCGCCGCTCCTCAGGAACCGTTGCTGCGGGTGATGTCCGGCAATATGCTGATCTTGCCGGACATCAAGGTCTTCACCACGGGCGGGTTGTCCGGGATCACCCGTTGGAAGTCGAAGACATAGATCCCCGGCGCGATGAGGTCCGTTTCTGCCGAGGTCAGGGTCAACACCGCTT
>JADGCE010000037.1 GCA_015229095.1 Magnetococcales bacterium | reverse complement strand
AATGGCCAGTCCGACGTTGGAGGAAAACCTTTTGGCCGTACTGTGTCGAATGGACAACCAGAAGGAAACGATCAGGGAAATCTTGTACCGAATCAGCGAATTGCCGGACAAGGCCAGGGCTGACGCCCTGACGAAATTGGTCATCTTGTCCCGGTTGCGTAGACTGGAAACTGTTGTTAAAACGGAGGCTGAAGAAATGGCTCTTACCTTTGATGTGATGGAAAACGACGTGTTGCGGCCTTTATTTGTGAAGGTGCAGATGGATAGTCGCCAAGAAGGCGAGGCCAGGATGCTGGCGCGCCTACTACAACGTCGCTTTGGCGACCTGCCCACCTGGGCCAGTGAAAAGATCGCCAAGGCCGAGCCACCTGTCTTGGAGGAATGGAGTCTCCGGATCCTGGATGCCCCAACACTGGAGAGTGTGCTCGCAGATCTCTCGTGATGATGGGACTCCTCCGCACACGCTTCGGTGTGCCCACACCGTGTCCTGTCGTGCCAGTGCCAAAAAACAGATCCATTCGATGGGGAACGCGACGATTCTGGCAGCACCGTGCGGGTTTTTGTGGGGCGCGGGGGAGAGGATGGGTTGTGATAACTTGTGTGATGGAATCCCAGCGGAGGGTGGCGGATCCGGGGTTTCATGAATAGAAAAAAATATTTTTTTCAACAGGATAAAGATAAAAGAGAGAGGTGCTCAGACAACGGAAAATCGGCCTGTTTCTGGAGATGATTGCAATATGGCATGAGCAATGCGACAACCGCCCATGAAGAACGGCCTTCCCCTTGATCTTGGCCAGCGCGGAGCGGGTGTAGCGTTCCGCCGGTGGCAGTGTTCCGTCGTTTGATCTTTCAGACTCTCGCGGTGGTGCAAACGGGCTACCACCGGTGCGGGGCTCTGACACGCTCCTGGCTCAAGTGGAAGGTCTGGATGGATGTCATGCCTACCCTTTTGGACACAGGAGCCCCCCATGCACCCAAAACGCACCGAGACCCTGCGACTTGCTGGTGTGAGCCGTTTGGCACAAAACAGAAGGCTCGCCCAAGGAGCCGTCTCTGTACCGACCCGTCATCCCGCCGATACGGTTGTGGACCTCGCAGCATTGTTGCGGCTGCCAGAACTGCTCCACTGGCTGCGACAGAGCTTTTTAATCTACAGGAAACAGTGGCAGCGCGCCAAACAGGTTGCCTGCTTGTGGGTGGAAAAGCCCATGGGCAGGAAAGCGGAACCGACCTCTTTTCCGGTGCGGGAGAGCAGTCGTCGGGAACCCGTTCTGGACGCGCTCTCCGTGCCCAGGGCGTGCAACCCTCTGCCCAACTCCATGCCCGTTGGGGCGATCATGCCAGAGGAGGAGCTCTCCCTGCCTGTTTCTCCGGCACGCTTTGTGACCGCCATGGCCACTGAGTCTGCGGTTGTGCCCACAGAGGCCGGGTTGCCACGGGCAACCGGAACCCCCCTCTCTGCCCGCATGGCCGACAAAAAGAGTCCGGCATCGCGTGGGGAGAGTGTGCTGCGACCAGAGGTGCGTCTGCCCCGTGATCCCATTTTTTTGATGCCGGAAAACCGTGGAAAAGCGGCCATCCCCTCCGCTGCTGTCGCAGAGCGGCGTGCGGTCACGCCGGTTTCGGAGGAGGATCTGCCTGGTGAAGAGCGGTTGTCCCCACATCAGGAGGAGCATCCGCCCTGGAAGGGCACTCTGGAGCGGGTGCTGCCGGCAGAGCCGACTGCGGAATGGCCGGCTTTGCCACCCTTTTCCTTGATGGTTGACCCGGGTCCCAAAAAGCCGGGTGGACCCTCGCGGGAAGATCTGAACCTTATTGCCCGCACGTTGGAACAAAAACTGGCAGACTTCCATATCAAGGGGCAGATTGTCGATGTATTGCCCGGCCCCGTGGTGACCACGTTCGAGCTGGACCCGGCCCCTGGCCTGCGATCGGCCAAGGTGATCGGGTTGGCGGACGATCTGGCGCGTTCCATTTCGGTCTCCTCGGTGCGGGTGGTGGGCAATGTGCCCGGCAAAACAGTCATCGGTATCGAAATTCCCAATGAGGTGCGTCAGACTGTTTATCTCAAGGAGGTGCTGACATCCGAGGCCTTCCGGAGGATGGCCCATCCATTGGCGGTGGCATTGGGGTCGGATATTTTTGGCAATCCGGTTGCGGGCAATTTGGCCAAAATGCCGCATCTGCTGGTGGCCGGTACAACCGGTTCGGGCAAATCGGTGGCGGTCAATGCCATGATCTGCTCCATTCTGTTCAGTGCCCGGCCCGATGAGGTGCGTTTTCTGATGGTGGATCCCAAAATGTTGGAATTATCCATCTACGAGGGGATTCCTCATCTGTTGGCTCCCGTGGTGACCGATGTGCATAAGGCGGCCAACCTGTTGAAATGGGCGGTGAGCGAGATGGAAAACCGCTATCGGCTCATGTCGGAGTTGGGCGTGCGCAATTTGGCCGGTTACAACGAACGGATTGCGCACTGTATCGAACACGATGAACAACCGACCCGGAGAGTCAAGGTGGGGATGGATCCGGAGACAGGCCGCCCTGTGGAACGGGATGAGCCGATTCCCCTGGATAGCAAGCCGTTGATTGTCATCGTCATCGATGAATTGGCGGACCTGATGATACAGGTAGGCAAGGAGGTGGAACCTGCCATTGCCCGTCTGGCGCAAATGGCGCGGGCAGCGGGCCTGCACCTGATTTTGGCGACGCAACGCCCTTCGGTGGATGTGATCACGGGTCTGATCAAAGCCAACTTTCCGACACGATTGGCCTTTCAGGTCTCTTCCAAGATTGATTCCCGCACCATTCTGGATGCCATGGGTGCCGATCGTCTGCTGGGCATGGGCGATGGCCTCTTTTTGCCTCCCGGCACATCCCATTTGCAGCGCATTCACGCGCCGTTCGTCTCTGACAAGGAAGTGCATGATCTCGTTAAATATTTACGATCCACGGGAACCCCGGACTATGACCTTTCGGTGCTGATACAGCGCGGGGAGGGGGAGGATGGCGAGGAGAGCGGTTTTATGGGGGGTGCTGGGGGCGAGGCACAGGATGAGCTGTATGATCAGGCCGTCCATATCGTCCTGCGTGAGCGCAAGGTCAGCACCAGTATGGTGCAACGCATTTTCAAGATTGGTTACAACCGTGCAGCCCGCATTGTCGAGCAGATGGAGAACGAGGGCGTGGTTTCTGCTCCCAATGGTGCGGGCAAACGCGAGGTGTTGGCACCGGAGGGGTGATGAGTGGGCGCACGGAGTATCCAGGAACCCTGCATCAGGAACCCGGTGTGCCACTCTTTGACCGGCGTGCCTCATCGTGTCTGGGGGAGGGCGGCACGGCAGACGACCGATTCCCCTCCTGCCCGTGGTTCCATCCCTCCTGGGCCTGCTTTGAACGCTTGGTGGACAGCGATACGCGCCACCACGGTGTCCGCTTTCCCCGGTATCGACCGGCCTGGGAAATCGGATTTTTCCTTGCGCACTCCTGGTATTGCTGGCACTGTCAAAGGTCGTGCGCGGAGGATCGACCGGACGGTCATTCTGCTGTGCTCCACCTCAAGTAACGGCAACGGCCCGGATCCCATGGCTCTGCCCCGGCTCCATCAGGGGGATGATCTTTTTGGACCTGCGGTCATTTTCAGAGAATCGGGAGGATCACCCGTTCATCGTGGAGGCACCGGATGCAGGATTCGGGGATTTCAGAGGGTGGTGGTGTGGCATGTGTTGATGGACGCTGTGGCATGACATCCAGAGTGACGGGATGAGTGGTGCAGTGCAACGGGCAGGGGGTGTCAGGGCGACCCATTGGGTGGCAGTGCTGCTCTCTGTCTCCGCACTGGTGGGTGTTGTGGTCACCTCCTTCGACAATTATCTCCTGTTCCACAGCTTGGCCGAAATCTTCAGTGTGGTCATCGGGTTTGGGTTTTTTGTCGTCGTCTGGAACGGGCGGCGCTTCCTGGACAACCACTTTCTGCTGTTTCTGGGCATCGCCTTTCTTTTTATCAGCGGTTTGGACCTGATGCACACCCTGGATTACAAGGGCATGTCGCTCCTCTCCGCGCAGAATTCCAATCATCCGCCGCAGCTTTGGATCGCCTCCCGCTTTCTGGAGGCGTTCTCTTTTTTGGGGGCGTTTTTATTCATCAAGCGACCCTTGCGGGAGGAGTGGGCACTGCTCTTGTATGCAGGTGTCACCGCCTTGATTCTCGCCACCATTTATCGGTGGCAGGTTTTCCCCGACTGCTTTATCGATGGGGTGGGCCTGACGCCGTTCAAAATTATCAGCGAATATCTCATCTGTGCAGTGCTGGCGGGCGGGTTATGGCTCATGAGGCAGCATCGCACCCTGTTTGACCCATACGTGCGCACGCGGTTGATCTGGGCCATGCTGGCCACAATGGGTTCCGAGTTGGCTTTCACGTTTTATGTGGGCATGTATGACCTCTCCAACCTGATTGGCCATATACTGAAAATCTTCGCCTTTTACTGGATCTACCAGGCCACCGTTGAAACCTCTCTGCAAAAGCCGTTTGCCTCGCTGTTTCGCGATGTCACCCTGGCCAGGGATGCGCTGTTTGCATCCAATCAAATGCTCCATGAAAGCCAAACCTTGTTGGAGCGTGCCCAGGAAATCGCCCATGTCGGTCATTGGAAATGGGATATTCTCAACGGGGGGGTGACCTGGTCAAAAGAAACTTTTCGCATTTTTCGCCGGGATCCTGACAGGGGTTCACCGACCTATGCGTTGTTTTTGGAAACGCTGCATGAAGATGACCGCCCCGAGGTTGTGCAGGCGATCCAGAAAACCCTGGACGGGGAAGCGACCGAGTATGAGGTGGAACATCGCATCCTCTGCCCGGATCGGGAGATTCGGTTTGTGCGTGAAAAAGGGGTTTTGACGAGAGATGCGAGCGGGCAGCCTGTTGCCATGATCGGAACGGTCCTGGATATTACCCAGCAAAAACAAGTGGAAAGGCATCTCCAGGAGGCCATGGAGCGGGTGGAGCGGGCCAATCAGGCCAAGTCTGATTTTTTGGCCAACATGAGTCACGAAATCCGTACACCCATGAATGCCATCATCGGTTTGAGCCATTTGGTCATGCGCACATCTCTTACCCCCAGGCAGATGGATTATCTCCAAAAAATCTCCGGGGCAGCCGCCACGTTGCTGAGATTGATCAACGATATTCTGGATTTTTCCAAAATCGAGGCGGGCAAGCTCGATATGGAACAGCGGGCTTTCGCCATAGGGGAATTGCTGCAGGATGTGATGTCGGTCGTTTCCGTCAAGAGCTCCGAAAAGGGGATTCGGTTTGTTTGGGAAGCGGATCGTGCGATACCCCCATGGCTGATCGGAGATTCACTGCGTCTGGGCCAAGTGTTGACCAACTTTGCCTCCAACGCCGTTAAATTTACAGACCGGGGTGAGGTGCGCGTCACGGTTGAATTGGCCAATCGATCGGAGCAGGAGGTGGAACTTCGCTTTGTTGTGCGGGATTCCGGCATCGGCATGACTCCCGAGCAGATCGCACAGCTGTTCCAGAGTTTTCACCAAGCGGATACATCCATTACCCGCCGGTATGGTGGTACAGGGCTGGGTTTGGCCATCAGCAAAAGGCTGGTCGATAGGATGGGTGGCAGCATACAGGTCAGCAGCACGCCGGGTGAGGGGAGCTGCTTTACTGCGACAGTCTGTTTGGGCATCTGTTCTGAGAATGTTCCAGTGCGCAGCGACTCCCTCTCAGAGGAGCAACTGCAGAAGTTTTTGACCGACGTGCGGGTGTTGCTGGTCGAGGATAACGCCATCAATCAACAGGTTGCCACGGAGCTGCTGGAGCGGGTTGGTGTGCAGATAACCGTGGCCAACAACGGCCAGGAGGCCCTGGAACGGGTGGCAGAGGCTCGATTTGACATGATCCTTATGGATATGTTGATGCCCGTGATGGATGGTCTGACGACGGCCCGCCGGTTGCGGGAAGAATCCCTGATTCCGCCTGAAGTGCCCATTCTGGCCATGACAGCCAATGCCATGGCAGGTGATCGGGAGCGGTGCCTGGCGGCTGGGATGCAGGATCACATCGCCAAACCCATCGACCCGGATATCCTGTACATGCGCATTCTCCAGTACCTGAAACCGGGTTTGGATGGGCGTGCTCTTGCCCCCTCCAGGCCCTCCTCGGGAGGTTCCAGCGATTTTCCAGTGCTGGAAGGGGTGGATGTGCAGAAAGGTTTGCGCAACGTGGGGGGTGATGGGGGTATATACCGGAGTATATTAGGTAAATTTGTCACCAATCAGGGGGATGCCTGTGTGCGCATGGCCATGCAGATGGAGGCGGGCGACCATGCAACCCTGGAGCGAACGGCCCATTCGTTGAAAGGGGTTGCCGCCACCATCGGTGCTCTGCAGCTTGCCGACTCTGCTGCCCGATTGGAGAAGATCATCCAGACCCCCTCCCAATGGCATGCCTGGCCGACCGAGTTGGCCCGCACGACCGATGAACTGGCACGGGTGCTCTCTGCCATTCAGACCGCTTGGGAAATACCCGCCACCCTTGACAAACAGGAAGGGCAGCAGGGGGAGCCGGTTGCTCCGGAACAGTTGGCCCCCCTGTTTCGGAAAGCCATTCAGAATCTTCTGGCCTATGACGCGGCCGCAGAGGGTGTGGTGGCAGAACTGGCTGTGCTGGTGCAGGATGGAGAGCGGAAGGAACGGCTGGATCGCATAAAAGCCGCTCTGTCTGCATATGATTTTGATGCATGCCTGGCCGTTTTTTATGCGTGGGCAGAGGCGGAAGGGATCCTCCTGGAAGAGGCGTGACTGACCCCGCGACGGCACCCCGCCTTGAACGCTGCACGGATTGCTGCTACACTCCCCGGGGATGTGTGGGGGGAATGGGGGCCATTTTTTGGCCGATCAGTCATGACAACCCGTGACAAGGCGCGGTTGGCGCGCTCCCTTTGCTGGGCTCGCGCAGGGTCCGAGGCAAGGGACTCCACTCTCCGATCGCGTCGGTTGAACTCGGTATCTGGAAGGAGCCATCGGCATGAGCAGTGACAAAATCTATCCCGTTGCGCCGGAAGTTGCGGCCAACGCCCGGATCAACAGAGAGCAGTATGAGACCCTGTATGCCCAGTCGATCCAGGACATGGAGGGGTTCTGGGCCGCCCAGGCGGACCACTTTATCGACTGGTTCAAAAAATGGGACACGGTGGTGGAGTGGGATTTTCACAAAGCCCACGTTCGTTGGTTTGACGGGGCCAAGCTCAACGTCTCCTACAACTGTCTGGACCGTCATTTGGCCACGCGAGCCGACCAGACCGCCATTGTATGGGAGGGGGACGATCCCGGCCAATCCAGGCATATCACCTACAAAATGTTGCACGAAGAGGTGTGTCGCTTTGCCAATGCCCTGAAGGCGCGTCACATCGGCAAGGGGGATCGGGTGTGCATCTATATGCCGATGATCCCTGAAGCGGCCGTGGCCATGTTGGCCTGTGCCCGCATCGGTGCCATCCACTCGGTGGTATTCGGTGGTTTTTCCCCGGAATCTCTCAAGGATCGTATTCAGAATGCGACCTGTTGCGCTGTGGTAACGGCGGATGAAGGGGTGCGCGGAGCCAAAAAGATCCCTTTGCGCGCCAACGTGGATGAGGCACTCAAAGAGTGTCCCTTTGTGCACAGCGTCTTTACCGTGCGCCTGACCGGTGGAGCGATATCCCCACACCCGGAGCGGGATGTTTGGTATCACGAGGCCGTGGCAGCGGCCAGTCCCCTCTGTCCCGCCGAACCCATGGAGGCGGAGGATCCGCTGTTCATTTTGTATACCTCCGGTTCCACCGGCAAGCCCAAGGGGGTGTTGCATACGACGGGCGGGTATATCCTCTATGCCACCATGACCCATCGCTATATTTTTGACTATCACGAGGGCGATGTTTACTGGTGTACTGCCGATGTGGGCTGGATCACCGGCCACAGCTATATTGTCTACGGTCCCCTTTCCAATGGTGCCATCACCCTGATGTTTGAGGGGATTCCCACCTATCCGGATGCCTCCCGTTTCTGGCAGGTGATCGACAAGCATCAGGTCAACATTTTTTATACCGCGCCTACGGCCATCCGTTCGTTGATGGCGCAGGGGGATGCCTTTGTCAACAAGAGCAGTCGAGCCTCTTTGCGTCTGCTGGGGTCGGTGGGTGAACCCATCAATCCGGAAGCCTGGGAGTGGTATTTTCACGTGGTGGGGCAGGGGCGTTGCCCCATTGTGGACACCTGGTGGCAGACAGAAACGGGGGGTATTCTCATCACGCCCCTGCCCGGTGCCATTGCCACCAAGCCCGGTTCGGCCACCCTGCCTTTCTTCGGGATTGTTCCGGAAATTGTGGACGAAAAAGGGGTGGTGCAGGAGGGCGCGACCGGGGGAATATTGACCATTACCCGTCCCTGGCCCGGCATGATGCGTACCGTCTATGGGGATCATCAACGTTTTTTCAATACCTATTTTGCCGCCTATCCAGGTCGCTATTTTCCCGGTGACGGCTGCCGTCGGGATGCGGATGGCTACCATTGGATTACCGGACGGGTGGACGATATCATCATCGTCTCTGGTCATAATCTGGGTACCGCCGAGATTGAATCCGCTCTGGTGTTGCACGAAAAGGTGGCTGAGGCCGCTGTGGTCGGCTATCCCCACCCCATCAAGGGGCAGGGTATCTATGCCTTTGTCACCCTGATGGTGGGTGAGACGCCTACCGAAACATTGCGCAAAGAGTTGTCTGCCCTGGTGCGCCAGGAAATCGGTCCCATCGCACACATTGACATCATGCAGTGGGCACCGGGCCTGCCCAAAACCCGTTCCGGCAAAATCATGCGGCGTATCTTGCGGAAAATCGCCGCCAACGAGCTGGAAAACATGGGGGACACCACCACCCTGGCCGATCCCAGTGTCGTCCAGTCCCTGATTGACGCAAGAGAATCGACCTGACACCGTTTTTGCTCAGGTTCAGAAGGGGATGGCATGATTGGGCCATCGCGTATTCACACCAAGGAGATGCACCATGAACAACGATCCTGTTGATGCAAAGTTGGTTCAACGGATTAAGGCCAACCCAAAATATCAGGAACTGGTGGCAAAACGCTCCGGGTTTGCCTGGTTTTTGAGCATGATCATGCTGATCATTTACTATGCCTTCATCCTGGTAGTGGCTTTTATTCCCAAATCTTTGGGGGAAAAGATCGCTCCGGACAGCGTGATCTCGATCGGTATTCCCATCGGAGTGCTGATCATTATTGCGGCGTTCATTCTGACCGGCATCTATGTGTATCGGGCCAACAGCACGTTTGATGAACTGACCCGGCAAATCAAGGAGGAGACGAAATGAGCCGTTTGTGGAGTTTTTTGCTCGCTCTGGCGGTGGGTGCCTGGCACCCGGCAGCCTGGGCGGCGGATGCAGCAAAGCCGGAATCTGCGCTGAATATAACCGCTATTGCCATGTTTTTTGTGTTTGTGGCGGTCACTCTGGGCATCACCTACTGGGCCGCCTCCCACACAAAAACCACCAAGGATTTTTATGCAGCGGGAGGGGGCATCACCGGCTTTCAGAACGGTTTGGCCATTGCGGGCGACTATATGTCCGCCGCCTCGTTTTTGGGCATCTCTGCCATGGTGTTTGCCAAGGGGTATGACGGCCTGATCTATTCCATCGGCTTTCTGGTGGGGTGGCCGGTCATTCTGTTTCTGATGGCCGAGCAGTTGCGCAACCTGGGGCGGTATACCTTTGCCGACATTGTCTCTTTTCGTCTTTCCCGGGTTCCTATTCGCACCTTGTCGGCCATGGGCACCCTGTTTACGGTCATCCTCTATCTGATTGCCCAGATGGTGGGAGCAGGGCAGTTGATCCGTACCCTGTTCGGCCTCCCCTATGAGTATGCCGTGGTGACCGTTGGTGCCCTGATGATTCTCTACGTGGCCTTTGGCGGCATGATCGCTACCACCTGGGTGCAGATCATCAAGGCTGTTCTGCTGCTCACGGGTGCCACTTTCATCGCCCTGAGTGCTCTGAATCATACCCATTTTGATCTGGAACTCTTTTTCAGGACTGCCCTGGAAAGCATCAAATCCAGCAGCCTGGCAGATCATAAAAAGGCAGTTGCCGACAGCCGGGATATTTTTGCTCCAGGGGGGTTGGTGAGCGATCCTGTCTCGGCCATCTCCCTGGGGCTGGCGCTCATGTTCGGAACGGCGGGCCTGCCTCATATTCTCATGCGGTTTTTTACCGTGCCCAATGCCAAGGAAGCCCGCAAATCCGTGTTTTATGCCACAGGGTTTATTGGTTATTTTTATATCCTCACCTTCATCATTGGCTTTGGTGCGGTGATGATGGTGGCCCCCAATCCCCAATATATGGATGCCGCCAAGGGCACGCTGATGGGCGGCAATAACATGGCAGCCATTCATCTGGCCCACGCGGCCGGTGGTGACCTTTTTCTCGGCTTTATCTCAGCCGTGGCCTTTGCCACCATTCTGGCCGTGGTCTCCGGCTTGACCCTGGCGGGGGCCTCGGCGGTCTCCCATGACCTGTTTGCCAATGCCATGCGGGGGGGCAAGGTGGATGAAAGGACCGAGATGCGGGTCTCCAAATTTTCCGCTCTGGCCATCGGCGTCATCGCCATCTATCTGGGCATCCAGTTTGAAAAGCAGAATGTGGCCTTCATGGTTGGTCTGGCCTTCGCCATTGCCGCCTCGGCCAATTTTCCCATCCTGTTTCTCTCTATCCACTGGAAAAATCTGACCACCCGTGGTGCGCTGATCGGTGGCACCCTGGGGTTGGTGACCACCGTGGTCATGGTGGTGTTGTCGAAAACCGTCTGGGTGGATGTGTTGGGCAACAAGACAGCCCTGTTTCCCTATAAAGATCCGGCCATTTTTTCCATGACCTTGGCCTTTTTGGGATGCTGGATCTTTTCCAAACTGGACAACAGCCCCCAGGCTGCTGCCGAACGCGCGCTGTTTGAGGCGCAGGAGATCCGCTGTGAAAGCGGCATCGGTGCTGCGGGGGCCTCCCAGCACTGACGAGCCTCACGTGTGTTCTGCTGCCCCCCCGGCTTGGGGGGGCAGACCCAATTCTCTCTCTTCCGCCGCTGTGCAGGGGGGGTGCCGATGGCGAAACTCCGTGAATGGAATTCCGAAGGCTCTGTCACCCCGCTGCTGACTTCCCGCATCCGGGATCTTCACCTGACCGCACCGGTCATCCTGCCGGCGGAGGCCTCTATACAGGAGGCCGCTGTTCAGATGCGCTCCCGCCGGATCGATGGGGTGTTGGTTCGGCAGGGGCGCCGCCATGGCATCCTGACCAGTGCCGATATCCGAGACGGGCTTGCCATTGCGCAGTTGCCCGTCGACACGCCGATTGCCGGGATTACCTCCTGGAATCTGGTGATGGCCCCGCCTGACGAACTTTTGTTCAAGGCACTGCTTTTGATGACCAAACGGGCGGTGAATCGTCTGGTCATTGGTACGCCAGATCATCTTCTGGGTATCCTGGGGCTGACCGAATTGCTCTTTTTTTTGACCAACCATGCCTCGTTGAGTATTCAGCGGGTTCAGCAGGCTACCACCCTTTCGGAATTGGCCAATGCGGTACATCATCAGGCGCATTGGGTCCACTCTCTCTTTTCCAAGGGGATGCAGGTTCGTTATATCGGTCGGTTGACCCGCGAACTGGACCGACAGGTTTTCCAGAAAGCCGCCAGCCTGCTGGCAGCACCGGAATGGTTGGAGCATATTTGCATTCTGGTCATGGGCAGCGAAGGACGTGGAGAGCAGATTGTCAAAACCGATCAAGACAACGCCCTGATTGCGGATGACCAGATATCCGACCATGCTCTCCGGGAATTTGCGCAGCTCTTTACCGAAGCATTGATGCAGCTGGGTTATCCCTGCTGCCCTGGCCGTGTCATGATGAACAATCCCCAATGGGGCATCCGGCTCAGCGATTTTCAAAGGCAGATGCGCGCCTGGATCGACACTCCCACCCCCGACAATCTCATGCAACTGGCCATCTGTTATGATGCCCGTGCCGTGGTTGGCCGGTTGGGGCTGTTTCAGGAAGCGCGGGATTTTTTTCTGGCTCATCTTCCCAATGATCAGGCGTTTTATGGCCATTTTGCCATGCCGGTATTGGCTTTCAAGACGCCTTTGGGTATCTTCAAACGTTTTATCGTTGAAAAAGGCAGCAAGCAGGGGCAGATTGATCTCAAACGGGGCGCTGTTTTTCCGATTGTACACGGGGTGCGCAGTCTGGCGTTGGAGCAAAAACTGCGGGATCCCAACACGGTGCGCCGGGTGCGGGGGTTGGTGCGCCGAGGTGTGCTGGAGCGGAGCTTCGGCAGGGATTTGATTGAGGCATTTGATTTTGTTTCCGGTCTGCGCATCCGGGTGCGACTGCAGCAACTCGCAAACGACAAACCAGCAAGCGATGCCCTGTTGCTCAGCACTCTGGGAGGATTGGAGAGGGAAAACCTGCGGGATTGCCTGGGTCTGGTGGATCGTTTCAAACAGTTGATCAACCACCATTTTCGCTTGCAATCGTTGCGATAGGAGCCATCAGGAGGAGTGTCCATGCCTGCGGAAATATTGATTGTTGATGATGCACCCAATATTGTGTTGTCGCTTGAGTTTTTAATGAAAAAAGAGGGATTTTCCGTGCGCTCCGTCGGCGACGGAGAGGAGGCGCTCCGGGCCATGGCGGACAAGAGGCCGGATTTGCTCCTGCTGGATGTCATGCTGCCCAAGCGCAATGGCTATGATGTGTGTGAAACCATCCGAGCCAATCCCCAATGGCAATCGGTACGGATTATCATGCTGACGGCCAAAGGGCGTGAGGTGGAACAGGAAAAAGGATTGGCCCTGGGGGCGGATGCCTATGTGACCAAGCCCTTTTCCACCCGGGATCTGGTGATGAAGGTGCGCACCCTGTTGGGTTTGCAAGTCGGGTGAGCCCCGTGCGTGATCGCACCCGATTCTGGAGCGTGCTGGTACTCTTCCTGCTGGTGGCTGTCGGCGCCGTGGGAGGGGCGATCGGGATGGCCATGCAGGAGATGCCCCCCCTGGAGGGGGCGGTGCTCCGGTGGCTGCAGGCCCAGGTGGCCCTGGCCCTGCTGGTGCTGTTTGTTCTGGGGGTACTTCTACTCCAGATCTGGTCCTGGCTGGATCGGGTTTTTTTGCAACCCCTGGCCGATATCAGTCGGGGGGTGGCCATCATGGCCCATGCGGATCCGGCTCATGCCCTCTCCTTGGCACCGGATCATCTGCTGGGGTCGCTGCCGATCGCGGTGAATCAATTGGCCGATGCCCTGCTGCATGCCCGCCGTCAGGTCAGGGAGGCATTGACCCACAATGGCGATGCCTTGGGGCGTTTGGAAGAGGTGATCAAACGGTTGCCGGTTGGATTGGTGGTTGTCGATGCCGAGGCCCGTATTGTTCTGTACAATGCGGAGGCCCGGAATATATTCCGCAACCATTTGGAATTGCTGGGCCTGGGCCGTTCTCTGTATGCGTTGTGCGCCCGCATGCCCATGGAGACCACCATGGAGTCGTTGCGGCGCTGCGGTGACTCGCCATCGTGTGCCACGCCGGGCGGGGCCCGTTTTTTTTGTGCGGCTGTCCAGGATGAACGGATTCTGGAGTGCAGCATGAGCCTGTTGCCGTGGATTCCGCTGGAACAGCTCCATTTCATGATCACCGTCGAGGAGGCCACACGGCGTATGGCAGCGTTGCGGCGCAGTGATCTGCTGATTCACCACGCCATGGCCACGTTGCGTGCACCCCTTGCCAGTGTACGGGCTGCCGCTGATACTGTGTTGCTCCACGCCGACATGGAGGCCGACATGCGGGAGCGGTTTATCCGGGTGATCCACGAAGAGGGGGAGCGGCTCTCCTGGTTGCTGGATACGATGCTCGCAGAGGCCAACGCTCTGGCCGTGGAGCAGTGGATTCAAAGGGATCTGCTGACCTCCGATCTGCTGGCCAACCTGGCACAATGGCTGGGCAGAGCGCAGGGGCCACGGCTGCATGAGATCGGGGAACCTCTCTGGATTCGGGTCGATGCCCCCGCCATGCTGCTGGCCATGGCAAAAATGATCGACGGCATTGGGCGCAGCGCCCAGGTGGCTGCCATCGAGGTGGAGGCATTGATGGGGGATCATCACTTCTACCTGGATTTTATCTGGCCTGGGATGCCGCTTGCCGCCACGGTGGTGGAGTCCTGGCGGATGCTGCGTCTGGAAGAGGGAGGGGCGGGTCTCCGTATGGGCGATGTGCTGGAGCGGCATGGGTGCGAGGTCTGGAGCCAACCGCATCGGCGCCCCGGCCACGCCATGCTGCGGGTTCCTCTGCCACCCTCCCCAAGACAGTGGCAGACTCCACACCAGCAGATGCCGGGAGCTCCTGAATTTTATGATTTTTCCACATTTCTGCCCTCTGCTGTGCTGGAAAAATGGGAGGGTCGGTCGCTCTCCGGTTTGAATTATGTGGTGTTCGACACGGAGACCACGGGGTTGCATCCCTCCCAGGGAGATGAGATCATTGCCATTGCCGGGGTACGGATCGTCCATGGTCGTTTGTTGCGCGGGGAGTGCTTTGAGCGGCTGGTCAATCCCCGGCGGCCAATACCTGCGGAATCAACCCGCATCCATGGCATCACCGACCAGGATGTTGCAGGACAGCCGACCATCGACGAAATTTTGCCCGCCTTCAGGGATTTTGTGGCCGACTCGGTGCTGGTGGCGCACAATGCCGCTTTTGATATGCGTTTTTTGCAACTTCTGGAGGAGCGTTGCGGCGTGCGGTTTGACAACCCGGTGTTGGATACTTTGCTGCTGTCGGTCTATCTGCATGAAGAGATGACAGATCATACCCTGGATGCCATTGCCCAACGTTTGGGCGTGACGCTCCATGGACGGCACACGGCCCTGGGGGATACCATGGGGACAGCAGAGGTGTTTTTAAAATTGCTGGATTTGCTGCAAGCCCGTGCCATTGCCACCCTGGGGCTGGCCATGCGGGCCTCGGAAGGGATGGTGCAGATGCGCCGACAACAGGCCAAGGCCCGTTATTGACATGTCTCCGTATAAACGCCACAAGGAACGCCTGCTGGCACTGACCCTTCTGGGGGGCTTGGCCTTGAATTTTCCCCTGCTTTCCCTGTTCAGTCGGGATGACTTTATCCTGGGCATTCCGGTGCTGTACCTGTATCTGTTCCTGTTCTGGGTATTGTTCGTCGTGTTGATCGCCCTGATCGTGCGGCATAAACCGATGGAAAAGGGCTGACATGTTTCGGCAATGGTGGGTGCCGATGCTTTCAGTCACCTATCTGGGCCTGCTGTTTGCCGTTGCCTATTATGCGGACCGGCGGGCGGCGCAGGGCCGCTCTCTGGTGAACAATCCGACCCTCTACACCCTCTCCATTGCGGTCTACTGCACCTCCTGGACCTACTATGGCAGCGTCGGGCGGGCGGCGGAGAACGGGGTAGGATTTTTGCCCATCTTTTTGGGGCCCACCCTGGTGGCCGCCTTGTGGTGGTCGCTGCTCGGCAAAATCATTGCTATCGCCAAACGCAATCATATCACCTCCATCGCCGATTTTATCGCCTCCCGGTACGGTAAATCGCCCCTGCTGGGCAGCATGGTGACCCTGTTTGCGGTCATCGGCATCATGCCGTACATTGCGCTGCAATTGAAGGCCGTGGCGGTCACCCTGGATGTGCTGGTGAACCCCCTGGATATGGGTGGGACAGGAGGGGGGGGCGGCTCACTCCGCTATGAGACGGCCCTGTATGTGGCCATCATCCTGGCTCTGTTTGCCATTTTGTTCGGCACCCGCCACCTGGATGCCAGCGAACGGCACGAGGGGATGGTGACGGCCATCGCCCTTGAATCCACCGTCAAACTGGGGGCTTTTCTGCTGGTCGGCCTGTTTGTGACCTATGGCCTGTTCGACGGCTTTGCCGACCTGTTTGGCCAGGCGGCGGCCAATCCCGATCTCAGACGGTTGATGAACTTCGACGTGGTGTCGGGGGGATATGCCTCCTGGTTTACCATGACAGGGCTTGCCATGATGGCGGTTCTTTTTTTGCCTCGCCAGTTTCAGGTGCTGGTGGTGGAAAATGTCGATGTCAACCATCTGCGTCAGGCCTCCTGGCTGTTTCCCCTCTATCTGCTGGCCTTCAACCTCTTTGTCCTGCCCATTGCCCTGGCCGGTCGCCTGCTCTTTGCCAACAGCGGGATGGAACCGGACACGTTTGTGCTGACCCTGCCCCTCTACGCACAGCAGGAGTGGTTGGCTTTGCTGGTGTTTATCGGTGGGTTGTCGGCGGCCACCAGCATGGTGATCGTCGAGTCCGTCGCCCTCTCCACCATGGTCAGCAATGATTTGATCATTCCGTTGTTGTTGCGGTTTCATGCAGCGTTCCGGGATGATTTATCCGGGGTTATCCTGACCATCCGCCGGGGTGTGATCATCGGGTTGATGCTGTTGGGCTATCTCTATTTTCGCCTGATCGGTGAATCGCATACCCTGGTGGGCATCGGCATGGTCTCCTTTGCCGCTGTTGCCCAATTTGTTCCGGCCATCCTGCTGGGCATCTATTGGCCGGGAGCCAGTCGCCGGGGTGCCATGGGTGGCCTGCTGGCCGGTTTTCTGGTCTGGTTTTATACCCTGCTCCTGGTTTCCTTTGCCAAATCGGGCTGGATCTCCAGCACCTTTCTGACGGAAGGCCCCTGGGGTATCGCCGGATTGAAGCCGCAGGCACTCTTCGGATTGACCCTGTTCGACCCCATCACCCATTCGGTTTTTTGGAGCCTGTTGGCCAATGTGGGGGTGTTGCTGACCTTTTCCCTGTTGGATCGGCAAACAGCCATCGAGCAGATTCAGGCGTTGAATTTTGTCAACGTTTTTGAAAAGGGAGCCAGGGGAGGGGATGAATATCTCTGGAGCGGTTTTGTGGCGGTGGGCACCCTCAAGAAGCTGCTTGCCCGTTTTGTAGGGCCCGAACATGCAGAACTGGAGTTTGCCCACTATTTTTTCCGGCGCCAACTTAAACTGGAGGATTATGCGCAAGCCCCCGCCCATTTGGTGGCCTTTGCCGAACGGCATCTGACCGGTGCCATTGGCTCGGCCTCGGCGCGTGTGATGATCTCCTCCGTGGTCCGTGGAGAATCGCTGGATCTGCTGGGGGTGATGCGCATTCTGGATGAAACCAGTCAGGTCATCGAATACAGTCAACGGCTGGAACTGAAATCGCGTCAGTTGGAGGCGGCCACTCGGCAGTTGCAGCAGGCCAACGTGCGTCTCCAGGAGTTGGACAGCCTGAAGGATGAATTTATCTCCACCATCAGCCATGAACTGCGCACCCCCCTGACAGCCATCCGGGCCTTTTCGGAAATTCTCCGTGACAACGAGGAGATGAATGTCGAAGAACGGCGCAGGTTTATTGAAATTATCATCAAGGAGGCGGAACGGCTGACGCGCCTGGTCAACCAGGTTTTGGATCTGGCCAAAATGGAGTCCGGCAAGATGGAATGGCATGTGGCGGTTGTGGATCTGGCAGAAATCGCCCAGGAGGCCATCGATGCCACAAGACAGTTATTCATCAATAAATCCATCCAGTTGCGCAATCATATTCCCTTGTCTCCCCAATGGCTGCAGGCGGATCGGGACAAAATCATTCAGGTGGTGATCAACCTGCTCTCCAATGCGGTCAAATTTTGTGCGACCGACACAGGTCTTGTGGAGATTCAACTCTTGCAACATCCGGAGGGGCTGGGGTTGACCGTGTCGGATAATGGTGCCGGCATCCCGGCGGATGATCTGGAAAGAATTTTTGAAAAATTTCATCAGGTACAAAAAGATGTGACGGATCTACCCCTGGGAACCGGTTTGGGGTTGACGATTTGCAGGCGCATTATTGAATGTCATAACGGGCGCATATGGGCGGAAAGTGTTCTGGGAGAGGGCACGTCACTGCATTTTATCCTGCCACGGGGAGAGGAAGAGCCCCCGCACCCGGCAACGTAGATGTGTGATGCAGGCTCCATCCGCTGTTGCGCCCGGATGGGGGGGATCAGGGCAGCAGCGTCAATGCCTCGGAGCCGGCGTCATACTGTTTCAAAAATTCCACAATTTTTTCAAAGGTAGCGGTGACCGGCGGGCCGGGTTGATCGGAGGTGGAGACCTCTGCGCTGAACAGGGCACCCAGCATGAGCTTGAAGGGGTTGACCTCCACCGGTTGGGCGACAAAATAGGCCCGTTCACTCGCCTTGATCCGTTCGATGTCATCGGTTTGATAGATGGCGGCATGGAGCACGTCCAGCACAAATTCGGTGCAATTCTGTCTGCCCAGCGTATAGGGATTGGCGATGACGGAATAGTGTGGATCATGCAGAGCCTGGTAGGTCGGTGAGGCGATGAGAGCCAACAGGCGTTTTTGCAACTCTGGAGAGGGGATGAGGATGCCGGCTTCCAGTTCCGCAACCGCAGCAAAAAAATCGACCGGAAAATCCTGCACCAGATCGCTGACATCGGGATGTTTGTTCCGTTGGTACAGGTTGTGGATGGCATAGCCGGGTATTTTCCGACCATCGGTGGTGGTGATTTCGGAATAGACGGCAAAGGCCACATGGGTAAAGTGCATGCCGGCTGGCAGCTCCGAGGGGGGGCGTCCCATGCGGGCCAGGATGGCGACGCGACTGCCCTTTTCCGCGAGGCTCTTTTCGACTTTTTTGGCGAACGCGACGATCTGCTCTGGCGCAAAACGGGCTTTTTCTCCTGTCTGGTTGCTGCCGGAGCTGAAACCGGTGGCGTGGGCAACCGGGATGCAGAGGGCGGTCGTCCACAGGATGGCCAGAGTGCAAAGCAGACGAGGCATGGGCATTTCCTTGTATCCGGAGGGGGAGGAGGGGCTGTTCAGCGGCTGTTGGGCCGCAAGGCCTCGTTGGGTGGCATGATGGTGACCACCTCATCGGTGATGGGCAACGGGGAACCGACGGGCATACCGGCCGCCCGCATGGCACTTCCAGCAGTACCGGTACTGGCAGCTCCTGCGGCACCCAGTATGGACCCCCCTATGGCGAGGGGCACGGCACTGGCGGCCGATGTGACCTGCCCGGAGGCGGCGATGCTGTGCGCCGCGCTGCCACTGGCGTGACCGCTGGCTTGCCCCGCAGCACGGACAGCCTGTCCGGCATGACTCTCCTCTTGTGCACAGAGGGGCCCTGCCTGGGAGAGGATGAGAGCGAAGATGGGCACGATCCAGTCTATGGGTTTCACGGTTTTTTCCTTGTCTGACAGGAGTTGTCGGATATCAACGGCCGAATGACGGGCTATTTGGGGGTTGGAGGAAGCGCAGGTTGAGCAGCCACTGGCGGGGCAGGTGCTGCCTGGTGCATTTCCTGGGCAGGAGGCTGGACAACGATCTGCACCGGCATCGGAAATGCGCGCAAATATCCGATGATCATTCCGATGCTTGCCAGGATCATGGCGCCCATCTTGATCGTCATGCGCAGTTCCAATGTTTCCAGATCTCCCTTGGTAGCCAACGCATCTTGCCTGGACTCCTCTACCTTGTGGAGCACACCGGATAACGCCTTGGCATGCCCTTTGGCTTGCTCGTCAGGCACACCAGCCGCCTTGAGTTGCTCAGTGAACTCCAACGTATCGAATGTGGCTGCGTGCATCGGGTTTCTCCTGGCTGGACGAC
>JADGCE010000036.1 GCA_015229095.1 Magnetococcales bacterium | reverse complement strand
CCAGCACTCCGCAACCAATCCTGCGGTTCATCCACATCGTGCAAAGGGCCCCCCAGATGCAACGACCAGCCCAGAGAGTGGATGCGGTCTATCGTCTCCTCTGCCACTGTGGCCGTGCTCCAGGCCATATCCGCAAAAAGGCTGGGGTGAAATGTGTGCAGACCCAACACCGCATACCCCCCATCCGCCGTCGTATACAGGAGGGCATCCACCGACTGCAAAGCGGCGGCGGCCTCCCGTAGCAGCTCTGCGCTCATCTCCACACAATCCGTGCCGATCAACAGCAGCGGGCCTGAGCAGCGCCGCACCGCCTGGGCCATCCGTTCCCCCAAATCCCCCTCCCCCTGGGTGGTGACCTGCACCTGCGCCGGAATGGTCACCCGCTGCCAGGCAGGGTCCGCCCAGGGGGGGGTGACGCACAGCTCCACCGGACCGAGTCGGGCATCGATGGCACTGGCCAGGGTTCTGTTCAACAGGCGATGGGCAAGGTCGGCAGCGGCGGCGGCACCCAGCAGAGGAATCAGCCGGGTTTTGGCAAAACCGGGTTGTGGGGCTTTGGCAAAAATGAGGATGCGGGTCGCGGAATCCATAAAAAAAACTGGGGACCATGATGGTCCCCAGGGTTCTGCCCTTATTGTTTGACTGCTGCCAGGACGGCCTCCACCGTCTTTTTGGCATCCCCGAAGAGCATCCGGGTGTTATCCTTGTAGAACAAGGGATTGTCCACCCCGGAATAACCGGAGGCCATGCTGCGCTTGGAGACAATGACCGTGCCCGCCTTCCAGCATTCCAGAACCGGCATGCCGTAGATGGGGCTGGAGGGATCATCCTGGGCCCCTGGATTGACAATATCATTGGCACCCAGGACGATGGCCACATCGGTAGAGGGAAAATCCTCGTTGATTTCATCCATTTCCAGCACGATGTCGTAGGGCACCTTGGCCTCGGCCAACAGCACGTTCATGTGGCCAGGCAGCCGCCCTGCCACCGGGTGGATGGCAAAACGGACGTTGCAACCCCGATCCCGCAAAAATTTGGTCATCTCATAGACCGGGTGCTGGGCCTGGGCAACCGCCATGCCATAACCGGGAATGATGATCACGCTCTTGGATTCCCGCAACAGAGCGGCGGTTTCATCGTTGGTAATGGGGGTAACCGTCCCCTGCTCTGCCGAACTGGAAGCCACCACCGTACCCGCTTCCACCCCGAACCCTCCCAGGATGACGCTGATGAAGGAGCGGGCCATGGCGCGACACATGATGTAGGAGAGGATGGCACCGGAACTGCCGACCAGAGAGCCCACCACGATGAGCACATCGTTGGAGAGCATGAAGCCGGTCGCCGCAGCGGCCCAACCGGAATAGCTGTTCAGCATGGAGACCACCACCGGCATATCCGCCCCACCGATGGCCATCACCAGATGGGCCCCCAGAACAAACGAGACCAGGGTCATGACCATCAACGGCATCAGCTGGCTATGCTCCGGCGTAGCACCGACAAACAGACCCCCCAGATAGATGCTGAACAGGATCATGCTGAAATTGATGCCATGCCGTCCTGGAATGGCCAGGGGTTTGCTGCCGATGATCCCCTGCAATTTGCCGAAAGCGATGATGGAACCGGTGAAGGTGAGGCCACCGATAAAGACACCGATAAAGATTTCCGCCTCATGAATCACCCGCTCGACACGGGTGGCATAGACGATGGAGGTATCCAAATAGTTGGCAATACCCACCAACACCGCCGCCAGGCCGACAAAGCTGTGAAACCCTGCCACCAACTGGGGCATGGCGGTCATCTGCACCCGGGCAGCCACCACCGCACCGATGGCGGCCCCCACCAGCATGACCGGGACCAAAAGCTCCAGACCACCCATTTTGGGGGTGAACAGGGTAAACAGGATGGCGATGGCCATACCAATCACGCCGTACAGATTGCCCCGCCGGGCGGACTCCTGGTTGGACAATCCCCCCAGGCTCAAAATAAACAGAACGCTGGCGGCGATATAGGAAACAGTGACAATGCCTGCATTCATCGATTCTACTCCTTTCTAAACATTTTGAGCATGCGCTGGGTGACCAGAAAGCCACCGGCGATATTGATAGCGGCCAACAGAGCGGCAATGGCAGAAAGGGCAACCACGATGCCGGAGGGTGCGGTAATCTGCACCATGGCACCGATGACGATAATGCCACTGATGGCATTGGTAACACTCATGAGAGGCGTATGCAGGGCCGGGGTGACGTTCCAGATGATCATATAACCGATGAAGCAGGACAACACGAAGACGGTCAGATGCGCCAAAAAGGCCGGGGGTGCCGCCAGTCCGATCAGGTAGAGCGCCGCACCGCCGACACCCATATAGGTCATGATTTTTTGGAGTTTTTCCTTGGGATCTTCCGGCGGGCCGGAGGAGCCGTGTTTGCCGTGGCCATGGCTGACGGGGGGAGGCGGAGCCTTTTTCTGGGGCGGCGGCGCGGGCAGTTTGGGCGCGGGCCAAATCACCTCACCCTGATGCACCACCGTGGTGCCCCGTTGCACCACATCTTCCAGGTTGACGGTAAAAACGCCATCCTTGGTCATATCCTTGAGAAGATGGCAGATGTTTTGGGCGTAGAGATTGGAGGCCTGGGTCGGCAGCCGCGAGGGAAGATCGGTATAACCGATCAGGGTCACCCCATGCTTGACCACCACCTGACCGGGTTCCAGACCTTCGCAGTTGCCCCCCTGCTCGGCCGCCAGGTCGACGACCACACTACCCTGCTTCATCGACTTGACCATCTCTTCCGTGATCAGGATGGGTGCCCGGACGCCAGGGATCAGGGCGGTGGTGACGATAATATCCACCTCCTTGGCCTGTTCGGCAAAGAGGGCCATCTCCGCTTTGATAAACTCCGGGCTCATGGTCTTGGCATAACCGCCTTCCCCGGTGCCATCCTCTTCAAAATCCAGCATGAGAAATTCTGCCCCCATGCTTTTGACCTGGTCCGCCACTTCGGGACGGGTATCGAAGGCCCGCACAACGGCTCCCATGCTGACGGCGGTGCCGATGGCAGAGAGTCCGGCAACACCGGCACCGATCACCAAAATCTTGGCAGGGGGAACCCGGCCAGCGGCGGTAATCTGCCCGGTGAAAAAGCGGCCAAAATGGTGCGCCGCCTCCAGGATGGCCCGATAACCGGCGATATTGGCCATGGAAGAGAGGGCATCCAGTTTTTGGGCGCGGGAGATACGGGGCACGGCATCCATGGAGAGCGCAGTGGCCTTGCGGGCCGCCAGACGGGCCAGCAGATCCTTGTTCTGGGCAGGCCACAAAAAGCTGATCAACGTCCGGCCCTCGCCCAACAGATCGGCCTCATGCTGCCCCAGGGCCTGATTTTGCATGGGAGGGCGCACCTTGACCACCATGTCGGCGGTTTCCCACAGACTCTTGGCATCGGCTGCAATCTCGGCACCGGCGGCTTGATAGCTGGCATCGCTGAACTGGGCGTTCATGCCGGCATTGCTTTCCACGACCACCTGATAGCCCATTTTTAACAACTGTTTGACCGAGTCGGGAGAGGCTGCGACTCGTTTTTCCTCCGGATAGATCTCTTTGGGAATACCGATTTTCATAGATGACACCTCATGCAAGGGATGGGACAAGCGACCAAACGATTCCGTTTTTTCAGTCTGCGCGTCTGCGCACCAGGCAACAAAAACCTGCCAATTCTTAACGCAAACCCGCGCAGGAGGGAAGAGAAAATCGTACCGGTCCAGCCGCTCCACCCATTATCCCTCGTAAAAGATGCCCAACAAGGCGCCGGTCATCAAGGTGGCCAAAGTCCCGGACAGAATGGCACGGGGCCCCAGCTGCACAATTTCAGCACGGCGGTCGGGTGCCATCCCCCCCAAACCGCCCAGCATGATGCCCAGGCTGCCCAGATTGGCAAACCCGCACAGGGCATAGGTCATGATCAGGCGGGAACGGGGACTCAAGGCCCCTTCCGGCAGTTGAGCCAGGTGCAGATAGGCGATAAACTCGTTTAATATCGTCTTTTCCCCCATCAGGGAACCCGCCAGGGGGGCCTCACTCCAGGGGATGCCCATCAGCCAGGTCATGGGGGCCATCAGCCAACCCAGGAGTCGTTGCAGGGTCAACGGCTCCCCCCCCCAGTGGGGCAACAGGGCAAACAGATGATTGGCCAGGGCCACCAGGGCCACCAGCACGATCAAAAAACCGATAATGTTGATCAGCAGCTGAATGCCATCCACGGTGCCCTGGGTGAGGGCATCCATGGCACTGCCGGCGGCTTGCTCCGTGGTCAGCTGACCCAGGGTGGGGGGGTGTGCAGAGGGCACCATGAGCATGGCCACGGTGAGTCCAGCCGGGGCACTCAACAGGGAGGCGATCATGATATGGCCCATGGCATCTGGAATCACCGGCCCCAGCAGAGTGGCATAAAGGGCCATCATGGTGCCGGCAATGGTGGCCATGCCGGTGGTCATCACCCCGAACAGTTCGCTGCGGCTCATCTCTTTCAGATAGGGACGGATCAGCAGAGGGGCTTCCACCATGCCCACAAAAATGGTGGCCGCCGAGGAGAGCCCCAGGGCACCACCGATGCCCATCGTTTTTTGCAACACGCGGGAAAATCCCCGCACAATCCAGGGCAATATGCCCCAGTAGAAAAGCAGAGAGGCCAGGGCACTGACCACCAGCAGCATGGGCAATGCCCGAAAGGCCAAAATATAACTCGCCCCGACGGTGGTTTCGGCAAAAGGCAGGGAGGCACCGCCCAGATAACCGAAGACAAACGCGGTTCCCTGTGCGGTTGCCTGTTCCAGGGCCAACACCCCATCGTTCAACAACATAAAAAAATGTTTAAAGATCGGCATTTTCAACAAAAGGGCCGCCAGAAGCAACTGCAAACCGATGCCGGCCAGTATGGGTCGGAGTGGGATGCGCCAGCGATTTTCACTGCACAGCCAGGCCAGGAATATCAGGACAACGAAGCCTGAAGCACTCTGCAAAACCATTCTTTATTCTCCTCATTCTCGCAACGGCCCAGACATCCTGGACCTTCAAGCCTCCCATGCAAACCGGGACAGTTTGACAGGCCCATGATGTTTTTGCTCCTGTTGCAGATTGTGTGAACCACTGATTATTGAACCTCAAGATGACACTCTCACGCAAGCATACACCTGTCCGGGGGATTCATAAATGGGGAGGGTGGAACATCGGTCGTGCTTCTCCCATGAACCATTTGCAGAAAAATTGTTCAGAAAAATTGTAAAATGTGCAGCCGACTTAACCGAAGTCAATTGAAATAAAGAAAAATGGGTCTAGTATGCAGTGTTCGGTGGAGTTGCCCTGCCCTTTGCACACGTCCAGGCATTCGGATGCAGAGGGGTTTTCCCAACAATCAAAGCAGCTTGCCTTTCTCACAGCGGGCGGTTTTCCGGGTTGCTGCTGGGATAGGGGATAGGGGATAGGGGATCCCCCCCCCGCTGGACGCAACGAGAACCGGATCCGACTCGCGGAAACCGTTCTGGACAAAGCAGGTGCGCTCATATTGGCTTTAAAAATCGGTTCCCCATTTTCCTACTCTGACGCAAGACAAAAGGAGCGGTATATGTTAGACACGAATGAAGAGATCCCCACCATGCAAAAAATTTTGGACAACCCGTTTTTGTTGCTTTTTCTCGGTGTGGCAATCCCAACGGTTTTTTATATTATTTGGGGTATTATGGAAATCATCAGCATCCCCATCGCTCGATAGGCCAACGAAAAGGAGAATGAACCGATGAGTATTACGCCTCCTTCCCAGGTCATTTGGTGGAAAGAGCCTATCCATAGTATTGAGGCCAGATGGGTGATGGTTGCCCTGGTGTGGTGTTTGATTCTTTTCCTGTGGATGCCCTACTGGCACATTTATGGTAAACAGAATCTCTCCAATGAGTCATACAGAACCACGCCTGCGGCCTTTGAGGGTAAAGCGCAGGCCATGGTGAACAAATATACGGTGCGCACGGAAACGGATGAAAAAATTCCTGTCGTGGCTCCGCCCGCCGGAAGCGATGTCTACCTTGTTGCACGTCTATGGAGTTGGTGGCCCATTCTGGAGCTGGAAAAAGGGCAGAGTTATCGTATTCACATCTCCTCCCTGGACTACCAACATGGCTTTTCTCTTCAACCCACCAACATGAATTTGCAAATCATGCCCGGCTACGAGACGGTCGTTACGCTGACACCCACTCAAACGGGTGATTTTGGTGTTGTCTGCAATGAATTTTGCGGCATCGGGCATCACAACATGTTGGGTAAAATCATCGTCAAATAGGCCTGAAAAAGGAGAACAGACTCATGGCTGCAAGGATGTTCAGACAGTGTCCAGATTCTGGCCTGTATTTTCACAAATCTGCCGAATCCCTGATGAAGGCTCACGCCGTACTGGGTGTGGTTTTTCTTCTGGTTGGCGGCCTGTACGGTCTTTTGGTGGCTGCCACCCGCGCACCCGGCATTCACCTGTTGAGTGCGGAATCTTTCTACACGGCTTTGACCTTTCACGGAACGGCCATCCTTATCTTCTGGGTTATCTTTTTCGAGATGGCTGTGCTCTATTTCGCCTCCTCGACCCTTTTGCGGTGCCGTCCGGCAACGCCTCGGATAGGCTGGTTGGGGTTTCTCCTCATGTTGATCGGCTCCCTTCTGACCTCTGTGGCCATCCTTAGAGGCAATTCCACGGTGATGTTCACCTCTTACGTGCCCATGCAGGCAGAGCCGACCTTCTATCTGGGCCTGATCCTGTTCGCGGTTGGTGCACTGATTGGTTGCTTTATCTTCCTGGGAACGTTGGTGGTGGCCAAAGCAGAGAAAACCTACGATGGCTCCATTCCACTGGTCACCTTTGGTGCCTTGACAGCGGCTATCATCGCCATTTTTACGATCGCCTCTGGTGCCGTTATCCTGATTCCGACCCTGTTGTGGTCCATGGGGTTGATCGCCCATATTGACCCGGCCATGTATCGTGTCATTTGGTGGGCTTTGGGTCACTCCTCGCAACAGATCAATGTGGCCGCCCACGTTTCCATCTGGTATGCCGTGGCCGCGATCGTTTTTGGCGCCAAACCGATGTCCGAAAAGGTCAGCCGGACAGCCTTTCTGTTGTATATCCTGTTCCTGCAATTGGCTTCTGCCCATCACATTCTGGTTGATCCAGGCATCGGCTCAACCTGGAAAGTGTTCAATACCAGCTATGCCATGTATCTGGCGGTTCTGGCGAGCATGGTACACGGTTTGACCGTGCCGGGTTGTATCGAGGTGGCACAGCGCAAAAAGGGCTACACCAACGGTCTCTTCGAGTGGTTGCGCAAGGCCCCTTGGGATAATCCGGTCTTTTCCGGCATGTTCATGGCCATGATCATTTTCGGCTTCATCGGCGGTATCACCGGCGTGATCATGGGTACCGAACAAATCAACCTGATCGTCCACAATACCATCTTTGTCCCCGCCCACTTCCATGCGACGGTGGCCGTTGGTACGACCCTGACGTTTATGGCAATCACCTACTTTTTACTGCCGGTGATCTTCCGCCGCCAGTTGATCTGGCCCTCCCTGGCCAAATGGCAGCCCTATATTTTTGCGGGTGGCATGACCATCATGATCCTGCTCCTGTTGGGTGCCGGGACTTTGGGCGTACCACGCCGGCACTGGGATGTCAACTTTACGGAGGCGACTCTGCACTTTCAATTTGCCGGTACCGCAGTCAGCCTGTTGGGGATGGCCGTCATCGGCGCCATTCTTGCCTCTGTCGGTGGTGCATTGTTCTGCCTGATCGCTGTGGGCACACTGCTGTTTGGGAAAAAACTGGATAGTGGAGCCAGTTTGCTCTCCAGCTTCGGCTTTCCCATGGCTGCCAGCAGCTATACCATCGACAAGCCGGATCCATTGGGGCGCACCCCCATTGAATCTTCTGGTCACAGTGATGCGCATGGAGCCAAGGGAACCTTTGTGCTGGCACTGGTGTTCCTGGCCACCTTCGTCGTCTACTTTTTTATCAACGCCAAATATCTCTCGTCGCTTTGGCCCATGTCGTAAAGCCCGTCACGGGGGCAGACCGGATGGTCTGCCCCCGCAGGTGTGCACATTGCTCATTTTTTCGGTGTTTCCACAGGATAGCCAAACAACATGGTCAACTGGGCAAAACACATTCTCACCCTCTTCAAGCTGCGTATCGGCGTTGCCATGAGGGTGCCGGGGGCCATGCTCGGTGGCGGGTTTTTTCTCTACCGTGGCATCCCAGTGCTCCGCAATCCGGTCGTCATGGTGGCCATGGGCAGTTTGCGGGCATCCCTGGTACAATGGGGTCCGCTGGCGCTCTCCACATCGCTGGACGGCCTGTTTTTTCGTTGATGAGTATGCCTGCCCTTCCCAGAGACACATCCTGTTTGGTTTTTTTCCTGGCTCTTCTTCTGTTGTCATGGGGCGGCGCGGAACTCAGGGCAGATCCTCCTGCCGGGCCTCCGTTGTTGTTTGACGCCGACGCGGCTCTGCGCCTCAGTCAACAATCCCTGGGGCGTCCCCTGGCCGCTTATGCCCTGCGCGACCGTGGCGGAAAACAGATAAAACTGAATGATTTTAACGGAAAGCCACTGTTGTTGAGCCTGATCTATACCGGTTGCTACCGTACCTGTTCCGTGGCGACCCGCTCCCTGGCCGGCGTGGTGGAAAAGGCGCGGGAGGCGTTGGGGAGCAACAGCTTTCATGTGGTTACCATTGGCTTTGATACGCAAAACGATAATCCCGGGACCATGGCCTCCTTTGCGCGCCAGCAGGGACTGGACAAGGATGAGCATTGGTTTTTTCTGAGCGGCGATCGCGAGACACTCAAGCAACTTATGCAAAATGTCGGTTTTTTTGCCATCCCCTCTCCCAAGGGATTTGATCATCTGGTGCAGGCGACAGTGGTCGATGGCAATGGCATCATTTACCGACAGGTCTACGGCGAGAGCATCAGTACCCCCTTGCTGGTTGAGCCATTGAAGGATCTGGTTCTGGGAAGGCCGCCAACCGGAGAGACCGCCGTGCAAAATGTGGTGCGGCGGGTACGGCTTTTCTGCACCACCTACGATCCCACGCAGGACGGTTACCGCTTCGATTATTCCCTTTTTATTGGAATGTTTATTGGTGGACTGATCATTTTCACCGTCTCCTACCAACTGTTTAAAGAGGTCAGGCGATCCAAAAAACTCGGAAAATATTAGAGTCACCGAGTGCCGCTGCCCATGCAGGTTTTGTTTGATCCCAATGGAGTATATAGCTTGTGAAAATCATTCGACATGCGGGCAATTGGGCTGTTCTGGCCATTGAACAGGTGTTTAACAAAATTTTTGGCAATCCTCTTAACCCATTCTATCATCTCGGTTCTTTGACTTTCTATTTTTTCTGGATCGTACTGGTTTCCGGCATCTATGTTTTTATCTTTTTTGAGACCAACCTGGCCGGGGCTTACGCTTCCGTGGAGTACATGACTGTTCAGCAATGGTGGTTGGCGGGTCTTATGCGCAGTCTGCATCGTTATGCTTCGGATGCGGCCATTATTACCATTTTTCTCCACATGTTCCGGGAATTCTGCCGTGATCGCTACCGGGGAGTGCGCTGGTTTTCCTGGTTTACCGGTGTACCAACACTTTGGATCGTTGTCATGTTGGGAATTTCTGGTTATTGGCTGGTTTGGGACATGCTGGCCCAGTACGTGGCCATCACCACGGCGGAACTGATCGACTGGATTCCCATGCTTCCCGGGTCCATGGTTTTTAATTTTCTGGAAGGGAATATCACCGACCGCTTTTTTACTCTGATGGCCTTTTTGCATCTGCTGGGTCTGCCGGTGGGGCTCGTGTTTTTGCTGTGGACCCATGTCAGCCGTATCAGTCAGATTGATTTTTACCCTCCGCGCCCCCTGGCCTGGGGCAGCCTGGTGGCTCTGACCATTCTCTCCCTGCTCAAACCAGCCATCAGCCACAGCCCCGCCCAACTGAATCAGTCGCCCACCGTACTCCACCTGGACTGGTTCTATCTGAATATCTACCCGCTGGTGGATCTCGTGGGACCGGGTTGGGCCTGGGGAATTGCCAGCGGGACCACCTTGTTGCTCCTGATATTGCCCTGGTTGCCGCCGCGCGGAGAAAAACCGAGGGCCGAAGTCAATCTGGAACACTGCTCCGGTTGTGGTCAATGTGCCCAGGACTGTCCTTATGGCGCCATTACCATGCAACGCCGCAGTGATGGTCGCACGTTTGAGTTTGAGTCCCGCATGGAAGATTCCCTGTGTACCTCCTGCGGTATTTGCACCGGTTCTTGTGCTTCGTCCAATCCATTCAGAGTCTCCAAGGGGGTTCTGAAATCCGGTATCGAGATGCCCTGGTATGGGGCAGAAGAGCTGAGAACTCGGACCAGGGAAAAATTGTCTGCGCTTTCCGGTGCGGCCCGAATCATTGTTTATGGCTGCGAGAATGGTTTGGACTTTCGTGTTCTGGATACGTTGGGGGTTGCCATCCTGATGGTGCCCTGCTCCGGCATGTTGCCACCCTCCCTGTTGGATTTTGCGCTCAAAAAGGGAGCCGCCGGTGTTGTTGTGGCGGGTTGTCGGGAGGGTGATTGCTTCCACCGTTTTGGCAATCGCTGGGTCAATGCCCGCCTGCGAGGGGAACGGAAACCCCATTTGTTCGCCGGTACAGAACGGGAGAGGATTACCGTCTTCTGGGGAGGCAAGGCAGAATCCCATGAATTGCTGGAACGGGTTCGTTCGTTTCGTGATGAACTGGAGAAAAGGGAGGGGTTCCCCCATGCCTGATTTCATGCGCTGGATTTTCCAGGGAATCTGTTACGCCTTGTTCTGTCTGACCATTCTGGTCTATTCCACCCATCCTGCCTATACCTATTTGTCTCCGGGTCAGGGTGAGATGAAGCTGGCTTTCAAACATGCTTCGCAGCGCAAAGAGGCGTGCACAAAACGCACCCAGGAGCAGTTGCTGGCCCTGCCACCCAATATGCGCCGTACACAGGAGTGTTCCAGAGAAAGAGCAGATGTCCTCGTCGAGATCACCCTGGACGATCAGCACACGATCCAGCAGAGCTTTAAACCACCCGGATTGCATCGGGATGGGACTGTATTCATCTACAGCAAACTTCCTCTGCCTGCGGGGGAGCATCAATTGACCATCAAGATGCGGGACAGCGTTCGGAGCGAGGGGTTCGATTTCAGCAAAAGCGCTCCCGTGACCATCCATCCTGGCCAACTCCTGGTGGTCGGATTTGATGATATTCACAAGGAACTGACCTTTCATTGAGTGCGTCGCACGGCACCGATCTCAGACCGTTCCATTCCCCTTTGTTTGTGGAGGGTGATTTTTTTCTGTCAGCGACGGTTATCGGTCACCCTCTGCGCATAACGCTCCATGTGCTGCCGGGCCACCCGACCGGCCTCATAGCGGTCCGCTGTGGCCAAACCGCCCGCCACCAAACGGTGCCGCAAATCGGCCTCCTCCCAAATCCGCCGGGTGGCCTGGGCAACCGCTTCCGGGTGGCCCACCGGAACCAACAGGCCATTGTATTCGTGTTGAACCAAATCCCGACTGCCAGGTACATCGGTCACCACCAGAGGAATGCCAGAGGCCATGGCCTCCAGTGCCGCCATGGGCATCCCCTCCCGCTCGCTCAACAACCAGGCCACGCCAGCCTGCGGGAGAAGGGTGGGAAGATCGTTGCGCACCCCCCAAAAGGTGACCTTTTTTTTCAGCACCCTTTGCCTGGCCTCCGCTTCCAGGCGCAACCGTTCCGGCCCGTCGCCCACCACCCACAACTCGGCCTCCGGAATGGTGTCGGTCAAGATACGCAGGGCCAGAATACCATCCTGCACCCGTTTCAGAGGATAGAGGGTGCCGACCATGATGGCCCTCCGGGGCGGGCTCTCCGTCGTTGGGGCAGGATGCCACAGGCTTAGATCCAACGGATTGGGTTGGATGTCGATGGCGGTGGCGGCGCAGCGCAATCCCTGCTGCTGGTGTTGGGCCACCGAGGGAGAAACCGCCAACAAACGGCAGTGGGAACGCCGCATGCTGCGCAAAAACTGCCCTTTGCGCCAGCGGGAGGCCCAGTCGGTTCCGATCAACCAGGGATCCTGACCGTGGGCGGTATACACTGTGGCCGCCCCGGCGGCATAAGCCGCCGCCCCCCCCCACACCAGGCTGTGAAACAGGTGAAAATGGGCCACATCAGGCCGCAGTGTGCGAAAAAAATCGCGCAGTTGGCGGCGGATCCACCAGTGCACATCCTGCCGGTAGAAAGGGATCGGCTTGTTGTAGAGATCCAGATGGTGGAGGTGAACGCCACTCCGGGAAAGAACCCCCTGATATTCATAACGGTGGCCGATAATGACCAGATGAACGTCAACCCCCAGAGCGGCCAGACTGCGGCAAAGAGTGGCGACCACCGACTCTGCACCCGCCCGGCGCATGCTGGGCAGCACCATGGCCAAGCGCAGAGGGCCCGGTGGAGAGGGTATGGGGGGTGTCTGCACGGCGTGCTCCATCGCACCTCCTTCGTTCCATGAAAATGAAAATGCCATAAAAAAACCTATGACCGGAATGGCCGGGTGCCCACCCAGGCAGGCGGGGGGGCCACGGCATGCCGTCAAGAGGAGAGCGCATCAAATTGCAGGGCATACAGCCGGGCATACAGCCCCCCCTGTCTCAGCAACACCTCATGCCGCCCCTCCTCCACGATCCGCCCGGCAGAGAGGACAACAATCCGATCCGCATGCAAAATCGTGCTGAGTCGATGGGCAATGACGAGAGAGGTGCGCTTGTCCAACAACCGCTCCACCGCTTCCTGAATCAACCGCTCGCTGAGGGTATCCACCGAGCTGGTGGCCTCATCCATCACCAGAATACGGGGCGTAAAGGCCAATACCCGCGTGATACCCAGCAATTGCCGCTGTCCCACCGACAGGTTGCTGCCCCGCTCCATCAGGGGGGTCTCCAATCCCTGGGGCAGAAGGTGGATAAAGGCCATGGCGCCGGTCTCCTCCGCCGCCTTTTGCACCTGCTCCCGGGTGATGGTGGGATCACCCAGGCTGATGTTGTCGGCGATGGAACCCGCAAACAGAAAGGTCTCCTGCTGCACCACCCCCACCACACGGCGCAACTGTGCCAGGGGAACCTGCTGAATCGGCACACCATCCACCTCGATCTGGCCCTGCTGTGGCTCATAGATACGATTCAACAATTTGATCAGGCTGCTTTTGCCCGCGCCCGTGGGCCCCACCACCGCCACCCGCTCCCCCGGTTGGATGTGCAGGTCAATATTCTGCAAAACCGGGATCTCCCCATAGCCAAAGCAGACCCGTTGAAAGCGAATCTCCCCCTGCACCCTGGCAGGCAGGGAGAGAGGATGGGCCGTGTCGGCGATGGCCGCCGGGGTGTCCAGCAGGGCAAAAATCCGCTCCAGGGCGGTGATGGCTGTCTGCATGGTAGTAAATTTACTGGATATTTCACGGATTGGAAAAAAAATCCGGCGGATATAGTCGACAAACGCCACCACCACGCCGATGCTGATGTCGGCTTCGTTGCGAATGGCCCCTCCATACCAAAACAGCATCGCCACTACCACCGTGGAGGTGGTATCGATAAAGCTGAACTGCAGGGCCTCATAGGTGTTGCTCTGCAACGCCGTCTCCAGATAGGCTCTGTTCATGCCGTCAAAGGTGGCCCGGCTCTTCTCCTGACAGTGAAACAGCTGCACCGTCTCCCGTCCCTCCACCTCTTCGGTCAGATGACCCGCCATGCGCGCCTGCAGCAGTCGCCCCTGCCGCTGGGTGTTGCGCATTTTGCGGGTGATCTCCAATGTGCCCAGAACGATGACCGGCATGGCCACCAGGGTGATCAGGGAGAGTTGCGGGGAGAGCAGCACCATGCTGACTCCGATGCTCAGCAGCAACAGGAGATCTCCCAGCAGATTGATCATGCCCGCACTGACCATCTGGCTGACCGCCTCGGTGTCGTTGCTGACCCGATTGGTCAACCTGCCGGAGGCGTTGCGGGCAAAATAGGCGGCATCCATTCCCAACAAATGGGCAAACAGTTGCCGGCGCATATCCCGCACCAGACGCTGTCCCAACAGGGTATTGATGGCCGACTGCACGTAGGCCACGCCAAATTGACCCACAATCAGAGAGATGAACAGGAGCAGCAGATTGGAGAAGCCCTCCGGTTTTCCAGGCAGCAGATGGTGATCCACCGCCTCCTGAATCAGCAAGGGTTGCCACAACTGCAGCAAGGCGCTGACGGGCAACAGCAGGATGGCCAAGGCAACCCAGCCGCGATAGGGGCGGGCATAGTGCAAAAAACGCCACAGCAAGCGGTAGGGATGGGCATCGAAGAGATTGCCATCCCGGGTCTCTTCCGTCTCGGCGACGACGGGGGGCATCATCGCAGGGACTCCAAGGCTTCATGACGGGCCATCTGCTGGTGCAGGCTCTGGTAGAGCAGGCTCTCCTCCATCAACCGCTCATGGCTACCCTGGGCGACGATCTGACCATTTTCCAGCAGATAGATAATCTCGGCCCGGTGCAGGGCAGCGGTGCGATGGCAGACCATGATCACCGTGCGACTGCCGGCCAGGGCATGGATATTATCGAGGATGACAGACTCCGTGCGGGCATCCACACTGGAAAAAATATCATCCAGCAGCAGGATGGAGGGCTCCATCAACAGGGCCCTTGCCAGGGCCAGACGCTGCCGCTGCCCGCCCGACAGGGTGATACCCCGCTCTCCCACCAGGGTATCCATCTGCTTGGGAAACTGCCGGATCTCCTCGGCAAAGGCCGCCAGACGGGCCGCTTCCCACAGGGCCTCCTCCCCGCTTTCCGGTCGTCCCAGAGAGAGATTTTCCCGAATGGTCGCGGAAAACAAAAAACTTTCCTGTTGGGCCATGGCCACCGTGGCGCGCAACTGCGCTTCCGGGAGTGTCATGATATCCTCCCCGTCCAGAAAGAGGGTATCGCTCATCACCGGCGAGAGTCGGGCCAGACAGTTGAGCAGGGTGCTCTTTCCCGAACCGATACGACCGGCCAAACCGACAAAACGGCCCGCCGGAATATCCATATGGATGCCCCTGAGAAGGGGTTCGCCGTAGGAAAAATGCAGGTTGCGCACCCGGATGGCGCCCCGTATGGCCGGGGAGGTGGGTGGCGGTGAGCGGCCTGGACCGGGCTGGGCCAGTTGGATGGAGGATTCGGTATCGAGCACTTGACCGATGCGTTCCAAAGCCGCCAGACCCCGCTGCAACACGGTTAAAATCCATCCAAATCCCACCGTCGGCCAGACCAGAATCGCCAGATAGCCAAAGAAAGCGACAAAATCGCCGATGGTCAAGCGGCCTTCCATCACCGCCTGCCCCCCCACATGCAGAATGATTCCGCCACCCACCCCCCCCGCCAGTACGACCATGGGACCGAACAGGCTTTGCAGGCGGGTATGCTGCATCTGGGCAGCATAAATCCCCTCTGTTTCATCGGCAAACCGCCCTCTCCAATCGGCCTCCCTGCCGTGGGCGCGGATCACGGCAATGCCGGCGACCGCCTCCTGGACAAAAGCGGAAAAGAGCCCAAAGCGGTCGGCGACCACCCGACTCAGACGGTACAAACGGCTGGTCAACAGGCGAGTCACCCCCAGGATGATGGGAAAAGGCAGCAAGGCCAGCAGGGTCAGGGTTGGATTCAGGGCAATCATGACCGGCAGGGTGACGGCATAGACCATGATTGTGTTGGCGACTTGTAAAAAACCGGGACCGATAAACATGCGTACCGCCAGAATGTCATTGTTGCCCCGCGAGACCAGATCCCCCGTTTTTTCCCGGTTGAAAAAGGCGGCATCCAGGGAGAGCAGTTTGGCATGGTAGGATTTGCGCAGCTCATACTCCACCTGACGGCCAATGGCAAAAATATGGGTGCGAGAGCGGATGCGCAAAACGGCATTGAGCAGGGCCACCCCGATCAGTGCCATGACATGCTGTGTCAGCGCACTCCCTTCCTGGGAGGCCGTCGACAACGCCTCTGTGGCCAGTTTCATCAGATAGGGGATCATGGCGGCGGTGGCACTGGTTCCCACCAGCAACAAAAAACCCCAGAAAAAGGCACGCCAGTTTTTCCGATAATAGGGTAAAATATAACGCAAACGCCAACTTAATGGCCGCACTGCCCTTGCTGAATCCGGCATCCGAACGGCATCCTTGCTGAAAAACCGTGTACGTCGAATAGATTTCGTGAGATTCATTGAGAAATCCGCTTTGTTTCTGGAGCGTATCCTGTATCATGGGGGTGCATGGGGGGTGCGGTCAACCGGTCGCCGTTGTGGCACCGCAGCCCCTCCCCACAGGTATCCCTCCATTCTGACCCCAAAGAGTCGGTATTGCCATGGCTGACGGTCGTTTCCAAAAAGGATGGTGTCGTAATCGGGCCCAGGGCGGCAAGTCGACCGCTCCCCATCGGCACCGCGCGGGTTGGGGTGGGCTGTTGCTCTCCCTTTTTCTGGGCTGGGTGGCCCCGGCCTGGGCGGAACCCAACCCAACCACCGCCCAACCCTGGCTGGCAGAGTGGGTCCAGCAGGGCACCTTCGAGCAGAGCTGGCTGGATACCCTGTTGACGCCCCTGACGCCCGACCCTCAGGTCATCCGTCTGATGGAGAGCCAGGCAGAAGCCAAGCCCTATTATCTGTACCGGAAAAATTTTATCAATGATCGGCGCATTCGCCGGGGTCGGGAGCAGATGCGCACCCACCGCGCCCTGTTGCAACGTATCCGCAAAACCTATCCTGTACCCTCCGAATTTTTGGTCGCCCTCTGGGGGGTGGAGAGCGATTTTGGCAACAATGCCGGTGGCTTTTCCGTGTTGCGCTCCCTGTACACCCTGGCGGCCGCCTATCCCCGCCGCGCCCGCTTTTTTCAGGATGAGTTGCGTCACTTTCTGATACTCTGCCAGGAAGAGGGATGGGATCCCCGCACACCGGAAGGCTCTTTCGCCGGCGCCCTGGGGCAGATGCAAATGATGCCCAGCACACTGCGCAAATATGCGACAGATTTCAACGGCAACGGCAAACGGGATATTTTTGATGATCCGGCCGATGTCCTGGCCTCCATTGCCTCTTTTCTGACCGGGCATGGCTGGAATCCGCAGGGAATCCTCTCTATACAATTGAACAAAAAAACAAATCCGGATCTGGAACCGCTCTTTTCCCCTGCACTGAACGAGATGCAACCCTGGCACTTCTGGCTGGACAAGGGGCTCACGCTGTCGGCGCGGGATAAAAATCCCGAACCAAATGAACCGGCCGCATTAATCAGACTGGAAGAACAGCAAGGCTTCCGCTATCATGTGGTATTCGGAAATTTTAAAATCATCACCCAGTGGAACCGCTCCAGCCGGTTTGCCATGGCGGTGCGGGAGTTGGCGGACCAACTGCGTCAGGAGCCGTAGCCCCCAGTCCGGTGGTGCTTTCTCACCCCCAGTCTGCGGAATGCCTCACTGCCCTGTCGTGCTTGCCGAACCTCCCCTCTGTCTGCTGCGTAGGGAGCCATCGCCGTATATCTTAAGGATTGCGTGCCGCAGAACAAAAACTCTGCCGGCTGTCATCAACAAAACCTTCGATGCCATGGCATCGACTCAACGGGGAACCGAATTCAGGTTGGATACTGTGTCAGCTAGAAAAATATTCATCGGGTGGATAGTGCCGATCTGCCTGCTTCTCTCCCCGGTCTGGGGCGGAGCAGTCGAACCGGCGAAAAGCAAGGCAGCCAAGGTCGCGGAGGCCGCTGCGGCCAATGATCCGGCCTCCAAGGGGGATGGGGACAAGGGACAACTCCAGGTCAATGCCCCCTCCGCCATCCTGGGAGATATCGATTCGGGCACGATCCTGCTTGCCCAGAACGATCAGGCGCCCATGCACCCGGCCTCCCTCACCAAAGTGATGACCCTTTATCTGGTCTACGAGGCGTTGGCCGCCGGAGATCTGAAACTGGAGCAAAAACTGCCCGTCAGCGAAAAAGCCTGGCGCATGAGCGGTTCCAAAACCTTCGTCAAGGTAGGTGATCAGGTTCGGGTGGAGGATCTGATCCTGGGCATCGCCGTCCAGAGCGGCAACGATGCCTGCGTTGTCATGGCCGAACATATTGCCGGATCGGAAGAGGCCTTTGCCCAACTGATGAACCGCAAGGCCAAACAGTTGGGCATGACCCAGACCCACTTTGAAAACGCTTCCGGGATGCCCAGCCCCGAACACATGACAACCGCCCGGGACATGTTCCTGCTGGCCCGCGCCATCAAACGGGATTTTCCCCAGTACGCCCATTTTTCCCAGGAAAAACAGTATACCTTCAACGGTATACGCCAGTACAACCGCAACCGGTTGCTGTGGCGGGATCCCACGGTCACCGGCTTGAAAACCGGGCACACCAAGGAGGCGGGCTATTGTCTGATTGCCACCAATGACAAGGATGGCCAGCGGTTGGCCGCCGTGATCATGGGCGCGCCCAGCAGTCGAGTCCGGGAAGAGGAGGCCCTGCGTCTGTTGCGCCACGGCAACCGCCTGTTTGAAACGGTGCGTCTGTTTGAAGCCCGCGCGGTGGTGCGCAATCTGCGCATCTGGAAAGGTCAGGCGGAGCGTGTCGACGGTATCGTGACAGAGGCCCTGTATGTCTCCGTGCCCCGCAAAGAGCGGAGCAGCCTGGAGGTTGGATTGGTCTATGACGAGCCCCTGGTCGCTCCACTCGCCGCCGGAGATACGGTAGGCCGCGTGGTGGTCAAGTTGGGCGGCAAAGAGCTGCTCGCCCGCCCCGTGGTGGCTGCGGTCGACGTGCCCAAGGGTGGCTTTTTCCGGGTCATCCTGGATTCCATCCGCATGTTTTTTGGCTGGTGATGCCTCCGAGTCTCCCGTAGCGCGGGTGCTTGCGGTCTCGTGACGGTGCATAAGGATAGCTAAACTCAATGGCCAACAGAAAAGTCAAAGAAAGACGAGGGTCATCCGAAGCGGATCCATCCCTTTCCCATACAGAAACAGCTTCCGGGCAGATCATTGAGAGCGGGGCGAGCGGGTCGTCTACAGACGGTGGCCAGCACAAACAGCATAAGGGGGATCCCTATGCGGATCTTCTGGGCGAAGGCCCTTCCATGGAGGAGATTCTGGCCTCCCTGGAGGAGTTGCTGGACGAAGGGGGAGAGGTGGTTCCCGACCGGTTGCCCGCTGACATGAGACCGGACAGCGCAAGCCCGCCGCAAAACGCCCCCTCCGTGACGGTGCAAGGTTTTGAAAATGATGCCAACCTGGAGCAGGAGTTGCTGGAATCCCTGATGCTGCCGGCTTACGGGGATGGCGATTTTTCCGAAGAGGCGGATTATGTCGATCTGCGCGGTTTTGAGCTGGATGCAGGGGCATCCGCCGCCAAGGAGACGGCACAGGCCGCACACGCGCATCGGGAAGAGGAGCCTGCTCCCTCCGAGAAGATGGCGCCGGAAGAACAGAAACCCGCCGCCACATCAGCTGTGAGCCCGCTGACGGCTTCCGAATCACTCCCCCCCGACACAATGACAACGGAGCTTGGAGCAACCCTGGCAGAATCCCTGGAACCGGAGGAGTCCGTTGGGGTGGAGGTGGCGCTTTCAGGAGCGGTCGAAACCATCCCTGAGCGGGAAGAGAGCAGCGAGCAAGAGGAGATACGCCCAACAATAGAGGTGACTCTCCTTGAATCGGAAGAGAGCAGCGAACCAGAAGAGATGCTGCCAGACGCAGAGGTGACTCTCCT
>JADGCE010000191.1 GCA_015229095.1 Magnetococcales bacterium | reverse complement strand
TGCCCGTATGGGGCGCGGCATTTCAACTGGCAGCAGCCCCTCATCCCCGCAGAGGAGATCCGCCCGGAAACCCACTATCTGGGCAATCGCCCCCGTCCCATGGGGGTGATGGAAAAGTGCACCTTCTGCATCCAGCGCAGCCGCCAAGGGCTGCTGCCCGCCTGTCTGGAGGCCTGCCGTACCGGGGCGCGGGTGTTTGGCAATCTGCTCGATCCGGAGAGCAGTATCCGCCATATCCTGGCCACCCGTCCCATCTATCGTCTCAAGGAAGAGCAGGGCACCCAGCCCCGTTTTTTCTATTTTGTGGATGCCCTATGAGCCGGACGACCGGCTGGGTGGCCCTCTCTCTGCTCGCGCTGCTCATCGGCCTGCTGGGCTATGCCGAGCAGTGGCGGTTGGGGCTGGCGGTGACCGGTTTGCAGGATGCGGTGGTGTGGGGGTTGTATATCAGCCAGGTTGTTTTTTGGGTGGGGGTGGCGGCTTCGGCGGTGATTCTGGTGGTGCCGGTCTATGGGTTCAGGCAGCCGGCGGCAGCGGCCCTGTTGCCTCTGGCGGAAGCGGTGGCCCTGGTGGCCGTGCTGATGAGCCTGCTCTTCGTAACCGTGGATCTGGGCCAACCGCTGCGGGTGTGGCATGCCCTGCCGCTGCTGGGGCGGCTCCATTTTCCCCAATCCATCATGGCCTGGGATCTGGTGGTTTTGGTCGGCTATCTGCTGTTGACCCTCCTTTTGTGGGCCGGTTGGCGGCATCCCATCGGCCTGCTGCTGGCGATCCTTCTCGGGATCTCCATCCACACGGTGACGGCCTTTTTGCTGGCGGGACATCCCGCCCGGCCTTTCTGGTTCACGGGGCTGATGGCCCCCCGCTTTATCGCTTCGGCCTTTGCTGCGGGCGCCGGGTTGTTGCTGCTGCTGCGCCGCCATTGGCCGGCGGACACGGAGGCATGGGGGCAGATATACCTGCGTCGCCTCTTTCTGGGCTGTTTGGGTCTCGATTTTTTTCTGTTGGGTTCCGAGGGGTTTGTCTGGTTTTATCGGGCGGCAGCCGAGGGGGAGACCGCCCGGTTGCTCTATGGGGGTGGGTTGGATATCTGGAGTGCATGGGCGTGGACGGGGCTCGCCTTGAAGGGGATGGCACTGCTCCTGGTCTGGCGTTTTGCCAAAGGGTATGGGTGGGGCGTGCTGGGGATATGGATGGACAAGGGGCTGGGATTGGTCGTGCCGGGCTTTATCCCCACCCCCCTGGGAGAGGTGGTTCGCTATTGGCCGACACGGGTGGAGTGGCAGGTCTCTCTGGGTATTTGGGCCTTGGGTGCGTTGTTGTTGATTCTGTTGCTGCGACGGAACGCCTCGGATACCCCCCACGCTCCCCCATAGCCGGGTCTTCCGGTTATTCCGGCGCGGAGAGGGAGCGCACCAGGACGGCAAAGCCGCTGGGGACCGGGTTGGAGGAGAGGATGGTAAACCGTTTTTCCAGACGTGCAAACCAAAACCCCTGGCCCTGTTGAATCAGATGGGCGTTGCGACCATCCCGTAAAAATTTGACAGCCGGACCGGTATGGATGGTGAAAAAACCGAACGGGTTGCAGAGCTCGGCGAGATCATCGAGGACGCTCTCCAGATATTCATGCTCGATATGTTCCAGCACATCGATGCAAACCACCAGTTGGGCCGGTTGTGGCCGGTTGGCATAGGCGGGCACCGCCGGATCGTAGCCCTCATAGTGCACATGCGGCGGCACGTTCATTCCCATGAGCAGGCTGCGTTTGCTGCCGCATCCATAGTCCAGCAGCGTGCTGGCGCCACAGAGTTCCAACAATTTTAGAACGGTAGCACCGTATTGCATGGCCGTGACACCATAGTTGCCCCGGGCATGCAGCTCGGCCTGCATGGCCCGGTATTCTTCGGAGATGGTGGTCCTCGTGGTGTTCATCCCTTTCTCCCGCGCGCCTCTCTCCTGTTGTGTTTCATGAACCTGCCCCGGCATCGAGGCCAGCGGTCAGCGCCTCTGCAACCCGCAGGAGCACCTCCTCCCACTCGCCCCGTTTGTGCGCCCGGAACAACCGCATAGCCGGATACCAGGGGGAGCGTTCACCCGTGATGCCCCAGAACCATAAAGAGGGGACATCTTCCAGGATCAGCAGGGTCGGCACCCCCAACGCCCCGGCCATATGGGCCGTTGTATTGGAGATGGTTACCACCACATCCATGGCCGCCACCTGGGCGGCAAAGCTGTCCAGATCCACCATTTGATCGATGGAGTCATCGTGCAGGATGGGAATGCCGGTCTCTGCCGTAAAGGCCAGTCGCTCCCCCAGGGTATCCCCGTATTGCAGATCGACGAATACCACACCCTCCCGTTCCAGCACAGGGAGAAAATCCAGGAGACGGAGGGATTTTTTGTGGCCAAAGTTGATACTTTTTTTGCTGTGCCAAGCAATGCCGACCAGTTTGACCCCGCCGCGACCCGCCAAGTAGCGTTGACGCAACCGGGTCCGTTTTCCCATGTCTGCCCGCAAATAGGAGGGTCGGCTGGGAAAGCCGGGCAAACCGGGACGAAAATGGCGGGCCAGTCGGCAGACAATGGCGTGATAATCAAAAGTTTTGCGGTTCATGATGAAACAGTGGGGATCACCCATTTCCACATAGGTGATGCCGGGGAATGACCGGGAAAAGAGCGGTATGAGCCGTTTGTCGCACTCCACGGTGATCATGGCACCCTGGGCGCGCACATTC
>JADGCE010000035.1:15076-19978 GCA_015229095.1 Magnetococcales bacterium | reverse complement strand
CCTGCCCTGGCCGGGGCGGAAACCCTCCATGTGGCGGTGACAGCCAGCTTTAAAACCGCCATGGAGCGGCTCAAACCCCAGTTTACCCAGCAGAGCGGCCATACCCTGCGGATCAGCGCCGCCTCTTCCGGCACCCTCTATGCCCAGATTCAGAATGGCGCCCCCTATCAGCTCTTTCTGGCTGCCGATGACCACTATCCCCAACAGTTGATCCAGGCCGGTCTGGCGGTGCCTGGCAGCCGGTTTCTCTATGCCCTGGGGCGTTTGGTTCTCTTCTCGCCCCAGGCGGAACGGTTGCAGGCCGGGGCCAACGCCCTGAGCAACGGCCAGCTCCGCCGCATTGCCCTGGCCAATCCCCAGACAGCCCCCTATGGACGGGCCGCCAAAGAGGTGCTGACCGCCCTGAACCTCTGGCACGACTGGTCCGGTCGCCTAGCCTACGGGGAAAATGTCGGGCAAAGCCTGGCCTTTGTCCAGAGCGGTGCGGTGGATGCCGGTTTTGTGGCCCATTCCCAACTGCTGACCGCCGAAGGAACCCCCCTGCCCGGCGCGTTTTGGGAACCACCCCCCCACCTCTACCGGCCTTTGCGCCACGAGGGGGTGCGTCTGACACGGGGCGAGGGGCAGGAGGCCGTGACCCAGTTGATCGCCTTTTTAACCTCTGCCCCCACCCAGGCCACCCTGGTCGCCCTGGGCTTCGGAGCCGTACCATGATCGCCCCGGAAGATTGGCAGGCCCTGCGTCTGAGCCTGCTGCTGGCGACGGTTACCACTTTGGTTTTGTTTATGTTGTGCACCCCCCTGGCCTGGTGGCTGGCCGGCAGCAAAAGCCGTTGGAAACCCCTCCTGGAAGCGGTGGTCGCCTTGCCCTTGGTGTTGCCGCCCACGGTGCTGGGATTTTATGTGTTGATTCTTTTGGGCCCCCGTGGCTGGCTGGGGGCAGGCTGGCAGGCGTTGAGCGGGGATAGCCTGGCCTTCAGCTTCAGCGGTCTGGTCATCGCCTCGGTGTTGTACTCCCTGCCCTTTGTGACCCAGCCGTTGCAGCGGGCCTTCGAGGGGGTGGGTCAGCGCACCCTGGAGGTGGCCTGGAGCCTGGGGGCGACCCCCTGGGATGCCTTTTGGAGCGTGGCCGTGCCCCAGGCGCGCCATGGCTTTGTGACAGCCGGGGTGCTGGGCTTTGCCCACACCCTGGGGGAGTTTGGGGTGGTGCTCATGGTGGGCGGCAACATTCCCGGTGCGACACAAGTGGTGTCGGTGGCCATCTACGAACAGGTGGAAAATCTGGCCTACGATCGTGCCCATGGGCTGGCCTTGTTGCTGCTGCTCCTCTCCCTGGCCCTGTTGCTGGCCGTGCATGCCATCAACCGCCGCCCCGTGGGTGCCCTCTCGTGAGGCTGGATGCCCATTTTTGCCTGCAGCAGGGCCGTTTTTCTCTGGAGGCGGCCATCCAACTGGAGATGCAGGGGGTGGTCGCCCTGTTTGGCCCCTCCGGCAGCGGCAAAAGCACCTTCCTGCGTTGTCTGGCCGGGCTGGAACGCACCAGCAGCGGGCACTGCCGCCTGGGAGAAACCCTGTGGCAGGAGAGCTCGACAGGCTGCTTTTTGCCCCCCCATGCCCGCTCCGTCGCGGTGGTCTTTCAGGATGGTCGCCTCTTTTCCCACCAAAAGGTTGCCGACAATCTGCTCTATGGCTGGCACCGTACCCCGGCAGAGCGGCGCATCATCGGCCAGGCGGAGGTGGTGGAGCTGCTCCGTCTGGCTCCCTTGCTGGAACGCTGGCCCCATCATCTCTCCGGGGGGGAACGGCAGCGGGTGGCCTTGGGCCGCGCCCTGCTGAGCAGCCCGGATCTGTTGCTGCTGGATGAGCCGCTGGTCTCCCTGGATCAACCGGAAAAACACCGTATTCTGGAAGATCTGCGGCAGTTGCAGCGGCACCATGCGCTGCCCATGCTCTATGTCAGCCATGATCTGGACGACATCATTCCTCTGGCCCGGCAGTTGGCCTGGATGAACGAAGGGCGCATCCAGGCCCTGGGCCCCCTGGCCGAGATGCTGACCCGTCTGGATCTGCCCCTGGCCCATGCCCCGGATGCAGCGGCGGTGATCGATGCCGTGGTCAGCGGTTGGGATGCCCGCTTTCATCTGGCGCACTTTTCCTTTGGCCCGGGGCTGCACCTCGCCATGCCGGCCGCCCAACCGCCTCTGGGTGAAGCGGTGCGGATACGGGTCCAGGCCCGCGATGTCAGTCTGGTGCTGGATCCCCCAGGGCGTACCAGCATTCTCAATCTGTTTCCCGCCCGCGTGCTGGAGGTGGTGGAAGAGAATGCCGCCCAGGTGATGGTCAAGGTGGTGGTGGGAGAGACCCCTCTGCTGGCCAGAGTGACGCAAAAATCCCGTCATCTTCTGGATCTGCACAGCGGTCTGCCGCTGTTTGTGCAGATCAAAGGGGTGGCGCTGCTGCAGTAGTAGTGGCCGCCAGCACGCTTTCCAAGGTGGGTGCGTCCAGAAGCCGGAGACTCCACGCCTCCAGGGCGGGCAACTCGGCCTGGGCGATTGTGTCGGTGGCCCACTGGGGGAGCGTCCCGAAGCGGTGCTGCAGGAGATGGGTCAAGGTATCTGCCTTGCCTTTTTTTTCGCCTTCCTGTCGTCCTTCCTGTCGTCCTTTCTGCCATCCCTCCTGCCGCCCTTTCCGGAGAGCCTCCTCCTGCGCCAGTTCGACCGCTCCCCGCGCATCTGCAATGGCGATACCGGCCTTGTCATACATTTCCAACTCCTCCGCCGTCATGTTGGCCACCATGGCCATCTCAAAGGCATGACGGAAGGGCGGCAAACTCAGCCTTTCGGGCACCTCCTGCAGGGAACCGGCATACTTGATAAAATAGATCCAGCGGTCGAGGATGTTTTCCAGCCCCTCCAGTGACTTTGAAAACTTGGGAAGCTCCACGAAAAAGAGCAGAATTTCCTGCAGGTAGGAGCGTCCCGTGATGCTCTCCCGTGACTCATGGCGTGAGACGCAGTGGTCAAAGCCATCGAACAGGACAAAATCGGTGATGGTGATGGCGATGACCTGATTCAGCTTGGGATATTCCTCACCCCGCTCTATCTGGTTTGCGTATATCTTGGCGACGTTGTATTGGATCCTTTTCAGGAAGGCAGCCACCTTCTGCACCTGCATCTCCACGATGTAGGAGACCCCACGGTGATCCCGGCATTTGACATCCAGGATGGAATATTTCATCTCCCGGATCCGGGGTGCCAGGAAGGGGTCCAGGATGGTCAACTCGGCAATGCGCCGATCCCCTTCCAATCCCAGCAGGCTTTCCAGAAAACTGGCAAGAACATCCTTGGCGGACTCGCTGCCAAAAATTTTCTTGAAGGCGAAATCGATGCGTGGGTCGATAAATTTCATGGCCGGGCCACCTGTTGACGGAGAGAGAGGATCGCGCGGTCAGTGTATCCCGTTGGTGACTGGCAAAAAAAGGAATGCGGCCCGCAGGCCGCATCCCGTAAGGTTTTTGTTTAGGAGGAGGGCATGGCCCCACCCGCCTGACTATAGGCATTCTGCTGGGCCGTCGTCAAAGCCCCGAACTGCTGGGCTGTGAAGGGATTGGCGGCCACATTGAGGCTGGCAAAATCCGCCGTTTCCAGACCGCGCACCTGGGCCGTACTCAGCTGGTTGACATGGGCGGAGAGGGCCGTGACCTGACTGCTGCTCAATGCCTTGATCTGGGTGCTGGTAAAGCCACCCAACTGCTCCGTGGAAAGGTTGCGCACGTGGCTGCTCGTCAAACCTTTGAGCTGGTCGGGAGAGAGGGCGGTGATCAGGGTCATGTTCAACCCGGTCATGGCCGTTCCCGTCAGCAGGGCAATATCCCTGGACTCCAGACCCTTCACCTGCTGGGTGGTCAAGGCCCCCATCTGGGTCGCAGTCAATCCCGCCACCTGGGAGGTGGAGAGATCCTTGATCTGCCCGGAGCTCAACCCCCGGATCTGACCGGGCAACAACGCACCGATCCGACCAGGGGAGAGGGCACCCAACTGCGCCGCCGACAGCACCCCAATATCGGTGGACTCCAACCCTTGCACCTGTTCTGCCGTCAAGGCACCGAGTTGACTGGTGGTCAAGGCTCTCATCTGGGTGGTGTTCAGTGCCGCAATATCATCCGTTCCGAAGCCGCCCATTTGCGTGGCGGTCAGTTTGGCGATCTGCGCGGCATTCAGACCACCGACCTGCGCCGGGCCCATGGCCTGGATTTGGGTCTGGGTCAGGCCCTGCACCGGCAGTCGCCCGATATTGGCCGGGGAGAGTCCCATGACCAGGGCACTGCCCAACGCGGCGATCTGCGACGTGCTCAGGGCATTCAACTGGGCCGTGCCCAGACCCGCCACCTGTGCACTGCCCAGCCCGGCAAGTTGTGTGGCTCCCATCCGTTTGATCTGATCGACACCCAAACCACCGATCTGGGTCTGGTTCAGGGCCCCGATCTGGGTACTGCTCAGAGCCGTTACCTGGGAGGTGGAGAGAGATTTGAGATGGTCCGCCGTCAGACCGGCGATCTGCGTCGCATCCAGCACGGCCAACTGTGCCCCACTCAGGGCCCCGATCTGTGCCTTGGAAAGCCCATTGATCTGGCTGCTCCCCAGGGCATCGATCTGGGAGGTGCTCAAAGCACCGATCTGCTTGTTGCTGAAACCGCCGATCTGCGTCCTGCTCAGGGTGCCCATCCGGGCCGGATCCAAACCCTGTACCTGGGTTGTGGAAAGGGCCGCCAGCTGTTTGGTGCCCAAGGCAGCCAACTGCTCGCCACCCAGGGCCCTCAGTTGATTGGCCGTCAGCCCGGCCAATTGGTTGTTGCTCAATCCGGCAATGACCGAGGTGCCCAAGGCACCCACCTGGGCGGTGC
>JADGCE010000035.1:11944-14976 GCA_015229095.1 Magnetococcales bacterium | reverse complement strand
TGGGTGCTGCTCAGGCCGCGCAATTGGCTGCTGTTCATGGTGGCGATCTGACCGCTGGCCAAGCCCCGTACCTGGCTGGTGCTCAGGGCGCCCAGTTGTTTGCTGTCCAGGCCGGCGATCTGGCTGCTGCCCAGGGCGCCCATCGCCTCAGGGGGCAAGCCCCGCATCTGGGTGGGGGTCAAAGCCGCCATCAAGGTCCGATCCAGGCCACCGATCTGGGTTGCATCCAATGCGCCCAACTGGGTGCTGCTCAATCCCTTGAGCTGCGAGGTGCTCAAAGAGGCGATTTGACCGCTCCCCAAAGCGCCCATCTGGGTGGGACTCAAGCCGGCCAACACGCTGCTGTTGAGTGCCCGCATCTGGGTGCTGCTCAATACCTGCAGCACGGCAGAACCCAATCCCTGCATCAAGGTCGGGGTCAACCCCGCCGCCTGGGTGCCGATCAGTCCCTGGGCCTGGGTCGGGGTCAACCCCGCCATCTGGGTGCTGCTCAGCGCCCTGACCTGGGTTGGGCTCAGGGCCGCCAACTGTCCGGGGGTCAAGCCGCCCATCTGCTCCGGGGTCAAAACCTGCATCTGGGAGCTGCTCAAACCCCGCATCTGGGTCTGGTTCATGGCCGCCATCTGGTCGCTGTCCAGATAGCGCATCTGGGTCGGGGTCAAGGCCGCGAGTTGGGCACTGCCCAACCGGCCCATCTGCTCCGGGGTCAGGGTGTCAATCGCTGCACTGTCCAGGGCTTTCATCTGGGTCGGGGTCAGGACACCCACCTGCGTGGCGGTGAGGGTGCCGGGATCAATGGCCGAGGGAGGCATCGCCAGGAAATGGGCCATGTCAAAATAGGCGGCCATGACATCGGCAAAGGGGATGCCGGCAGCGGACTCGGCACGGAACAGGGTCTGCCCGCCGCGCTCCACCTCCACCTTGGTGATGGGCCGATTCGGCTGGTTGGGCATGGCCAGCACCTCTCCGATGCTGTAGGCCGGATCAAACGCGCCCCACAAACTGGCCAACAGTATCTCAATGCTGTCGCCATCAAAGCTGCCAGAACCGCCCAAGGTCATTTCCACCTTGGTCTCCTGGGCGGTGCCCTGCGGATCACGCAAACGGGCGACCACCTTGTTGGAGCCCAATTCGACATCCATCAGGGTGTTCCAATTCGTACCCTGCTGGCGCTCCACCTTCAAGGCGGTGACCCGGTCCGAACTGCTCCCCTGTTGGATGCTTGCCAGGGAGGTGGCAAAGGTGCCTGCGGCGGTCACCCGGAAGCCGCCGATCGTCATCTGCTCCCGATTGGAGGCGTAGCTCAAGCTGCCCAGCAGGGTGCCGCCACTGACGGCATGGTTGGAGAGTTGGCCGCCTTTGTAGAGGTTCATCTGGCTGACGTTGCCACTGGCACTGCTGGCCGTGAATGAAAAATTGCCCCTGAGCAGCGCAAAGTCACCACCGCTGGTCTGCAGGATGATGTGGCTGCTGGAAGAATCCAGCGGTGCGTCGGGGATTTGCTCCTCCACCGCCTCCCAGGCACGCAGACCGGTCAAAAACTCCTTGAAGCCGGAGAGGCCATTGGAGGCCACGGGGGGGGTGGGAGGGGCGGTGGTGATCGCGGTGATCCCGGCTTGCTGCGTCGGCGTCAGGGCCGCCATTTGGGTGCTGTTCAAGGCGCCAGCCTGGGTGGTGGTCAGCGAGGCCAGCTGGGTGGAACTCATGCCGGCCAACTGCGCACCGCTCAGGCCCGCCATCTGCCGGGTCGTCAGGCCGTCCAGTTGGGCATTGCTCAGGACGGCGATCTGCGTGCTGCTCAAACCTCCGAACTGCTCCGGTGTCAGCGTTCCAAGCTGCGTTTTGCTCAAACCGCGCAGTTGTGTCGGATTCAGCATGGGAACCTGCAGGCTGCTCAGCGCACCGATCTGCGCGGGGGTCAGGCCGGCAATCTGTGTGCCGCTCAAAGCACCCATCTGCTCCGGGGTCAAACCCGCCATCTGCATGCTGCCCAGACTCCGCATCTGGGTGGGGGTCAGCCAGGCGATCTGGTCGCTGGAGAGGGCCGCCATTTGGGTCATGGTGAGCCCGCCCAACTGCGTGCTGCCCAGCGTGAAGGCTGCAAAAGCGTTGGCCGCATCGGCAACGCGCTCCATGACCCGATCCATGGGGAGGCCGCTGCTGTCGCGGGCAGACTCCTCATACAGGGTTTGCCCGCCGCGCATGGCCTTGACTTTGGTGACGATGGGGTCGGCCGGTCCCCAGGTGCCGGCCAGCATTTGCCGGATCTGGTCGGCGGTAAAGCTGTTGGCAAAACGGTTCAGGGTCAGCTCCACGGTGGTGTTTTGCGGAGCACTGTTGCCGGTGTCGTAGAGGGTCAGGTTGATTCTATTGGCGGCGAGGGTTACGCCCAGCAGATTATTCCATGTGGAGGCATTTGTCGCGCTCTGGCGGGCCAAGGTAAGGGATGTGACGCCCAGACCGCCGCCGGTATAGGAGGTGCCGGCGGGCAGGATATCCAGCAGGGTGAACAGGTTGTTCAACGAGGTGGGCAGTGTTCCGCCCAGGGTCATCTGATAATTGCCGGAGCTGATCTGCAACTGGCTGGCGGTGAGGGAGATCCTGCCCAGCAAAGTGCCGCCGCTGACGGTCCCGCTGGCAAAACTGCCACCCCGGTAAAGCTCTACAGACTGGACGGTGCCGGTCATGCGGGACAAAGCCGTCAGGTTGGTATCGTTCAACAGGGTGGCTACCGATACCGTGGCGGGATAGGAAAAACCGCTGCCGTTGACCAGCAAGGTGACCGGGGGGGCCGCACCACCGTTGGCGACCATCTGCACGGCCAACTGGCTGACGCCCAACGCCTTGATTTCCGGATCCTGCCCCTCCACCTCCAGGAGTTCATTCCAGGGATCGAGCAGGGAAAAGGTATAGTTGCTGCCGTGGACAGCATTCATCAGGTCGAAAAAGTGCTCCAGCTTCAGCTCACCGGGTTCGGGCATGGGCCCACCCATTGGGCCACCCATTGGGCCATCCGTTGGTGTGCCTGTTGG
>JADGCE010000035.1:6794-11844 GCA_015229095.1 Magnetococcales bacterium | reverse complement strand
TTTGCCAACTTCCTGCTTTATCTTCAAAAAAGATTATGATCGCCCGGCCATGAAAAGTCAAACGAAAGATGCACAAATCGTTTTTATCGCCATAGAGAGTCCATCTATTGACCGGCCTGATGGGGCGTTCGGTGGGGAGGATGCGGTTTCTGCTGCGCTTGTCGTCTCGTCAAGGGGTTGTCTGGGGGGGCAGCGGTCGGAACCGGCGCAGACGCAGGGCATTGCCCAGCACGGTGAGGCTGGAGAGTCCCATGGCCGCTGCGGCGTAGACGGGGGAGAGTTGGATGCCGAACCAGGGCTGGTAGAGCCCGGCGGCCAGGGGGATCAACAGTACGTTGTAGGCGAAGGCCCAGAACAGATTTTGCCGAATGTTGCGCATGGTGGCCTGGGAGAGTTGGATGGCCGTCGCCACGCCCTGGGGATCGTTGCGCATCAACACAATGTCCGCCGCCTCCATGGCCACATCGGTGCCGCCGCCCATGGCGATGCCCACATCGGCCTGTGCCAGTGCCGGCGCATCGTTGATGCCGTCCCCCACCATGGCCACCCTGCTGCCGGGGGAGGCGTGACTCAGCCAGCCCTGACCGCGCCGTTTTTTCGATGGGGCGGCTGTTTGTTGCAGACGGCGGACCTCTGCGGCCTTGTCCTGGGGGAGCACTTCGGCGATGACATGGGTAATGCCCAGCTGTCGGGCAATGGCCTGGGCCGTGCGTTGATTGTCGCCGGTGAGCAACGCCACCTGAATGCCGGCTTGCTGCAAGGCCTGCACTGCGCCTCGACTGCCGGGTCGCAGAGTGTCGGCAATGGCCAAAACCCCTGCCACGCGCCCGGCCACCGCCGCCAGAACGGCACTTTTGCCCACCTGTTCCAGTCCTTTCAACGCCTCCTCGTGGGCATCAACGGCGATGCCGACCGTGGCCATCAAGCGGCGCGTTCCTACCCACACCTCGGTCGTGCCGATCCGGGCGTGGACCCCCAAGCCGGGCAGTGCCTCAAAAAAATCCACCTTGGGCAGGGGCAGGCGGGCGGCTTTGGCATGCGCGACAATAGCCAGGGCGATGGGATGCTCTGACAACCCTTCGGTGGCAGCCACCAGGGCCAAATCTTCCGGAGTGCCGCTCCAGTCGGTCAGGCAGGGTTGGCCGCTGGTCAGGGTGCCGGTTTTGTCGAAGAGCACCCAATCCAGGGTGTGGGCAGCCTCCAGGGCGCTGCCGCCCCGCAGCAGAATGCCGTGCTCTGCCCCCCGGCCTGTCCCCACCAGGATGGAGGTGGGGGTTGCCAAACCCAGGGCACAGGGACAGGCGATGACCAGGACGGCCACGGCGTGGAGCAGGGCATGGGTGATGGCCGGTGGCGGCCCCAGCAACCACCAAGCTGAGAAGGTGAGGGCGGCAATCAGCAGGATGGCGGGCACAAAGAGCGCTGCAATCGTATCGGCCAACTGGGCGATGGGGGGTTTGGCCCCCTGGGCCTGCCGCACCAGGGCGATCATTTGCGCCAGCACGGTATCCTGGCCGACGCGGGTCGCGCGGCAGATCAGCGCGCCCCGACCATTGAGGGTGCCGCCGATAACCCGCTCCCCGGCCCGCCGATGGATCGGCAGAGCCTCTCCGGTCAGCATGGATTCATCGATGTGGGACTCTCCCTCCAGGATCAGCCCATCCACCGGTATTTTTTCTCCGGGGCGTACCAACACCCGGTCGCCGGGCAATACCTGAGAGAGGGGTATCTCCAGGGGTTCTGTGCCCCGGATCACCTGGGCGGTTTGGGGTATCTGGCCGATCAACTGCCGAATGGCCTGGGAGGTGGCGCCCTTGGCACGGGCTTCGAGAAAGCGCCCCAACAGAATCAGGACGATGATGGCTCCGGCGGTCTCAAAGTAGACCGCCGGGCGTTGTGCCGCCGTTTGCAAAATATCGGGCCGCAGCCAAGCCAGCAGGGAATAAAAATAGGCACTGAAGGTGCCGATGGTCACCAGGGTGTGCATGTTGGCGCTGCCATGGCGCAGCACGGTCAGGCTGCTGCGATGAAAATACCAACCCACCCAAAACTGCAACGGGGTGGCCAGAATGGCTTGCAGGCTGTAGTTGGCCTGGGTGGATAAAAAATGGGTCATGCCCGTCAGGGCACCATGGTCCAGCAGCATCAGGGCGATCAGCAGGGGCGCGCCATAGCGCAGACGCATGCCGAGCTCCCGGTAGCTGTGTTGACGCTCCTGCTCGGCGCGATCCTCCGGTGTGCTCTCGCTGGCGGGGGGGAGGAGGTCAAACCCCAGAGGCTGCAGGGTTTGGCGCATCTGCTCAAAATGAATATTTTCCGGGATATAGCGGATCTGCGCCCTGGCCTGGGCCAGGTCGATCTGCACCTGGCGTATCCCGGCCAGTTGTGACAGGGCCCTTTCGGCCTGCTGCAGGTCATGGGGGTCGTCGGTCAGACCATGGATGACGCAGCGGACCTGCTCTTCGGGCACCGTGAAGCCCGCCTTGTGTACCGCCTCCATCAGGGTGGACAACGGCAGGTGGGTTTGGATGCAGGCGCGGGCGGTGGCCAGATTGACGGTGACCTGCTCAACCCCGGCCATCTGGGCTAGGTGGCGTTGCAGGCGCGCCGAGCAGGAGCCGCAGGACATGCCCCCCACGGGCAGAGTCAGGGTGGGCGTGGTGGAAAGAGGGGTGGACAACGGTGGCTCCTCGGCCTTCAAGAGCATCCCCTGTGCAGCAGGGGCGGCAGCGGGGGCGATGCGGGGCAGTGTGCCTCTTTCGCACCCCACAGTTCAACCCCTTTCTGTGGGTTCCTGCCCCCTCTCTCCCGGTTGTTGCGGGAATCCCGTGCTATTGTCGGCACAATTCCGCTATAGTGCGGCGCACCGGGGGGTCATCTGGCGGGACGGTGAAGGGGGAGTGTACGGTGTTCGGCAACAGGATGGCGTGGCTGCGACCGTTGTGGATCGGTTGGCTGGCGGTTTTCCTCTGCTGGGGGAGGGTGGACCCTGTGGCGGCGGACCCGGACCGTCTGCTGGTGCTGGTGAAGGAGGAGGGGGAGGAGCCGGTGATCCGATTGCGGGCTGATGTGGAGAGTCAGGTGCGGAGTCTGCTCCGGGCGGTGGGACTGGGTTATCCCCTGCAACGGGGCATTGTCCTGTTGGTGTTCAAGGAGGAAAAGCGGCTGGAAGTGTGGGCGAATACCGAAAACGCTCCCCGTTTTGTCACGGATTATCCGGCCCTGGCCATGAGCGGCCATGCCGGCCCCAAACAGCGCCGGGGGGATCACCAGGTGCCGGAGGGGATCTATCGGATCGTCTGGCTCAATCCCAACAGCGCCTTCCATTTGTCGCTGAAGCTGGACTATCCCAACACCTTTGACCTCCAGAGGGCTGAAGAGGAGTCCCGCACCGATCTGGGCGGCGATATTTTTATCCATGGAGGCGCCGCCTCCGTGGGCTGTGTCGCCATCGGCGATGGGGCGATTGAGGAGCTGTTTGTCATGAACCTGATGGCGGGTGATGGTCCGACGGAGGTGATCATCGCTCCGTATGATTTTCGCCAACGCCCCCTCCAGGAACCCTCTTCGACGCAGCCTGTCTGGTTGTCCCGTCTCTATCAGGAGATTGCCGCCCGTCTGGCGGGCTATCGCCTGCCGGTTGCAAGCGACTAGCTATATGCACGGTTTTTTCGTACCATGGGGGGAAGGGAGAGAAACGATGGGTAAAAAATATGCCATGATCGACGGCATTGTCGTGGGATTTGCCAGCACACGTGATTTGCGGGCATGGTTGTTGGTGCATCCCGCTGCGCGGGCTGTTTCGGCGCGGGATTTTCCATCCGGGCGGTGCAGGCGGGATGCAGTGCCCTCTTTTTTGTATGATGCCATCAGCCAGGATTTTTCCCCGGAGCATGCGCATTTTTGCCTGCAATCCGTCTGGAATGATGCGGGGAAAAAACGGCAACATCGCTAAAAGAAGGAAATATTTGCCATGCGGATCGTTCCGTTTGTGTATGCAGCGCTGCTGCTGATTTTTCCTTGTGGCATGAGTATGGCCGCCGAATTGGCCACCACGGCGGTCAAGGCGGAGCAGGGGGATGCGGTCAGTCAGTGGCGGTTGGGGGTGGACTACCTGGAGGGGCGGGGAGGGATGCCCCAGGATACCGGCAAGGCCGAGTTTTGGTTGCGCAAGGCGGCGGAGCAGGGGTTGGCCAAGGCTCAGTATCGTCTGGGCCGTTTGTATGACAAGGGTCAGGGGGTTGACCAGGATCTTCCGGGTGCGGCGGCCTGGTATCGACAGGCGGCGGAGCAGGGGGTGACGGCGGCGCAAAATAATTTGGGCAATCTGTATCGGGATGGTCGGGGGGTGCTGCAGGATCACGAGGCGGCCGTCACTTGGTATCGGAAGGCGGCCACCCAGGGCGACAGTGTGGCCCAATTCAATCTTGGCCTCATGTATGGGTCGGGCTTGGGGGTGGTGGAGGACAAGGATCAGGCCCTTTTTTGGTATCGGAAATCGGCCAAGCAGGGCAACGTCAAGGCCCAGGCCAAGTTGCGTGCCGTGGAGGCCGGGGAGTCGGTGGCGGTCGATGCCGATGCCAGTGAAAGCAGCGGGGAGGAGGGGAACGCCGAGGTGGCTCCGTCGGCTTCCCAGCCTGCTCCGGTGGCAACACCCAAAAAGTCCCAGGTGCAGCGCAGCAGTGGCGCCCGTCGGGGCCATGGGAGCAAAAAAGCGGCTCGACGACACAAATCGGCGGCACTGAAGCAGAGGGCGGTGCGCTATTCCGTGGGGGAGACGGTGGTGGTGCCGACGGGTATGGAGGGGTTGCCGCCGGGCCGGGAGACGCCCCTGTGGGGTAGCCGTGCTGCTGGCAGCGAGGGGGCCGCCCCCTCTCATGTGACGGGCCATTTCGGTGCGCAGGAGCAGGTGACGCTCCCCGCTGCCGCTCCGGTGACCCCACCCGCCGGGATGCCGGATACCCAGGAGAGCCGCTATGGTGTGGCACAGCGCCCGCAGGAGAGGGAGACGGCGGTGCTGCATTTTCAGCGGATTGACATGCCGGAGAGT
>JADGCE010000035.1:0-6694 GCA_015229095.1 Magnetococcales bacterium | reverse complement strand
TGTCAGTTGTCGGATGGTTCCGGGCGTGGCGATTGGCGGCTGCCCACCATGGAGGAGATGCAATATCTGTTGGACTGGCAGGAAAGTGGGTTGTTTGTGGGTACGATTGCCGCCGGTTATTATTGGTCGGCCACTCCCCATGCGGCCAATCCGGGTCATGTCTGGTATTTGGCGCCGGCCAATGGCATGTTGTATAATGGCAGCCAGGAGCGTCGCAATGCGGTTTGGCCGCTGCGGGCGGTGCGGGCCGCCCCCCGCTAAAGAGATACCCTGCCTCTCTCCCCTCTTCCTTTTACATATTTTTCTGAAAACAATCAGGGGGTCCAGGGGGGATTATCCCCCCTGGCGGGGTCCAGGGGCAGGGCCCCTGGGGGATGGTTGAGCAGGCGTTGTCCGGCGCCGAGGGGGAGGCTGTCGATCATGGCGCGGCGCAGGTAGAGCAGGGCGTAGCGCACGGCTTCCGAGCTGCTTTTTCCCTGGGCCAGCCCGACGGCGATGGCGGTGGTCAGGGTGCAGCCGGTGCCGTGGAAGCCGGGGCCGGGCAGGCGTTGACTGTGAAAAAGCTCGACGTTTTTGCCATCCCAGAGCAGATCGGTGAGGGTGTCACCGGGAAGGTGACCGCCGGTAATCAGAACGGTGGTGGGGCGGTGGCCGGCCAGGCGCCGGGCGGCCTGTTCCATGTCGGGGAGCGTGCGCACCCGCAGCCCGCTGAGGCGTTCGGCTTCGGGCAGGTTGGGGGTGAGCAGGGTGATGTGGGGCAGCAGGTGGGTCAGGTAGAGCTCGGTGCCCTCGCTCTCCAGGAGGGTGCCGCCGCCGGTGCCGGCGAGGACCGGGTCGGCGATGACGGGAATGTGGGGCCACTCGTGTAGCACTTCGCTCACCGCCAGGAGTATCCCCCGGTTGGCCAGCATCCCCAGTTTGATGGCGTCCACCGGCAGGTTGGTCAGACAGATGCGCATCTGTTCGGCCACCTGGCGGGCCTCCAGGGGGTGGACGGCATGGACCCGTTGGCCATCCTGGAGGGTGATGGCGGTGACGGCGGTGTAGGCATAGACACCCAGACAGGTGGCGGTTTTCAGATCGGCTTGCAGGCCGGCACCGGCGGTGGGGTCGGAGCCGGCCACGATCAGCAGGGTGGGGGGGCGATCTGTGCGCATGCGTTCATCCTCTTGTATTGCTTCCCGAAATTTATTGATAATCCATATAATTGCGGGTCCAGGGGGGTCATCCCCCTGGCGGGTCCAGGGCGGAGCCCTGGGAATTTGGCGGTTGCCGTTGCCGTTGCTGTTGCCTGGGCGCGCTTTTACGAAAGCCGACGCGGTGAGATCATGCCCGGAAAAACGTGTGATGTTGGCAGTGTAGGGTTTTGCCCCTGTTATGACAAGACTTCCCTGTTTCCTGTGTGTCGGGGGAGCCAGACAAAGGAAGATGAGAATGCCGAAGGTATTGATTGCTGACAAAATGTCTCCCAAAGCGGAGGAACTGTTTCGTAAACGTGGGGTGGAGGTGGATGTCCGTACCGGCCTGTCACCAGCGGAACTGCAGGAAATATTGCCCAATTATGACGGTGTGGCGATCCGTTCCTCCACCCGCTTGACGGGGCCCCTGATCCGGGCGGCAACCCGTTTGCGGGTGATCGGACGGGCGGGGATTGGTGTGGACAATGTGGACATTCCGGCGGCCTCCAAACAGGGGGTGATCGTCATGAATGCCCCCTTCGGCAACTCCGTGACCACAGCAGAGCATACAGTGGCCCTGGCCCTGGCGGCCTCCCGGCAGATTGCGGCGGCCACCGCCTCCACCAAGGCGGGCAAATGGGAAAAAAATCGTTTCATGGGGCGGGAATTGGGGGGAAAAACCCTGGGCATCATCGGCAGCGGCAACATCGGCTCGCTGGTGGTGGAACGATTCCAGGGCCTGAAAATGCACGTGATCGCCTATGATCCCTTTCTCTCGCGGCAACGGGCGGAAGAGATGGGCGTGGAATTGATCGAAAAGCTGGAGGATTTTTGGCCACGCCTGGATCTGCTGACGGTGCATACGCCGTTGACGGTACATACCCAATACATTGTCGATGCGGCAGCCTTTGCCCAGATGAAGCATGGGGTGATCGTGGTCAACTGCGCCCGTGGCGGGATCGTCGAGGAGTCGGCACTCTATGAGGCATTGAAGTCCGGGCGGGTTTTTGCCGCAGGCCTGGATGTTTTTGAGGAGGAGCCAGCGGTCAACAATCCCTTGTTTGAGCTGGAAAATGTGGTGTGTACGCCCCATTTGGGTGCCTCGACGGTGGAGGCGCAGGAAAATGTGGCCGTGCAGATTGCCGAGCAGATTGCCGATTATCTGCTTAACGGTACGGTGCAGAATGCCCTGAATATTCCCGCCGTTTCCGAGGGGGAACTGCCGCTGTTGCGGCCTTTTCTCAATTTGGCGGACAAGTTGGGCACCATGTTGGGGCAGTTGATCGAGATGGGCATCGAGCGTATTGAGGTGACCTATGAGGGGGAGGTGGCCCAGCTCAACCGCAAGCCCATCACCAACGTGTTGCTCAACAGTTTGTTGAAGCCGATCCTGGAGAGTGGGGTGAATGTGGTCAATGCGCCGTTGATCGCCGAGGAGCGGGGTATCGAAGTGGTGGAGGCCATCAACAAACGGTGCCGCACTGGCTTTACCTCCATGATCACAGTGGCCATCGCCACCGAGAAGGGGGAGCGCTGTATCTCCGGAACCCTCTTCAACAACGGCCAGCAACCCCGGGTGGTCTCCATGGATCAGGTGCCTGTCGAGGCGACCCCGGAGGGTAACCTGTTATGTATCGCCAATCAGGACAGTCCCGGTTTGATTGGCCGGGTGGGGACCATTTTGGGCGATGCGGGGATCAACATTGCCAATTTTCATCTGGGGCGGACCGCTATCGGCGGGCGGGCGATTGCCTTCATCAATATCGATCAGGATGTGCCGGCGGAGGTGATGCAGAGCCTGCGGGCGGTCCCCAATGTGCTGGAGGTCAAGTTGGTGCGTTATTGAGCAGAAAACCCCGCCGCCCCCAGCCCCCCTGATCGTTTCAACGACCAGGGGTCCAGGGGGATTATCCCCCTGGCAGGGTCCAGGGACGGAGTCCCTGGTGGGGGTCGGGGGTGAAGCCCCCGTTGTGGGCGAAACGATGAGCAAAGCCGCTGAGCCGGAGTGGTGGTGGGGGGGGAAGTCCTCCCCACCACCCGGCAAAAAAACCGACTCAGTGCACCTTCGCCCAAATCCGCCGTTTGACCGCATAGAGCATGATGGTCAGCACGAAGAGATAGAGCAGCACCTTGATGCCCAGAGACTTGCGCTCCATCTGGGTAGGTTCAGCCGCCCAGGCCAGGAAGGTTACCACATCCCGCGCCAACTGGTTTCTGCTGTTCTCGGTGCCATCGCTGTAGACCACCGCCCCATCGGACAACGGGGCGGGCATGGCAAAAAAGTGACCGGGAAAATAGCGGTTGAAATTTTCCCCCGCCACGATGCGCTTCAACACCTCTCCCATTTTGTCGGGATGACGCAAATCCAACTGCAACTGGGAGGCCACCTCCTTGGCCTCCTCCCCCGACACCTTGCCATCCGCCATGACCCGCTGGGCCAGAGCCACATCAGCCGCACTGGCATAACCGGTCAAAATGCCGAACACATAATCTTCATAACCCTTGCGTGCCTTGGTGATCAGGGAGAGATCCGGTGGCACCACCCCAAACGCCTCTTTGGCCGCCGCCGCCTCCATGCCGGAGAGCATGGCATCTTTTTTGGTGCGTCCCTGACTTTCCGCCCAGGTTTTCACCTCCTGCTCGCTCACACCGAACTGCCGCAACTGGTCAAACTTGATATATTTGATGGAATGACAGGTCATGCAGGATTGCACCGCCACCTGCGCCCCTCGCTTCAGTGCGGCATTGTCAAAGGTGCCAAACATCCCGGCAAAGGACCAGTTTTGTTTGGGAATCGCCACCCCCCCGGAGGCCATCGCCCCCGTGGCTGGCAGAAGGGTTGCCAGAGAGGCCACCAGCAGCAGTAGCATGCTGACCCAGTGCCCCAGGCGGCGACCCACCGTCTGGACCGTTGCTCTGCCGGTGGTTTGTGCTGTCAAAACGTTCATGGTTCGCGCTCCCCTTAGATGCTCTTGGGTACGGGTGTGTGCTTTTCAATGTCGAAGGCGGTGATCACCCACAACAGGAAGAAATAGCCGAAGTAGAGGGCTGTGCCGGTGCGCCCGACGATGATCAGGGGCAGCGCGCCATCAAAGATGGCCGCATCGGCCGGATTGTAGCCCACCCAACCCAGAACAAAACAGTCGACGACAAAAATCCAGAACAACTGCTTGCTGAGGGGCCGGTAACGGAACGAACGTACCGGGGAACGATCCAAAAAGGGCAGGATGAAGAGGATGGCAATGGCGCCTCCCATGGCGATCACCCCTGCCAGTTTGCTGAAGGATCCCAAAAAGTCGATGGAACGCAAAATGGCATAGAAGGGGAGAAAATACCACTCCGGCACAATGTGGGCCGGTGTCTGCATGGGGTTGGCCGGGATATAGTTGTCCGGCTCCAGGAAAAAGTTGGGTGCGTAGAAGACCACGGCGCAAAAGAAGATCAAAAAGACGCCCGCCCCATACAGATCCTTGATGGTGTAGTAGGGGTGAAAGGGGATGGTGTCCTTGCCCTCATGCACGTCGATGCCCACCGGATTGTTGGAATGGACGGCGTGCAGGGCCCACATATGCACCATCACCACCCCAAAGATGACCAACGGCAGCAGGAAATGCAGCGCGAAAAAGCGGTTCAGGGTGGGATCCCCCACCGAAAAGCCGCCCCAGATCCAGACCACCAAATCCTCGCCGATGATCGGAATGGCGCTCATCAGGTTGGTGATCACCGCCGCTCCCCAGTAGGACATCTGTCCCCAGGGCAGCACATACCCCATGAAGGCGGTGGCCATCATCATGAAGAAGATGATAATGCCAAACCACCACAAAATTTCCCTGGGTTTGCGGTAGGAGCCGTAATACATGCCACGCAAAATGTGGATATAGACGACCATGAAAAAGAACGACGCACCGTTGGCGTGCAGATAGCGGAGCAACCAGCCATAGTTGACATCCCGCATGATATGCTCCACCACATCGAAGGACTGGTTGGCATCCGCCTTGTAGTGCATGGCCAGAAAAAGGCCGGTGGCGATCATGATGATGAGGACAAAGAGGGCCAACGATCCAAAATTCCACCAATAGTTCAGATTTTTTGGGGTCGGGTATTCCGTTGCCTGGCTTTTCAGCAACGCTGTGACGGGCAGACGGGCATCCACCCACTCCATAATTTTTGACACGGGGAAGCTCTCCTCTGATTCTGTAGGATTGCGACAGGCCTTGCGGGCCGCTCTCAGGCAGTGGCTTTGCCAATCACCAGCGTTTTTTCGTCTTTAAATTCGTAGTAGGGCACCGCCATGTTTTTGGGGGCCGGACCCTGGCGAATGCGACCGGACGTATCATAATGGGAGCCGTGGCAAGGGCAGAGAAACCCCCCATAATTGCCGGTGCCAATGGGCTGTGGCACACATCCCAGGTGGGGACAGAGGGCCAGCAACACCAGAAATTCCGGTCGTTTGACCCGGTCCGCATCCTTGGCGGGGTCCGGCAGGGGCTCGGAGTCGGCCTTGCGGGCGGCCTCGATCTGTTCCGGGGTGCGGCGGAGGATGAAGACCGGTTTGCCTTGCCAGGGTACGGTGATCATCTGCCCGGCGGCCAGGCTGCTGACATCCACCTCGGTGGTAGCCTGGGAGAGCACGTCGGCGGACGGGCTCCAGGATTTAACAAAGGGCCAGACAGCTCCGGCGCACCCCGCCGCCCCGACGGCACCGGTTGCCAGGACCAAGAAGTCCCGGCGGTTTTCATCAGATTCTGTAGCCATGCCTTTTTCGACCTCCATTGGGGGAACCCAGGGTAACACCCGGAAATGAACGGGACCAAATAGCAGCAAAAAATAGAACGTACCCTATTCCATCAGGGTCCGCTAATATTCCAAATTTGCGGGGGGTTCGTCAACCGTTGACGTGCAGAATCCCGCCCCGGCTGGCTCTTTTCTTTGGGGCATGGGAGCCAGCGGGTTGGCCTGCCCCCCCCTCTCCTTTTGCACGGATCGATCGCCCATGGACGCCGCCTTTCATGTTGTATTGTATCAGCCGGAAATTCCCCCCAACACCGGCAATATTCTCCGTTTGTGCGCCGCCTCCGGGTGTGTGTTGCACTTGGTGGGACCGTTGGGTTTTCGGTTGGACGCCGCCGCCGTGCGCCGCGCGGGCATGGATTATGGCGAGTGGGCGGCGGTCACACGCTGGAACTACTGGTCCAGTTATTGGCAGAGCCATCCGCCGGGGGCCCGCCTGTTTCTGGTGACCACCCGGGGTTCCATGCCGTACACCGCCTGCGCTTATCAAAACGGCGACCGTTTCCTGTTTGGGGCCGAGGGTTCCGGCTTGCCGGAGGCGATTCATGCCGCCCATCCGCATCACCGGATCCGCATTCCCATGCTGGCACGGGCCCGCAGCCTCAACCTGGCCAACAGCGTCGGCATCATCCTCTACGAGGCCCTGCGTCAACTCCATTTTCCGGGTCTGCTCCAGGAGGGGGGCGTGTAGACGGCTCTGTCAGCACATCCTCCAGGGTCGGCGC
>JADGCE010000190.1 GCA_015229095.1 Magnetococcales bacterium | reverse complement strand
GACTTGTGTGCCAGGGTACTGGACGGAGGCGCATGCCTGCCCCGCTGCCCTCTCCGGCGCATTGTTCGCCATGGAGCCATCGGGGGAGAGCCCCCCCCCGCAGGGGCAACGACCCGGTTTATACGCTTCCCCCTAATTTCTCCAACAACAACTCGACCTCCACGGCATCATCATAATCCAGCCCTGGGGTGTCGGCCAGGGCCGGCTGCCGTTGACCGGAGAGGATGGCGAGCAGGACTGCACTCAGGGTTTTTGCCCATGCCGGTTGTTGGGGATCCTTCGCCACCTGCCCCAGTTGCGCCTGTGCCTGTGGCCCGTTCCCCTGGGCGATGGCGTTGGCCACGGCTTGGCACCATTTTGCCCCCGGATTATGGTTTTCCCCCCCGTCCCGACGGTATTGAGCAAAGAGTTTTCTTGCTTGCAGACGGGCCTGGGCGGCAGCGACCGGTTGGCCATCGGCGGTTTCAATAGCAGCCAGGATATTATAGGATTTCCACAGCTCGGCGGCGTGGCCGGAGGGTTCCCGGCATTTTATGGCGCGCTGAATCTCCTGGCGCGCCTCCTCCAACCGTCCCAGTTTGACCAGGGTGCCTGCCAGGTTGTTACGCACTAGGCCTTCACCGGCCTGATCCTGTAGGCGCACATAGCGATCAGCGGCCTGGCGATAATGGACCACCGCCTCTTCCCACCGCCCCTGGGCATCGAACAGATTGCCCAGTTGGCACAGGGTGCTCGCCATGCCCGCCGTATCGTTCAGGGTGGTCTCTATCTGCAAAGATTCCCGGCAGGCCGCCTCCGCCTCTTCCCACGCATGCATCTTTTCATACACCATGCCCATCTGATGCCAGGAGGTGGCCAAGGAGGCAGGTTCCTGCAGGCGGGTAAACAGCGCACGGGCCTCCTGGTGGGCCGCCAAGGCCTCCGGGTAACGCCGCTGATGCATCCGCACCGTTCCCAGTTGCCCCTTGGATGCCGCTACATCGCGCAGGTTGCCCTCCTGCTTGCTTTCATCGGCGGCCTGCTCATAACAGCGGGCCGCCTCCTCCAGTTTTCCCTGAGCAAGCCAGGAATTTCCCAGAACGCTCAAGGCATTGGCTGCCATCAGACGGGCTTCTGGATTCTCCGCCCCCAACGCTTGAAAACGGACACGCGCCTCCTGGAGCAGGGGAATGGCCTGGGCAGCGGCACCGACCTCGCAGGTATACAGGCCGGCCATTGTGTAGGCCAGGGCCAGATCATAAGCGGCTTCCGGATAGGCGGCCTCTCCGGCGGCCAAACAGCGTTGCAACAGGCTCTGGGCAGATGTCAATGCTCCTCCCATATCTCCCTCCTGCCCCCTGTTTTCTATATGGCCCTGTTCAGTTATGAAACGGAGATGGGACCACCCTTCCCCCAGTTGCCCAACCAGCCGCGCTCGGACACTTTCCACTTGGCGCAGGGCCGATGGTTTGCCCAAATCCCGCAACGCAGCATTCAGGTCGGATACCCAGGGCAGCACCCGTTCGGCGGGCCATTGGCTGGCCGCCAACTCCAAACCGGCCAACAGATTGTTCAAGTCCAGCAGGGTGAGGGTGGCGGAACGCTGGGCATCCTGGGATATTTGCCGCTCCAAAGAATCGGCAAAAGCCGCCTCCCCCTCCAACCAGCGCCGCTGGGCGGCCTGCTGTTCCGACTCGGACAACTCCCCCCACAAAAAGGGGGCGAGGGCAAAATGGAAGGTGAGATAGCCATTTTCGTGGAGATCACACAACCCGCTCTGGAGCAGCTCCTCGACCAGGGGCAGCAGATGCCCTGGCTCTTCTATTCCCAATACCTGGCCAATCACCACCAAGTGGCCCCCACCCTGAAAAACCCCCAAAGGGCGGATGGCCTGCCGCACGGTCGGAGAGAGGCGGTTGAGGGAGAGGGCCACCCCCGCATAGAGGGAGCGTTCCCGTTCGCCGGGATGTTTTGCCTCCAGATCCGCCATCAACCGGTGCAACGCCTCTGTGGTCTGCAGCACCGTCCGGCGCGCCAGTTCCGGGGCCAGCAGGGTCAGGGTGCGGGCATGACAATGGACCGATTGCACCAGTTCCAGCAGGCGGGCCTCCTTGTCCAGCGCAGCCCCAATCTCTGGCTCGACATTGGCCCGCAGCAAAATATTTTTGACCATCTCCACCGCATCCCACTTTTCCAGAGAGCCGATGTCCAAATGGTTGGCCTCAAAGGGGGCCGGCATCTGCTCCCGACTGGTAAAGAGCAGGCGGCTCTCTCCCACCCCCTGCAATCGCTGGAAGAGGGCCAGCAGGGCGGCCAATCGATCCGGGTCATACTCACCCAACAGCCCCCCCGGACGGGGCGGCAACACCGTCTCCATATTGTCCAACAGCAGCAGGGTGCGCTCGGCGCGCAGGGCCCGATCCACCGGCAGGCAGGCCTGTTCCCAATCCTCACCAAAGGGTGCCACCGAATAGTTTTTGCCCACCAACTGCCGACCGATGGCATCCAACACCGCATCCCGATGGGTGGCCTTTTCCAGGCTGACAAAAACCACCCGTTGCACCCTCTGGATACGCAGCAGCCAGCGGGCCGCCTCCACCCCCAGGGCGGTTTTGCCCTCGCCCCCCTCTCCCAGCAACACCCCATACCTTTGCGTGAGCAACAGCCGCTCCAGGGCCAACAGATGGCGACTGCGCCCGACAAAGCGGTGGGGAGGGGGCTTCGGTAATAACAATGGGTAAACCCCCGGCTCTGCCGGGGTGACAGCAGAAGTTTGACA
>JADGCE010000034.1 GCA_015229095.1 Magnetococcales bacterium | reverse complement strand
GGATCCAGTGCCTTCGGGCGTGGGGGTTCGACTCCCCCCTTTCGCACCAATGCCCGTTTGGCTGCGCACGGTCACCCACGCTGCACCCAACACTATATGACGGGCTGTTCCTGCTGGAGGCCGGTATGCCGGCAAAAGACACACCCCTTGCCTTGGCAAAAACTGCACGGAGCGGGTGGCGGTGATGGTGGCGATGGTGATGGTGGCGATGGTGATGGTGGCGGTGATGGTGGCGATGGTGATGGTGGTGCTGATTGGAGGACACTCCCCAAGCGGGAGGGACGCGGAAGAGAGAGGGGGGGGCTGGTGGGCGGCGGGGTGACATCGACATCCACCACCCCCGCCGCCCATTCTGCCATGGGAACCCCCAAACGCTGGGCCAACTGTTCCAGATGCTGCTGCTCCTGGTTGTCACACACCCCGTCGGCATGGGCGACTGCCAGACAGCCCGCCACAATCATCCGGGCCGCCTCTGAGCCTGGCGCGATCGGGTTCAGAACGCGGACAAAAGCCTCCTCTTCTCCCAGAAAAACTTTGACCGCATACTCCTGAAATTTGGCCGCCAGCTCCTCCACCGGAAAGCTGCCCAACACCGGGTTGCTCTGATTTTCCAGAACAAAACGGCGAAATCCCGCCACCTCTGCCGGTTTCAGTCGCCCATCCGCCGCCGCCATGCGACCGGCACAGGCGCAAAACGCCTCCATGACGGGGCGATAGTGAACCGCCTGAATGCGGGTGCCCAGGTTGCGAAACCCTTGCAACAACCCGGAAGAGAGCAGAGAGCCGGAGGATATCGACAACGTCCCTCTCCCGCCTGTCAGCCGACATTGACCCCAAAATGGCGCGCCAACGGTCCCAAACCACCGGCAAACCCCTGGCCAATGGCTTTGAATTTCCACTCGGCTCCATAACGATAAATTTCGCCAAAGATCATCGCCGTCTCTGTGGAAGCCTCTTCGCTGAGATCATAACGGGCAATCTCCGCACCCCCCTCCGCGTTGCAGACCCGAATGAAGGCGTTGCGCACCTGACCAAAATTTTGCCGGCGCGCCTCGGCTTCGTGGATGGTCACAGCCACGGAAACCTTGTTGACGGTGGCAGGCAGACCAGCCAGGTTCAGCAAAACTTTCTCGTCATCCCCGTCACCCGCACCGCTGGTATTATCCCCCTGGTGCTGCACCGCTCCCCCCGCCCCCGTCTTGTTGTTGTAGAAGATAAAATCCTCGTCCGCCTGCACCTTGTCGTTGCTGCCCAGGATAAAGGCGGAGGAGTCCAGGTCAAAAGGCTGACCATCGGTGGAACGGGCATCCCAACCCAACCCCACCATCACCGCCTTGAGGCCGGGGGCCTCCTTGGACAACGAAACATTGCCACCTTTGCTGAGTGATACGGCCATTGTACGCTCCTTTCCCTATTGAGGTCTGATTTTTGCACTGAAAGTGGATGATCCACCGCTCAACCGTGCGCTCACAAAGACGCAGGGCAGCTTTGCATTCTACCGAAAAATCACCGCTGTGGAAACCGGAAAAAGCCGTGACCTTCATTATTCAGCATCCAAACCATTGGCCCCAGGCGATCCATGCATGCATCACCCACACGGTGGAAGATCCTTAAGGAGAGAAACCATGCCACCCCCCCCGAATGGCACGACAACGGGTCGCATCGTTGAAATATTTTTCGCTTTTTTGCGCCTGGGCATGACCTCGTTTGGCGGTCCGGTGGCCCATCTGGGCTATTTCCGTCAGGCATTTGTCGTGCAGCGTCGCTGGCTGGATGAGGCAACCTATGCGGACCTGGTGGCCCTGTGCCAGTTTTTGCCCGGCCCGGCCAGCAGTCAGGTGGGGATGGGACTGGGACTGGCCAGGGGTGGCTACGGGGGCATGCTGGCGGCCTGGCTGGGATTCACCCTCCCCTCCGCGCTGCTGATGCTGCTCTTCGCCCAGGGTGTCCAAATGCACGGCCTGACCCAGGGCCACTGGCTGCACGGTTTCAAAGTGGTGGCGGTGGCCGTGGTGGCACAGGCGGTCTGGGGGATGGCCACAAGCCTCTGTCCGGACCGTCAGAGGCGTACCTTTGCCCTGCTGGCAGCACTGGTAACCCTCGCCTGGCCCACGGCCCTGGGTCAGGTGTTGGCCATCCTGGCAGCAGCCATCGGAGGCTGGCTGTGGCTGCAACCCCCAGCCACCCACGATGGCCCCCCTCTCTCCATCCCCATGGGCAGGGGGGCAGGGGTGGTTTTTTTGTCGTTGTTTTTCCTGCTCTTACTGGGATTGCCCCTGTTGGCCGCCGATTTTTCCCTGCCTGAACTCACCGTGTTCGACAGTTTTTACCGATCCGGTGCCCTGGTATTTGGGGGTGGGCATGTGATTTTGCCGTTGCTGCAGGCCGAAGTGGTCAACAGCCAATGGCTGGACAAAAGCCTCTTCCTGGCAGGCTATGGCATGGCTCAGGCCATCCCAGGACCGCTCTCCACCTTTGCTGCCTATCTGGGTGCGCTTTTGTCCCTGGGACCGGGGGGATGGCTGGGAGGAGCACTGGCCCTGCTGGCCATCTTTTTGCCTTCCATGCTGTTGATACTGGGCACCTTGCCCTTCTGGGCCCTGCTGCGGCAGTGGCAGGCCGTGCGGGCCGCCCTGCAAGGGGTCAACGCGGCGGTCGTGGGGGTGCTGTTGGCAGCCCTGTATGATCCGGTCTGGACCAGCGGCATCCTGTCAAGCCGCGACTTCGGTCTGGGGCTGACCGCGTTCGGGCTGTTGCACTGGTGGCGGCTGCCCCCCTGGCTGGTGGTGCTGTTGAGCGGTGGAGCCGCCGTGTTGTTGCTGCCCAACACCCCATGAAGGGGAAGCGGGGCAGCAGGCCCCGCTCCTGCGCAAACTCCCTATTTTTTCTTCTTTTTGCTCGATTTTTTCTTGTGTTTTTTGGTTTGTTTTTTCTGCTTGCCCTGGCTTGCCTTCTTGTGCAGTTCCGTTTTTTTGTCCGCCGTGGCCGCCTTTGCCTGGGCACCGCTCTCTTTCTGGGCCTGCTGGGTCGCGTTGCCGGTTTTCTCGGGCACGCTCTCTTTTTTTGTGGCCGCGCTCTCCTGCTCAATCGGCCCCAGTTGATCACTGCCGGGGGGCAAAGGCAACTGTTCCAGAGCAGCCAAAGCCGATACCGGTTGGGCGATCCAGCAAAACCATAATAAACAGACTACAGACACTATTTTTTTCATTTCTTGTGTTCTCCTGTAAACGATGGCGCATCCGTTCCGTCATGCTTTGTTCAACCCCTGGGCAGCCATTTGGCCAACATGGCCTGAAAATCCCTGCCCCGCACCGGCTTGGTCATATAATCATCCATCCCGGCTTGCAAACATTTTTCCCGATCTCCCTGCAGCGCAAAAGCCGTCAAGGCAATCACCGGCATGCGGGAGTGCCCCGACAAACCGGCCTCATAATGGCGAAAATTGCGACAGGCACTGTAGCCATCCAGCACGGGCATCTGGCAATCCATGAAGACCAGATCATAAGTCTGCGTCCGCAATTTTTCCAGTGCCAGCGCGCCATCCTCGACCAGTTCCACCGTGACCCCCAAACGACGCAACATGCCCGCCACCACCACGCGATTGACGGAATCATCCTCCGCCACCAGGATGCGACAACCTGCCCAGGATTGCAGCATGGCATCCTGGGACTGCTCGGTCGACGACGACGCCGTGACAGGAGAGGGGGCGACGGCCAGTGCCATGGGCAGCGTAATGCGAAACAGGCTGCCCACGCCCTCACTGCTCTCCACCTCGATCTCCCCCGCCATCAAATGGACCAGCATGTTGGTGATGGCCAACCCCAGTCCCGTACCTCCATGGCGACGGGTGACGGTTTTTTCCCCCTGCTCGAAGGATTTGAACAGGCGGGCAAAAAATTCGGGGGCAATGCCGATGCCGCTATCCTGCACCTGGATCTGAATGGCCGCCCGTTCCATGGGTTCGCCTGGATCCTCCAATAACCGCAGCACCGTCAGGGTAACACCCCCTTCCTGGGTAAATTTAACGGCGTTGGAGAGCAGGTTGACGATGACCTGCCAAATGCGCACCGAATCCCCCATCACCCACTGGGGCAGATTGTCCGAGAGGTGCAACTGCAAAAAAAGCCCTTTCTCCTGCGCCATACCTTCAAAGAGTTGGAGAACACCCTGCAACAACTGGTGCAGATCAAAAGCGTCGTTTTCCAGGGTCACCTTGCCGGCGGACATCTTGGAATAGTCCAAAATATCATTGATCAGGGTCAGCAGCGCCTCACCCGCCCGCATCATGGTTTGGGCATAATAACGGGCCTTGGGCGAGATCTCCTCGGCACAGAGCAACTCGGCCATGCCGACAATGGCGTTCATGGGGGTACGAATTTCATGGCTCATGGTGGCCAAAAATTCGCTCTTGGCCCGATTTTCCGCGTCGGCCTGGCGTCTGGCATCCTTCAACCGATCAATCTGCCCATGCTCGATCAAAATGGTCAGGACATGGCTGACCGTCCGCAAAAATTCCTCCTCGAAGGGATTGAACTGATGCCCCGTCTCCACATAAAGGTTCAACACCCCCAACACCTTTTCCCCCGACGGAATGGGCAAACAGTAGTGGTCGTGGGGGGCCAACACCTCCGGGGTGAGAGGGACATGCACAAGATCCGAACAGGGGGTATGACAGGCTTCGCCACGGGTTGCAACCTGGCCACACAGGCAGTGCCCCATGGGTATGGTGGCACAAGCGGTACGCACAGCCTCCGGCAACTGCTCCGCCGCCGTCAACCGCAGGGTCTGACTCGGTTGATCCACCAGAAAAATCGCCCCTCTTCTCTGCAACGTGAGCCATGGTACCGCCAGAATGGTTTGCAGGCAACGCTGCAACTGCTCTGCCAGGGGGAGATCCTCCAGGGCGATGCGCAACAGGGCACTCACCACCTCCTGGGCCTGGTTGGCACGCCGCTCCAAAAATTCGGCCTGGCGACGTTCCTGCACCTCGTGCTGCAATTCAGCAGTGCGCGTCTGCACCTGCTGTTCCAGGGAATAGTTGGTCTGGTTCATGCGCCCTTCCAGCATCTTGCGTTCGGTAATATCCACGCAACTGCCGGAAAATCCCATAAAAAATCCATTCCCCGCAAAGCGGGGCAAGGCGGTCTCATAGAGCCAGCGATACTCCCCCTGGCTGTTTTTTAAACGAAATTCCAAGGAGTAGGCGCGATGCCCCTGAAAGGCCTCGTTGGAACAGTATTGGTAGCGCGCGCGGTCATCCGGGTGCAACCCCTGCAACCATTGATCGTCCAACTCCTGCTCCAAAATGGCACCGCGAAATTTCAGCCAGGATTGATTGAAAAAAATGCGCTGACTGTCCGGGTTGGACAACCACAACAATCCGGGCACGGAGTCGGCTATAAAGCGAAATTCATTCTTGAGAATTTCAAAATATTCCAGGTTGAGTTTGTTGAGATTCAGGAAAGTAAAGGCGGAAACCGTCTCCCGCCCCATGGTGTTGCGGGTGGTGGTGACACAAAAGCGGGTATACAACCTCTCCTTGGTCAGGGTGATCAGATGGATTTCATGAACCCGTTTGTCTACTTTTGGAATCCAGTCGAGGGCTTTTTGCATGAAGATGCGGTTTTCTGCATCGACAAAATCCAGGGGCGAGTGACCGAGCAAACTCTCCCGCGACAACCCCAACATGGAGCATAAGTTGTCATTGACATCAATAATCATTTTGCTGCGGGCATCGATCAGCCAAAACCCTTTCAGGTCGGAGTGGATGATGTCGGAGCAGAGTTCTGCGCTGGCGGTGTGACGGGCGCAACGAAAGAAATTTTGGGAATGATGACGCAAACGGGCCACCAACTCCACCCGATTAGGCAGTTTGACCAGATAGTCGTTGGCCCCGGCAGCAAAAGCCTGGGCCTTGACATAGGGATCCTCCTCGTTGGAGAGCATGAGAATCGGTAATTGGCTGAAGGCGCGGCGATTGCGGAACTGGCGAATCAGGGTGATGCCATCGATCTCCGGCATCAGCAGGTCTGTGAGGATCAGGACCGGGCGAATACTCTCGGCCATCTGGATGGCCTGGGCGGGATCCGGGCAGTAATATAACGCCAGATCCTCCTCTTGTTTGAGAATCTGACGCAGCAACCGCTCGGTGAGGGGCTCATCGTCAACCAGCAGAATACGCGCCACCATCCCTACAGGTATCGTCGATTCCCCCATCTTCGTTTCCTTGTTCAGAGATTTTTGCGGAAAAGAGCCCGCGCATCATGTCACCATCGTGATCGTTGCAGAGTACCCCTCACCCCTCTGCCGCGATCTGTTGCAAGGCATCCCGTACAGCCGCTGCCTCCTGCTCCACGGCAGAACAGAGTTGCGCCGACTGTTGCAGATCCCCCTCACGAGCGGCCTGCTCCAGGGTTTCACACAGGGTGCCGAGTGACCAGGCGCCGAGCTGACGACTGGCACTTTTCAATGTATGGGCGATACGTTGCAAGAGGATGCCATCCCGGTCGTCAATCGCCCCCCGCAGGCCCGCCAACCGAACAGGGAGGCTGCTCAGATAGAGATGAATGACCTGAAAAAAGTCCTCTGCATCCAACTCCTCGCGCAAAGCGCGCTGAGTGTCAGGATCAATCGGTAATGCCATGAGATCCCCCGCAAGGCGTGGAGAGCCGTTCATCGACACGCCAAAAAAAAACCGCCGTCTGGGTCAACCCGGACGGCGGCGGAGTGGTTCACCCCATTATAAAGGGGTCACATTCTCTGCTTTGGGGCCCTTCTCACCCTGGGTGATGCTGAACTCGACCCGCTGTCCCTCGGCCAGGGTTTTGAAACCCTCTCCGGCGATGCAGCTATGATGCACAAAAGCATCGCCCTTGCCACCGCTCCGCTCGATGAAACCAAACCCCTTGCTGTCGTTGAACCATTTGACGGTCCCACTCTCACGAGTTGCCATGCTGTAAGACTCCCGCTAAAAAAAGAAGACGATATGGTAGTACGCTTGATGTTACAGAGGAGGGCAGCCCCATGGCAAGACGAAGACCGGACGATGGATAAGTCGGAACCGCGAGGGAGACTTGGTACCACGAAGGCAAGGTTTTGTTTCTGCATGGATAAGACATTGGCTTTGAGGCTCTGCTTTCTGTTAGACTAACGACCACCAACTCTTGGATGGTCATGAAGGTAGCATGGTCTGAAAGGCCACGTCAAGCGTTTTTTTTTACGGATTGATCCAGGTCGCATATTCTTCCGCAGAGAGCAGATTCTGGAAGGCCTGCAGATCATCCGGTTGCATGCGCAGGATCCAACCCTGGGCGTAGGGGGCCTCGTTGAGACGTTCCGGGGCGCTTTCCAGTTCGGTGTTGACGGCAGTCACCCGCCCGGAGAGGGGTGCGAAGAGATCCGAGACCGATTTGACCGACTCGACCACCCCAAAGGGTTGACCTGCCGTCAACGCACGCCCCACCGCAGGCAGCTCCACAAACACGACATCTCCCAGCTGTTGGGCAGCGAAGGCCGTAATCCCCACCTCCACCTCGGAGCCATGCATGCGAGCCCACTCGTGCTCCTTGGTATACTTGCACGACGAGGGAATTTCGGGGGGTGTGTTGGACATGTCTGACTCCTCAATCCTGTGATGCGGTGAAGTGGCCCGGTTGCCCTTTTGCCTAAGAGGGTGGCATAATACCTCCCCTGGAAGCCAACCTCAAGGCCATTCCTCGTTTGGCTTCCGACCGGCCTCGTCGCGGCCCATACCCCTGACCCGGAGGTGCAGCCTTTGACTGTATTGGCGCAATGTTTGCGTACCACCCGGCAGGGTTTACCTCTTTAACCCCCGGATTGACTGGTTTTTCAGGTATTGGAGTGGTGATGTGATTGTTCAGTGCGACAAGTGTCATCAACAATTTGACGTACCAGACGACGTATTGCAACCGAACGGTCGCAATCTGAAATGTGCAAATTGTGAAAGCTTATTTTTCCAAGAGGCCCCAAAACCTGTCTCGAATGCCGTCAAATCCGCAGATCCCCCGTCAACCGCCCTGGATGAACCGGAACAGGAGTCCCTGGACGCCCTGATGACAGAGACAGAGGAGGATCCCTTCGATTCGGCTGGCATGGAGGCCGATGCATTTTCCCTGGCTTCTGAACTGGAAGATGAGGAGAGCCTCCCGTCGGCCACCCCAGGCTCTTCCCCCATGACAGAGGAGATGACCCAGGATCCGGAACATCTGGAGGAGCTGTTGGGGGATATGCAGGAGGAGCATCCGGAAGATCTCCCGCTCATCGAGGAGGAAGAGGAGGAGTGGGCAACCCCCTCCGATGATCTGGGTGAAATCGATCTGGACGGCGATCCGGAATTGCGGGTTCTGGAGGAGATGGAGGAGGATTCCGCAGGCCTGGAGGAGGATGACGAGGCCGCCACCCAGCTGATGGCCCAGGCCGGACGGCTGGAAGCAGGGGGGCACTCCGAGCAGGAGAGCGATGACGAGGCCGTTACCCAACTGGCCATGGGACGCCCCGTGCGGGAACCCCACCTTGAAGAAGAGGAGGAGGAGGATGATCTCATCGCCGCTGCCAAGGAGCACTATCTGCCTTTGGAAGAGGGGGAGCTGCTGCCGGAGGAGGGAGGTGGACCCTGGTCATCCGAGGAGGAGCCCTGGCCCGGTGAGGAGGATACCCGGGTGGTATCCCCCGACGACCTGGGCAAGCTCGACAAGATAGAACCCCGCTTCGATCTGCCCGCCCAGGCCAAGCCTGGCGGCGTGGCGCTCTCCAAAGAGCCACGGGCGGTCGAAGAGATGCCTGCCCGCGCCACAATGGCGAAACCGGCAACCGGTGGCATGACGCGAAAAAAGGCGGCCCGCCCGGCTTCCGGCGGCGGGATGTCGCCCCTGGCAAAGCCCCTGTGGGCGGCGGCAGGTGCGCTGCTGCTGTTGATGCTGTTTCTCCTCTCCCGCACTGCCTGGTGGGAGTATGCCTGGTTCAACTGGCGCAGCCCCTATCAGCTCTCCAGTATCGCCAGCTCGTGGCGGCAACAGAGTTTCGGGCTGATGCTGCTGGTACAAGGCGAAGTGACCAACAACGGCAGCACCCCTTTCCCGCCCTGGGTGCAAATCTCCCTGTTGGATGAGAAAAACAACACATTGCTGACCACTCAGGTGGTTCCTGGGCGCGTTGTCGATCAAAAAATTCTGGATGGCAGCGGAGAACAGGCCCTGCAGGCCATGATCCGTCTGCAAGGCCAGGAGCGCACACCCGGCGAGTCTGCCTGGACGGGCAAACGGGTGCCGTTCCAGGCTATTTTTGTCAATCCACCGGGAGAGGCCAGCCGCTTTCAGGTGGATTTCAGCGGCACCGCCCCGGTCTCCGCTCCGCAAAAGCCTCAAAAAGATGGGGCATCGCATCTTTAGAGCAGGTTGGGAACAGGCAACAGATCGGTTGGTGCACCATGACACGGCGATCATTCCTACAAAAAAACAGGTGATTCTGTGCGGTTAGCTTCCACACCAACCGGTGCGCCGGTCGTTGCCGGTGCCTGTGATTTTTTGGACTCTGCGGTCTGCCCGATCCGGCGTCCGCTTGTCGGAGGAGGGGGGAGGGGAAACGATGCTCATTGAGTTCAGTCTCGGCAACTATCTGTCTTTTTGCGAACGACAGACCCTGAGTATGACCGCCAGCGGTCTCTACCGGGAGCTGCCACACAACACCTTTGCCACCGATTTGTCCCGCCTGCCCCGTCTGCTCAAATCTGCCGTGATCTATGGCCCCAACGCGGCCGGCAAGAGCAACATTATCCGGGGTGCGCTGTTCATGTGGGATTTCGTACTCAACTCCACCAAAAGACAGGTCAGCGATCCCATCGATGTCCGCCCGTTTTTGCTGAACAGCCGCAACACGCAGGAACCCAGCACCTTTGAAATGATTTTTATCGCAGAGGGGGTGCGCTATCAGTACGGCTTTGCCGCTGACCGGGAGCGGGTGCATCACGAGTGGCTGCTGGCCTATCCCAATGCCCGCCCCCAACGCTGGTTTGAACGCTATTTTGACCGCAGCACCGGCCAAGAGACCTGGAACCTGAACAAAAAATTTCTCTCTGGCAACCGGGAAGTGTGGCGCGATGCCACCCGGAGCAACGCGCTCTTTCTCTCCACCGCCATCCAGCTCAACTGCACCTCTCTGCGGCCCGTCTTCGACTGGTTTGACAAAAAATTGCGCGTCTTCAGACCCCACGCCGAAATCGGTCGGGAACTTTCCGCCTCCCTCTGCCAAAGTGCCGAAGGGCGTTTGCTGGTGCTCAAATTTCTCAATCAGGCGGATATGGATGTGGAGGGCATTCGCGTGGAGACCCGTAAAATCGGTGAGTTGGGCATGGAGGATCTCCCGGAAGGGGTGCGCAACGCCTTGCAACTGGAGATGTCCGGGCAAGAGATCATCGATATCACCCTGGAACGCTCCACCGCCGATACCGGTACAACCGTCCAGCTCTCCTGGGAGTCGGAATCCCGTGGCACACAAAAATTGTTCTCCATCGCCTGGCCATGGATCAATATCCTGACAGAGGGACGGGTGTTGTTCATGGATGAGATGGATACCAGCCTGCATCACCATCTGGTGCGCTTTCTCTACGGCATGTTTCACGATGCCACCGCCAACAAGGGCAATGCCCAATTGATCAGCACCACCCACGACACCGCCCTGCTGGATAATACCTACCTGCGTCGGGATCAGTTCTGGATGGTGGAAAAAAGTCGAGAGCGTTGCAGCGAGCTCTACCCCATTTCAGACTTTGACATCGAGCGGGGCGAAGCCCTGCAACGACGCTATCTGGAAGGTCACTTTGGCGCGGTGCCCGCCTTGAAAAGGTTCAAGGAGTGGGGGTAGTGAAATCGCCTCCACCTGGCTGGCCGCAACGCAAGGAACGCCCCAACCACTCCCTGGAACGCCGCCCCCCAACCCGGAACAGGCGGGGTGGTCTGCTGGTGGCGTGCGGTCCACAAGCCACCCCCTATCTGATGGCCCTGGTGCAACACCTGCAGCTGCATGGAAGCGTCCAGATCGTCTCCTGCTCCACGGAAGAGAGCTCCGCCATCCTGGCCCATGGTTTGCGGGTCTGTGCGACAAACGGCCCTTTTCAGCGTTTTTACAGCCTCTCCTGCCCTGCAACAGCTGCGGAAACAGCCGCCTTCCCTCTCCCTCCCACGACAGGGGGGGATATTAAATATTCCTTCTTTTTTCAACAGATTATTGTGATCCCTTCCTTCGACCTCTGGTGGTTGCTGCACATACAGGATCTCCCCCCGCAGGGATGGCAGCACGAGGAGGGGGTGTCGGAGTGGATCCAAACGCAATGGGCGCACCATCTGAGCGCGGTTCCCTCCCAGGATCCCCATGCCCTCTTCGCCAGCATGGCCCACGCCGTGCCCGACGCGATCGCCCGTGGACAACGCCTGGCCCAGAGACGCGCACAGGAGAGCAGCACACTCCCCATGACCAACCTCCATGAGATGGTCTCCTACCTGTTGAAATTTTCCAACGCTCTCAAGCAGATCCAATCCTGATCACCCCGCGCCGGAAAAAGAGGGCTTTTTTTTGGCCTCCGGGCCATTATTTTCTCATGGAGGGGAAAAATTATCCGATAGATTGAATGGGGGGTTATTTAATTGTGAAGTATGGAACCGGATGAAGGTGGGACCATGACTATAGAAAGCGATATCATATTGGATCGTGTATTGGCGCGTCTTCAGATGCTGTGGTCAGGATCGGGGGAGTGTGCGCCGTCGGAATTTGAGTTGCGGCGACTGGAAAGGGTGGTGGGCGGTTTTTGCCGCACGGAGCCGGTGCGCGCCTATTACCTGCTGGGAGTGCTGGCAACCTTGCGCGAGGATACCGGGCGGATGCACGCCTGTTTCCGCAACGCGCTGCGGCACAGCGGTCACGATCACAGCGTGCGGCGCGGCTACGGCATCTGTCTGGTACGTTTGCGCTATTTTGCCGAGGCGCGGGAGCAGTATGAGGCCATCTTTGCCCAGAACAATCAGGATTTGGATGTTCTGGCCGAGTTGATCGTCACCTCGTTGGCCACCGGGCGGATACGGGAGGGGGTACGCTGGATTCAGCACTGGAGCAGGCTCCACCCGGACCGTCCGTTCGAGGAGGCGGACTCCATTGCCAAGAGTGCGGCCCTGTTGGAAAAACATGGCATCTCTGACGATCATGTGGAGCGGTTGCAGCGACTGGCTCTCGGCATTCTGGAACGGGAGTTTCTGAGCATCCAGACCATCCATTATCAGGGGGTTCCGGAGGAGGATCCGGAGTGGATCTCGGCAGACCTGGTGGTGGATGAGAGCGAAGAGGTTGTCCACGGGTTGAACAGCAAGCTTTCCAAAGTGTTGCACAGCCAGGCACCGCCGCCCCGCCTGGCGGATGTGATCAAATTTACCTACACGACGGGCAATCAGTCGACGCCCACTGCGTGAGCGGTTTTTCCAAGTGTTTGTCGTTTACGGATCCAGGGGCGGATGGCACTCTACCACCGCCTTCTGCAGGCATGCGCCTGCGACAGCCCCCTCTCGCACGACTGCAAAACGGGTGCCCTCGACCCGTACCAGGGTGGAGGGTCGGGCCCCCGCCGCACTCTGCCCCGCCAGGATGACCGGCACCACCTCCCCCCACTGTTGCCGAACGATGGCCGCCGAGCAGGCGGTCGGTTGGCCGCTGCGATTGGCACTGGTGGAGACCAGGGGCCTTTGCCAAATGGCCAGCAAATCCGCCACCAACGGCGACGAGGAGTGGCGCAGGGCCACAAAACCACTCCCCCCGGTCACCGTCGGCGGCAAATCCGGGCGCGCCGGCAACAGGAGGGTCAATGGGCCCGGCCAAAACCTCTCCATCAAACAGGAGGCCAACGGGGGCGGTGGCAAGATCAAACGCTCCAACCAGGAGCGGTCGGGAATCAGCAGGATCAACCCCCGCTCCGACGCCCTGCCCTTCAACCGCAACAGGCGGGTAACAGCCTCCGGGTTGAACGGATCCACCGCAAAACCGAACACCGTCTCGGTGGGGTGGGCAATGATCTGACCCTCTGCCAACGCCCGACAGGCACATCGCAACAGGTCCTGGTGCAAACCTTCCAAACAGGTATCCATGGCAGCCCATTTTTAGTGTTTGATAATCCATATTTTTTTAATTCATGCTCCCGGTCTGTGGCGGGCACAGGGCCATCTTAGCGGAAAGAGTTGCCATTGACTCGTGCATTTGTGAAAAAGGATCGTTGAACCTTGCGGACAACTGTGCTAAATCTCTCTCGGCAGTCTCAGGGAGGCCATTCAAGAGAATGGCAGAGTTCCGGCACACCCAATCCCGGCCGGAGAGAGTCTGACGTGCGATGCGGTCGCGAGCAACCGCGTGCCGCCCGCTCGTCCCAGGTGAAACCGAAAAGTACCGCGTTGGGAGGAGTCGAAAGCCGTGCACGAAAGTACCCTAGCCAAACGTTACGCCACCGCTTTGGCGGAATTGGCCGTGGAACACAATATTCTGGAAGCAGTCGGCGCAGAGCTGAACAGCTTTCTGGATCTGTTCCGTACCACGCCGGCCCTGCGCTTTTTGTTGACCAGCCCCACGGCTGAACGCCGGGACCAACATGCCGCCCTCGCCCTTTTTCTGGAGCACGCCGAACCGGCCAAGGTGACCAGCAGCTTTCTGAAGTTGCTGGTTGACAAACGCCGCATGGTCCTGCTGGAATCCATCGTCGCCGCCTATAACGGCAACGTGGATAGCCGGATCGGTCGGATGAACGTCGAACTTCGGGTTCTCATGCCGTTGGGTGATGCCCACGCCGAACGGTTGCGCTCCACGCTTTCCGAGGTTACCGGCAAGGAGATCCGTTTGGATGTCACCACCGACCCGGGTATCCTGGGGGGCATGGTTGTCACCATGGGCAGTGTGATGATTGATTATTCCGTTCGCAATCATTTGAATCGTTTAAAAGCCAGCTTGAGAGGGTAATCCCGATGCAGAGCAGCGTCGCCGAAATCAGCGCAATTATTAAAAAACAGATCGCCGGTTATGACCAGGAAGCGGAGATCTCTGAGGTCGGGGAGACCATCGCCGTGGGCGACGGTATTGCCCGCGTCTACGGCCTGGACAAGGTCATGGCCGGAGAGTTGGTGCAGTTTGACGACGGCACCCAGGGCATGGCCCTGAATCTGGAAGAGGATAATGTCGGTATCGTTGTCTTTGGCTCGGATGTGGGCATCAAAGAGGGAAGCAAGGTCAAGCGGACCGGGCGCATCGTCGATGTTCCGGTGGGCAAGGCTCTGCTGGGGCGGGTTGTGGATGCGCTGGGGGCGCCCATCGATGGCAAAGGCGCCATTGAGAGCACCGAGCGGTTGGTGGTGGAGCGGATCGCTCCCGGTATCATCACCCGCAAGTCGGTGCATGAACCGCTCTACACGGGGCTCAAAGCACTGGATGCCCTGGTGCCCATCGGGCGGGGACAGCGTGAGTTGATCATCGGCGACCGGCAGACGGGCAAGACGGCGGTGGCGGTGGATACCATCATCAACCAGAAGCGTACCCACGAGACCAGCACGCCGGTCTACTGCGTCTATGTCGCCATCGGTCAGAAGCGTTCCACGGTGGCCCAGGTGGTGAAGGTGTTGGAGAGCCACGGCGCCATGGCCTATACCACGGTGGTGGCGGCCACGGCATCGGAGCCGGCCCCGATGCAATTTTTGGCACCCTATGCGGGCTGTGCCATGGGCGAATATTTTCGCGACAACGGCATGCATGCCCTGATCATCTATGACGATCTTTCCAAACAGGCTGTGGCCTATCGGCAGATGTCCCTGATTTTGCGTCGTCCGCCTGGTCGTGAGGCCTATCCGGGGGATGTTTTTTATCTCCATTCCCGTCTGTTGGAGCGGGCGGCCAAGCTGAACGAGGCGCACGGCGGCGGTTCGTTGACCGCTCTGCCGATCATCGAAACGCAGGGAGGCGACGTTTCGGCCTATATTCCCACCAATGTGATTTCCATCACCGACGGGCAGATCTTTCTGGAGGCGGATCTTTTCTATTCGGGAATGCGGCCCGCCATTTCGGTGGGTCTGTCGGTCTCCCGTGTGGGGGGTTCCGCCCAGGTGAAGGCGACCAAGCAGGTGGCAGGCTCCTTGCGTCTGGACCTGGCGCAATTCCGTGAGATGGCGGCCTTTGCGCAGTTTGGTTCGGACCTGGATGCTTCCACCCTGAAGCTGATCCATCGGGGCGAGCGGTTGATGGAGTTGTTGAAGCAGGGGCAATATCAACCCCTGTCGATGGAAGAGCAGGTGGTGGTGCTTTTTGCCGGGACGAGGGGGTTGTTGGATCATGTTTCGGTCAAGCGGGTTCCCCAGGTGGAGCGGGCGATTCTTGAGCATGTTCGCAGTCAGCAGAAGGAGCTTTTGGCCACCATCCGCAAGGATGAAAAGTTGACCGATGCCACCGAGAAACGGTTGCATGAGATGCTGGTGCAGTTTATCACCAAATATGTGGATACCGGGGATGACAGCAACCTCACCAAGGCGTTGGCGGAGCAGGTGGAAAACCTGATGCACACCACGGCCTAGGGGGCTGGCGGTTCCGCGCAACCGGAGCGCGCCTGCAGCAGAACAGATATTGGGAGTCGCTGAATATGGCCAGTTTGAAAGCCTTGCGGCAACGGATCCGCTCGGTTACCAACACACGGCAGATTACCAAGGCAATGAAGATGGTGGCGGCTGCCAAGCTGCGCCGATCTCAGGAGCGCGCTTTGGCCACCCGTCCTTACAGCATGCAGATGGGCCGTATGGTGCAGTCCATCGCCACGCGGGTGGGCAAGGGGTCGGCTCCGCCTTTGCTTGTGGGACACGGAGAGTCGCAAAAGCAGGTGGAATTGGTGCTTTTTACGGCTGACCGGGGGCTGTGCGGCAGCTTCAACAGCAGTGTCATCCGGGCAGTGCGCAGCAAGGTTGCAGAGTTGCGGGCGGCCGGGGTGCAGGTGACGTTGACCTGCGTGGGACGCAAGGGGGATGATGTTCTCAAGCGGCAGTTTGGGGGTTCGATTCGCCGCGTGCATACCGGCATGGGCAAGCGGTTGACCTTTGAGCGGGCGGAGCAGGAGATTGCCCGTCCTCTGTTGCATGATTTTGAGCACGGTCGCTTTGATTCCTGCTTTATCGTTTATAATGCGTTTGTCTCCGCCATGACGCAAACTTTGACCTGGCGACAGATTATTCCGGTGCCGGAGGAGGCGATGGCGGCCGGGGAAGAGGAGCATGGACATGGGCAGGCGGCACCGCCTACCTATGAACCGGACGAAGAGGAGATCTTGGCGGAGTTGCTGCCACGCAATGTGGCTGTGCAGATTTTTCAGGCGTTGGTGGAGTCGGACGCTTCGGAAAACGGGGCACGGATGACCGCAATGGACAATGCTGTGCGCAATGCGGGCAGCATGCTGCGTCGTTTGCGCATCACCTACAACCGCACCCGCCAGGCTGCCATCACCTCCGAGTTGATGGAAATCATCAGTGGGTCCGAATCGTTGAAGGGGTAGTGTTCGAGTCATGACGCAGCGCGGTCAGCCTGCGACTGGGTATCTCTGTTTGCTTGCGCGGCGCGCTGCGACCGCATAAATTCCCCCCTCTCTCGTCGGAGGGGCCAGCATGAAGGAGTTTTTGCAATGAGTGGAATGATGGGAAGGGTTGTGCAGGTGGTGGGCCCGGTGGTCGATGTTCGGTTCGAGGGTGAGCTTCCGGCTATTCTCAATGCCCTTCACATAGACCGGGGTGCGGAGGGGCGGTTGGTGCTGGAGGTTGCCCAGCATATTGGCGAGGGCACGGTACGCACCATCTCCATGCACAGCACGGATGGCATTGTGCGGGGGGAGCCGGTGTTGGATACCGGCAAGCCGATCATGGTGCCGGTGGGCAATCCCACCCTGGGACGGATTATCAATGTGGTGGGCGATCCCCTGGACAATCTGGGTCCGGTGGCGACACAGGATTTTTCGCCGATTCACCGCTCTGCTCCGGCCTTCAGCGAGCAATCGACGGAGGCGGAGATTTTGGAGACGGGGATCAAGGTTGTGGATCTGTTGGCTCCGTATGCCAAGGGGGGAAAGATCGGCCTGTTTGGAGGGGCCGGGGTGGGCAAGACGGTGTTGATCATGGAGTTGATCAACAATGTGGCCCAGGGGCACGGGGGTTTTTCGGTCTTTGCCGGGGTTGGCGAGCGGACCCGCGAGGGGAATGATCTGTATCGGGAGATGATCGAGTCCAAGGTTATCGACCCCCACAACTGGAAAAATTCCAAAAGTGCCCTGGTCTATGGTCAGATGAACGAGCCGCCGGGGGCGCGTGCCCGTGTGGCGCTGACGGGTTTGACGGTGGCGGAATATTTCCGTGATGTGGCCAACCAGGATGTGTTGCTGTTTATCGACAATATTTTCCGCTTCACCCAGGCGGGTTCGGAGGTGTCGGCCTTGTTGGGACGCATTCCGTCGGCGGTGGGTTATCAGCCCACGTTGGCGACGGATATGGGTGCCTTGCAGGAACGCATCACCTCCACCAAGAGCGGTTCCATCACCTCGGTGCAGGCCATTTATGTGCCGGCTGACGACTTGACCGACCCGGCGCCGGCGACGGCCTTTTCCCATTTGGATGCCACCACGGTGCTCTCGCGGCAGATTGCCGAGATGGGCATTTATCCGGCGGTGGACCCGTTGGACTCCACCTCGCGTCTGTTGGACCCCCAGGTGGTGGGGGAGGAGCATTATCAGGTGGCGCGGGCGGTGCAGGAGGTGTTGCAGACCTACAAATCCTTGCAGGATATCATTGCCATTCTGGGTATGGATGAGTTGTCGGAAGATGACAAGTTGACGGTCTACCGGGCGCGGAAGATTCAGCGGTTTCTCTCCCAGTCTTTCCATGTGGCGGAGGCGTTTACCGGCAAGAAGGGGGTTTATGTACCGTTGAAGGAGACCATCCGCAGCTTCAAGGAGATTGTGGAGGGCAAGCATGATGCCCTGCCTGAGGCGGCCTTCTACATGGTCGGCACCATTGACGATGCGGTGGAAAAAGGCCGCAAGCTGGCAGAATAGTCTGCGGATTTACCGTACCCTTAGCTTAAAGCGCGGGACGTTTTGGCGACCGCGAGGAGAAAGTGCCCATGTCCGTCACCTTTCAGTTTGACTTGGTTACGCCGGAAAAGCGGTTGGTCTCCCAGGAGGAGATGATGTTGACCGTGCCGGGCGCGGAGGGTTATTTTGGGGTATTGCCGGGCCACGCCCCGTTGGTTTCGCTGTTGTCGGTCGGTGTATTGACGATGGGAGAGGGACGGCAGGCGGTGCGCTATGCGGTGGCTGGGGGGTATGCGGAGATTTTGCCGGATCGTGCCACCATACTGGCCGATCGGGCGGTTTGCTGGGATAGCATCGACCCTGTGGCTGTGGAGAAAGAGAAGAGCGAGGCGGCGACTCAGGAAGCAGCGACGCGAGAGGATGAATCCGCCAGCCGCTATTGGCAGAAGCAGCGGGCTTTCGCTGCGGTTTGTCTGGAAGTACACAAGCGCTATTTGGAGCGCGATTCCGCTTGAGCCCTGTCTGATCCCTGTTGAGCTTGTCCTGTCTGGTTCGTTACGAACGTTCGTCGTGGGGGAGGATGGTGCACCGCTTCCCGGAATCCCCCACCCTTTTTTCAATCGGTTTGACATTGGTTGGGCGATTGAAAAAAGGGGAGCGGCTGTCATGAACGGTGAGTTGTTCCACGTGAAACCTCCAAAACCCGATCCCAGAACCCCATTCCCATGAGCAACTGCGCCATCCTTATACTGGCAGCCGGGCAAGGCACCCGGATGCGTTCTGCGCTGCCCAAGGTGCTGCATCCCTTGGCAGGTCGGCCATTGCTGGGCCATGTGCTGCGCACTGCCCGACACCTGCAGCCTGCCCGTCTGGCGGTGGTCATCGGCCATCAGGCAGAGCGTATCCAGGCGGCCTTCCCGGACCCGGATATCACCTGGGTCCGACAGGAGGAGCAGTTGGGCACCGCCCATGCGGTGCGTTGCGCTTTGCCGGCGCTGGCCGACCTGACGGGGGAGTTGCTGATTCTCAGCGGCGACACTCCCTTGGTGGAGAGCACCCTGCTGGAGGCCCTGCTGCGGGAGCATCGACGGCGGGGCGTCGGGGTCACTCTCCTGAGCACCCGTCAGGAAAATCCCACGGGCTATGGGCGGGTCATCCGTGACGAAGACGGAGAGCTGCTGCGGGTGGTGGAGGAGAAAGATGCCAGCGCGGAGGAGCGGGCCATCTGCGAAATCAACAGCGGCATCTATTGCGTGGATCTGGGCCGGCTGGCCGGCTGGCTGGCGGAGATTGCCGACCACAATGCCCAGCGGGAGTATTATCTGCCCGACCTGATCGCCATCGCCAAAAGGGACGGGGAGGTGGGCATCCTGCACCATCCAGAGGCGGCGGCATTGGCCGGTGTCAATGATCGGCGACAATTGGCGGCCCTGGAGGTGGTGCTGCGGGATCGTCTGGTGGCCCATTGGCAATCCCAGGGGGTGACCTTTACCGATCCCAGCTCCTGCTGGTTGGCGGCGGATGTGATCATCGGGCAGGACAGCGTCATCGCGCCGCAGGTGATCCTGGGGGAGGGAACCCTGATCGGTCCCGATTGCCATATCGGCCCGTTCTGCGAGATCCGCCAGAGCCACTTGGGGGCAGGGTGTCAGGTGAAGGGATTTTGCCACCTGGAAGGGGCGGTGCTGGAAGGGGGGAGTGAGGTGGGGCCCTATGCCCGTCTGCGCCCCGGCACACAGTTGGCGACAGGGGCCAAAGTGGGCAATTTTTGCGAGATCAAAAAATCCCACATCGGCGCCGGATCCAAAGTCAACCATCTCTCCTACATCGGCGACACCCAGATGGGCAAGGGGGTCAATGTGGGGGCGGGCACGATCACCTGCAATTATGACGGTGTCCACAAACATCAGACGATTATCGAGGATGGGGTCTTTATCGGTTCCGACAGCCAGTTGGTGGCGCCGGTGCGCATCGGCAG
>JADGCE010000033.1:18609-20115 GCA_015229095.1 Magnetococcales bacterium | reverse complement strand
CTGCCCCTGGACCCCGCCAGGGGGATAATCCCCCTGGACCCCTGATAATAAAAAACTATTAAAAGAGAAGGGTGGAGGGGGTCCGGGAGAGGCGGTTCACCGCCCTCCCCCAGGAGTGGCCGAAGAGCACGCCGCACCCCCGCAGCTCAGGGATGGGGGAGATAAGAGGCCGGGTCCGCATATCCCGCAGCGGCAAACCCCTCCAAACGCAACCGACAGGCGGCACAAGCCCCACAGGCCAAACCCTGCCGATCCGGATCATAACACGACCATGTGCGACGAAAATCCACCCCCAACTCAACCCCAAGACGGACAATGTCCGCTTTGGAAAGGTGCAACAACGGCGCGTGAATACGATAGGGACCGCCCTGCGTGGCCACATTGGCCAGGCTCTCAAACGCCGAGACAAAAGCCGGTCGGCAATCCGGGTAGCCGGAAAAATCCACCGCATTGACGCCGATAAACAGATCACGGGCAGCCAGGGTTTCGGCCCAGGCCAGGGCCAATGACAAAAACACCGTATTGCGGGCAGGTACATAGGTGACGGGCACGCCAACCCCGGAACCATCCTTGGGCACCGGAATGGCATCGGTCAGGGCAGAACCGGCAAACGCCTCGGCAGAAAGGTCAAAGATCAGATGCCGTTGCACCGCCAGGGCAGCGGCCAGGGCGGTGGCACACTCCAGCTCCAGAGAGTGCCTCTGCCCATAGCGAAAACTGATCGCGTACAAGGAAAACCCTTGGGCCTTGGCCTGATAGAGACACACCGCCGAATCCATGCCACCGGACAGCAAAACCACCGCTCTGGCAGACAACATTACTCTCCCGCCAGCCGTTTGATCCGCTTGCGACCGGGGCTCTCCGGGGGAGGTTGAGGGGGGGGCGCACTGCTGCTGCTCTCCTCCTTGGCCTCTGGTGCGGCCTCCTTGCCGCCGCCCCCCTTGCCACTCTCCTTCTCTTTCTGGGCAATATCCTGCAAGCGCTGGCGCGCCATGGAGACAGCCGACGAGTCGGGATAATCATTGACCAGTTTGGTCAGACTGGCGCGGGCACTGGCCATATCTCCCAACTCATAAAACGCATAACCGATCTTCAACAAACTGGGGGGAACCTTGGCACTGGTGGGCCAGCGGGTCAACACCTGCCCGAAGGCGGCCAAAGCCTCCCGATATTGCTTCTGGACCGAATAGAGTTCGCCGATCCAGTATTGGGCATTATCTGCCAGGGTATCCTCTGGAAATTTCGCCAGAAAATTTTCAAACCCCTCCCTTGACGCACCGTATTGGCCGCTCTTCAGAAGGGCAAAGGCCGCATCATAGACCTGCTGCGGGGTGGCCGCCGGCTGAGCCACCGCCGGCTTGGCTCCGGCTGCCGGGGGCGCCTTGGCCGCCGCAGCTGCTGCCGGAGTGGCGGGTTTGGCGGAGGGCGGCGGCGCGCTCTCCTTGGGAGTCGCTGCCACAGAGGGCGCCGTCGGAGGAGCGGCTGGCTGGGCGACTGGCACCGGGG
>JADGCE010000033.1:0-18509 GCA_015229095.1 Magnetococcales bacterium | reverse complement strand
GCTGCCACAGAGGGCGCCGTCGGAGGAGCGGCTGGCTGGGCGACTGGCACCGGGGCCGCCGGCTGAGCCGCCGCAGGCGCCGCAGGCATCGGAATCGCTTGCGCCGCAGGGGGCGGCGGCTCCACAACCGACTCGCTCACAACCTTTTCCCGTACCTGCTCTTTCAGCTTTTGATTTTCGTGTTGCACCACCTCCAGGTTGCCCCGCAGCATGCGGGTCTCCGCCTCCTGGGCGGCCAGACGCCGCTGCATGTCCGACAGAATCGCCCGGCTGTTGTCCACCGGTTCCACCCTGTGCTCCGCCTCTTGCGGTGGCCTCTCCTGCTCGGCCATGCCCGGCATTGCCTGACCGTCGGCCTGTCGGGCAGGCGCCATGGGGCCGCCGGTGCAGGCCGCCAGGGCGAGCAGAAAAACACAGGAGAGCAGGACTCTGGCCGGCGACTGCCTCAGCAGTCGCCGCGCAGAGGAGAGGGTGGCATGGCTTTTCATCGCCGAACAATCCACTTAGGTTAACGCAAGGTGATCTCAACGCGGCGGTTTTTGCTCCAGGCCGAATCATCATGGGAGGGCACCAAAGGCTTCTCTTTGCCGAAGGAGACCGCCTTCAACCGGTTGGCCGGCATCCCCTGCGCCACCAGAAAACGCACGGCGGCATCGGCCCGCTGTTGACCCAGGGCCAGGTTGAACTCACGGGTGCCCCGCTCGTCGCAATGTCCCTCGATGGTGATCGTCCCCTTGGGACCGTGGGCCAAAATCCAGCCGGCATTGTGGGCCAACACCTGGGCCGACCGGTCGTTGATCAGGGCCGAATTGTAGTCAAAATAGATGCGATGCTCCGGCTCCACGTTGACATCAAACCGATAGCCACCCGCGCCACTGCCCGCCCGGGAAGGATCATTCAGGTTGGCCGAAGAGCCACCCAGCCGTCCCACCCCCTTGCCATCCGCACCATCCGCACCAGCCTCATCACCCTTGGGGGTGGAACCGCAGCCCGACAACAGACCCAGGGACAAGGACAATAAAGCAACCGCCAACCAACGAGAACGATTCATGGAAAACCTCACTTTGTCATGGAAAAATCAACCCGCCAGGCGCCGTTGGCAACGGATCCTGGCTCCTTAATATACGCACGGTCTTGGGGGCTTTGCCCCCGGCCCCACCAGGGGCTCCGCCCCTGGACCCCGCCAGGGGGATAATCCCCCTGGACCCCTGATAGTAAAAAACTATCAAAAGGAAAAGGGGGGGGAGGGGGTAAACCGCCTCCCCCAGGAATGGCCGCAACGGCAATCCAGGCTTAACGAATCAAGGGGGACCAGGAGGGATCAGATCCCTCGGCATCCCCTCCCACCGGCACCAGCCTCTCATTATAGCCTGTCAGATCGATACTGTAAAGTTGTGAACGACTGCCCTGCTGCCGCGAAAAGAGAATCACCCGACCATTGGGAGACCAGGTGGGGGATTCATCCATCCAGGAGTCGGTCAAAACCCGCATGTTTTTGCCCTCCGGGGTGACGACGGCGATACGAAAACGCCCGCCACCACCGTGGACAAAAGCGATCAGATCCCCCCTGGGCGACCAGGCCGGCGCCGCATTGTAGTTGCCCTCAAAGGTGATACGACGAGGCTCGCCCCCGCCGGCGCCCATGACATAGAGCTGTGGCGAACCGGCCCGGTCGGAGTTGAAGACAATCCGCCGCCCATCCGGGGACCAGGAGGGGGAGGTGTCGATCGCCGCGTGGTTGGTCAGACGCACGGGCTGACCAACCCCCACATCCTTCACGTAGATCTCCGGGTTGCCATCCATACTCAGGGTCAGGGCCATGCGCTTGCCGTCCGGAGCCCAGGCCGGGGCACTGTTGAGGCCGGGATATTCCCCCTGTTGACTGGTGCTGCCGGAGATCAGATCCATGCGAAAGATGCGGGGCGCACCGGTTGAATAGGAGATATGAAAAAGATTATCTCCGTCCGGAGAAAAGCGCGGGGTGAGCACCAGATGCTCCCCATGGGTCAGCTCGACGGGATTGGCGCTGTCCTGATCCATCATGATCAGCCGCTTGGACTCTCCCTTCTGGGAGACATAGGCGATGCGGGAGGTGAAATAGCCGGTTTCGCCCGTCAGACGGGTATAGATCTCATCCGCCACCCGATGCGCCACATGCCGCCAATTGCGCTGGGAGGCGGTAAACCGCTTGCCTTTGCCGATCAGCGCCCCCTGGAACACGTCATAGAGGAAAAAGTCGACGACCACCTGATCCCCCTCCTGGCGGGCGGCCCCGGTGACCACCGCCTCCGCGCCGATGATGCGCCAGTCACGAAACTGGGGACCGCTCTTCCACAGACTGTCCGGCATTTGCAGAAACGCGCTGCGACTGATGGGACGGAAGAGGCCGGAGCGTTCCAGATCCGCCGTGACCACCTCGGCTATCTGGCTGCCCATCACCCCGGAGGTGGCCACCTGGCCATCCCCCCCCAGGTTGACAAAGGCAGGGACGGCAATGGGCAACGGGGTCAACCCCCCCTTGCTGATATCGATGCGGACACCGCCCCAGGCGGGCAGGCTGCCCCACAGCAACCCTGCCATCAGCAGGAACACGGTTGTCCATCGGAGTCGGGCAGGAGGCCCCTGTCGTGTGGCGGTCATGGTCATCTCTTCCATCATAGGATTTTATCGGCAATGTGGAGCGTCAGTTTGCCCAACATATTGGCATAACTGCCCATTTCGTTATCATACCAGCCGTAGACGACGGCCTGGGTGACGGGCACCTCCAGGGTGTGGGAGGCCAGGGCCTCCTGTACGGCCGGGGGCAGATTGGGAATACGGTCCAGGTTGACCCGCGTGTAGGCGGTACGGGTATGGGTCTCGGTGCCCTCAATGGTGGCGGCGGCCAGGGGAAAGCCGATCATGTCGGCAGAGACATTCTGCTCCCCGCTGAAGGCCAGATGGCCGGCGCAGGCCCCGTTGGCGGCCTCCTGGTAGACCTGGTTGATGTCGGTGCGGTTGATGGGGGCATCCCGGCTCTCCGATTGCAGATTCAGCGTCAAAATAATCAGGGAACCCGCCGAGATGGGCACCCGCACGGACTCTGCCATCATGCCGATATCCGCCATCTCCGGCAACACCAAGCGCAACGCCTTGGCGGCGCCGGTGGTGGTGAGAATCATATTGTTCATCACGCTGCGATTTTTACGCAAATCGCTGGCCTGGGCGGAGGGCACGGCATCCAGCACCACCTGGCTGCTGGTGCTGGCATGCACCGTGACCATGGAGGCCGAGAGAATGCGATCGGCCCCGAAGTGGTCCAGCATGGGCTTCATCATGTAGGCCAGGCAGGTGGTGGTGCAGGAGGCGGCAGAGATCAGGCTGTGCCGACCGGGCAGATACATTTCGTCGTTGATGCCCAGCACGGTCGTCACGGCATCTTCGGGCATGGAGAGACCGCTGGTCTTGATCTTGAAGGGCGCGGAGAGCAAGACCTTTTCGGCCCCGGCATCCAGGTGTCCCCGCAACGACCCGCCGCTCGCATCGGCCAGGGCGGTGGGATCGGTAAAGACACCGGTGCAATCCACCACCAGACGCACCCCATGGTCGCGCCAACCGATCTCCCGTGGATTGCGATGGCTGCGCAAAAAGCGCACGGGAATGCCGTTGATCACCATCCGACCGCTGCTTTCGTCCATCGATTCGATGGCGGAGCGGTCGTGGCCGTGATAGCCGTACAAAAAGTTGGAGAGACGGCCATAGGTGCTGTCATGTTCCACCACGTGGGCCAGATCGGCCAAACTTTTGCCCACCGGACGCCCGACATTGACCACCAGCTCGCTGAACGATTTGTTCGCCAAATGGTGCCAAAGCGAGAGCTTGCCAATACGACCCATGCCATTGATACCGAGTTTCATGCGCACCCCATAACCGTTGACAGTGAAATGTTCGCACATCCCAGGCTTCACAGAACCTGAAATTTTTTATTGTATGTCAGGATAGTCTGACTCTGCAACAGATGCAACCCTGTCGCAAAAAAAAAGTACCCCGTGCCGGGTGGTGGGATGGTTGAAAAAGGGGATGGATGACCATGGGCCACCAGGCGCGCACCCTGAAGATCTGCTGGAGAATGGGCTCGTTTCTGCTGTTTTGCACAGATTTCCTGGTGACGAGGGCAAAACTGTGCTAGGTTACGTCCTGCTTTCCGGGCCCCGGCGGCCTTGCACACCCCCCTATTCCCCAGGAACAACAGAGGATGCGCATTGTGGATACGTTGGATCTGACTGACACACCCCCTGCCCAACGGTCAGCCGCGCTGATCGCTGTCCTGGACGCACTGCCGGTCGGCGCATCCCGGAGGGTGCAGTTGGCTGCGCCCTGGGCCGTCGACGGGGGGCATCTGCTTGCCGATCTGCAAGAACAAAGGTGGGGTCACTATCTCTGGCATCCTCTGCAAGAGGGCCCGGAGCTGTGGCTGGCCGAGCTGGTGCGCCAGGAACCCGCCGCCCGGCACAACAACATCCCCCATTTTTTCACCCAGGATCATCACCGCTGCGACACCCTGTACGCCGCCGCAGAGGGGGCGGCCCAGGATGGGGATGTTGCCCGGATGACCCCTCTGTGCTACCAGTTTGTGGTGGCCATGGCGCGCCATTTTCGCATGGAAGAGAACGGACTGTTTCCCGCCTTTGAAGAAAAAACCGGCATCCGGCAGGGACCGACCATGGTCATGCGCTCCGAACATGAGCAGATGCGCGGCTTGATGCGGCAGATGCACCAGGCCGCCGACGACGGCGATGCGGATCAGTTTTTGCGGGCGGGTGGCACCCTGCTGTTTGTGATGCAGCAACACAACGTCAAGGAGGAGCAGATGCTCTATCCCATGTCCGAGTCCCATCTGCATCCCTCCGATCACTTGCTGAAGGCCGTGCAACGGCTGTAGGGTTACCCCCGGGGAGTCTTGCCATGCTGCTGCGTGGGCTGGTGCTGTTGTCGCTGATCGGGCTGCTGGCAGGCTGTGGTCACAAGGGTGCGCTCTATCTGCCCGGCCCACCCGCCGCCAAAAGCGGACAGGGCGCGCCCCCCTCCCCCACGACCGGGGAGTGAAGGGGTGGACGGCGGCGTAAAACTCTCCTGACTGGGCGCGGGATCAGCATGGATCACTTTGTTTATCGGGACAATCAACTCTACTGCGAGCGGGTGCCTCTGGAGCAGATCGCCAGGGCCGTGGGAACCCCCTTCTACTGCTACTCCGAGCAGACCCTGCAGCACCACTTTGCGGTGTTCCGGGATGCCTTCGCCGCTGCACCCCACCTGATTTGCTATTCGGTCAAGGCCAACAGCAACCTGGCCGTACTGGACACCCTGTTGCAGCAAGGGGCGGGCTTCGATATCGTCTCCGCCGGCGAACTGGCCCGCGTGCAACGGGTCGGCTGCCCACCGGAGCGGATTGTCTTTTCCGGAGTGGGCAAAACCAGCCAGGAGATACGGTCTGCTTTGGAGTATGGCATTTTGCTGTTCAACGTCGAGTCGGTCGGGGAGTTGCATCGTCTCAACACCCTGGCTGGCCTGCTGGGTCGTCGGGCGCCGGTAGCCCTGCGCATCAACCCCGACGTGGATCCGCAAACCCATCCCCACATCTCCACCGGCCTGCGCCGCAACAAGTTTGGCATCCCCTACAACCAGGCCCTCGCCCTCTATCGGGAGGCCGCCACGCTGCCCCATGTGGAGCTGTTGGGGTTGGATTGCCATATCGGTTCCCAGTTGACCGCCCTGGAACCCTTCGTCGATGCCCTGCGGCGGGTTTTGCTGCTGCTGAACAGCCTGGAGCGGGAAGGGATCCCCCTGCGCTATCTGGATCTGGGGGGCGGCCTGGGCATCCCCTATGAGGAGGGCCGCCTGCCCCCCCATCCCCGCCTCTATGCCAGCGCCCTGCTGGCCGAGTTGGCCCACAGCCCCTTTGCCCAGCGACAGGGCACCCTGATCCTGGAACCCGGGCGGGTGATCGCCGGCAATGCGGGGGTGTTGGTGGCGCGTGTGGAATATTCAAAGGAGGGAGAGGAAAAACGGTTCCTGATTCTGGATGCCGGCATGAATGATCTGCTCCGTCCGGCGCTCTACAACGCCCATCATGCCATCCTGCCCGTGGCACGGCGGTTTGGCCGGGAGGAGCGCGCTACCGATGTGGTGGGGCCCATCTGTGAATCGGGTGACTTTTTCGCCCATGATCGCCTGTTGCCCACCTTCCAGGAGGGGGATCTGCTGGCGGTGCGTTCTGCCGGCGCCTATGGCTTTGTCATGAGCAGCAACTATAACACCCGGCCCCGGGTCGCCGAGGTGATGGTGCGGGGCGACCGCTTTGCGGTGGTGCGCCGCCGGGAGAGCATCGAGCAATTGCTGGAAAACGAGAGTCTGTTCGGGGCGTCGACATAAACCAGCCAGAGGGAAGGAAGAGGAAGCCGCCGGAGAGCGGCGTCTCTGGCATCACCAGGACAAAAGAACCAAGAGATGCGTTTTATCGATCTGCAAACCCAATACCAAACCTATAAAACCGCCATCGACACCGCCATGCAGGAGGTGCTGGATTCGGCCCTGTTTGTCAACGGACCCCAGGTGGCCCAGTTGGAGGAGGCCCTGGCCCGCTTTGTCGGCGTGGCCCACGGGGTGGGCTTCTCTTCGGGAACCGACAGCCTGCTGGCCGTGCTGATGGCCTGGGGCATCGGGCCGGGCGACGAGGTCATCACCACCCCCTTCACCTTTATCGCCACGGCGGAGGTGATCGCCTTGCTGGGGGCCAAGCCGGTCTTCGTGGATCTGGATCCCGACACCCTGAATCTGGATGTCCACCGTCTGGAGGCCGCCATCACCCCCCGCAGTCGCGCCATCCTGCCGGTCAGCCTCTATGGCCAGTGTGCCGACTTTGATGCCATCAATGCCATTGCCGACCGGCACGGCCTGCTGTGTCTGGAGGATGGCTGTCAATCCTTCGGGGCCCTCTACCGGGGACGGCGTTCCTGCTCCCTGAGCAAGGCCGGCGCCACCTCCTTCTTTCCGGCCAAACCCCTGGGCTGCTACGGGGATGGGGGGATGGCCTTTACCGACGATGCCCAGTTGGCGGAACGGCTGCGCGTCATTCGTGAACATGGCCAGGTGGCCCGTTATCAGCATGCCCTGTTGGGCATCAATGGCCGGCTGGATACCCTGCAGGCTGCGGTTTTGCTGGCCAAGTTGCCCCACTTTGAAGCGGAAATCGCCGCCCGCCAGCGGGTGGCGGCATATTATCGGAGCCATCTGCAAGGGCGGGTGCAACTGCCGGTCGTGGCCGCCGACTGCCTCAGCGTCTACGCCCAGTTTACCGTGCGGATCCCACAGAGGGATGCGGTACAACGCCATTTGACCCAGATGGGCATTCCCACCGCCATCCACTATCCGGCGCCACTGCATCGCCAGGGGGTGTTCGCCAGCCTGGGTTATCCGGAAGAGGCCTTTCCGGTCGCCAATCAGGCCGCCCGGGAGGTGCTCTCGTTGCCCATGCATCCCTTTCTCTCCACCACCGAGCAGGATCGCATCATCGCAGCCCTGCTGCAGGCGTTGGCGTGAACGAGGCAGAGGGTTCCCAGGCGTTGCTGGCCCAGTTGGAGGCTGCCCGGGAGAGGGCAGAGGCCCTGCGCCGGGTGCTGCTCTCCGTCCCTCACGGCACCGGGGATCATACCGATCTGTGCCGCATGCACAATGAGGGGATCTCCCCCAGGGATGAACAGCAGTGTCGCTGTCATGTGGGGCGCATCTGCGCAGCCCTGCGGCAGTGGCGGTGACACAACTCCGAATCGATGCAGATGTTTTATCACCAGACGACGGGGGGTCGGATGTCTTTCAACCGCAGCACCTATCGGTTGTTTTTGCTTGTGGCCGCGTTGCTTGGCGTGGGGGCGGGTGCGACCCTGCTGGCCAACCGCTTCACGACGGAGGCGGCGCTGGCCCGTGCCGTTGAGGGGATGCAAGGGGCGTTGCCTGCCCCCCTGGGGCAGATCGAGGCGTTGCACAGCCAGGCCCGCCAGGATCTGCGGTTGGCCCTGTCGGAGCCGGCCTTTCGCGCCTACTGTCTCCGCCCACCGGCCCAGGGGGCCCGCTCCGCTCCTGCGCCCATTCTGGGCAACTGCCGCTTTCCCCGCAACACCGCCCACAGAGGGGGCGGGGAGCCGGAGGAAGAGGGGTGGCTGCCCCCCTACGTTTCCCCGCTCAGCAAAAGCTGGGTCTTTGCCCATACCCTGTCGGTGCGCCCCGGGGAATCCGACCCCTACCTTTATGAAATTCCATTGAGCCGCCTGCAGGCGGTGGTGCAGGGTGCAGCACCCCCTCCAGGGGGCCAACCACCGCCGCCCCCGACCCGCCAGGGGCGCATCCTGCTGGTGACCGATGCCGGTCTGCTGGTGGCCGACAGCCAGCGCAACGTGGATTTTGCCCCCCCGGAAGGGGTGGAGAGGGAGTCGCCCCGCTGGTCGGATGCGGCCCCCCCCATCACCTCGGTGATGGACAAGGTGACCTTCAACCGCATCCTGGACCGCGCCCGGCGGGGTGCGTGGGGATGGGAGAGTTTCTCCCATCAGGGGCAGACCTACTATGCCTATTATGCCCCGTTGCCCACTCTGGGGTGGCTGTTGTTGCATGTGCAATCGGCGGAATCCCTGCTGGCCGCCGCGCCGTTGTTGACCACACTCCGGTGGGGATATGGGCTCTCCGGGGTGCTGCTGCTGACGCTGCTGGGGCTGCTGGGGTGGCAATACCGCCAGCGGCGGCTCTGGCAGGCGCTGCAGGCTGCGGTGGCTGCCCTCAGCCCGGAGGGAGAAGAGAGGCCCCAGGAGGAGCGCGCGGCCATTATCCAGGGGCTGCATCGCCTGCAGGATCTCCTGCGCGGGCAGGCCCGTCGCCTGCATCTGTACGACCAGCTCGCCGCTTTTCTCCGGGAGGGGCTGCCGGAGGTGGGCGAGCCGGGTGGCTCTCCACCGGCAGAGGGGGGAAAGCAGGAAACAGAAGCCATCCGGATCATTGTCCAGGCTGTGCAACGGATAGAGGAGTCCATGGGGCAGGTTGCGAGCTTTACCCAGGATACCTATGAATCCTTTCTGGCCTTGGGGGAGCGGTTGCAGATCATCACGGGCAGCGCCACCGACGTGGGCAACTCCATCGCCACCACACTGACCGCCGTCGGCACCATTGACAACCATTTGACCGATGTGAATGGCTGTGTGCATGAGATGGAGCAGGCCATTGGGCTCTCCGTCCTGGCCGTCCAGGAGGTGACCGGCTCTTTCACACACATTCGACAATTGGCCGCCCGCACCACCCAGGAATCGAGTCGTGCGGATCAACTCTCCCGGGATGTCCAGCATAGCATCCACAAATTGTCCCAGTCGGCCCTGGCCATCAGCAAAGTGGTGGCGGCAATCGACGATATTGCCGAGCAGACCAATATTCTGGCCCTGAATGCTGCCATCGAGGCGGCGGGCGCGGGGGCCTTTGGCACCGGTTTCGCGGTGGTGGCCAACGAGGTGAAGGAGTTGGCACAGCAGACCAGTCGGGCTACCCAGATGATCGGGGAGCGGATCCGGGAGATGCAGGGCATGACAGAAGATGCCCTGGCCATGGTGAAGCAGTTTGCCGGTTTGACCCTCCATCTCTCCGCCGCCAACCGGGAGATCGATCAACGGGTGAACGACCAGACGGAGGCCACCCAGGATGTGCTGCTCTCCATGCAGGGGTTGTCCCGCAACGCCGCGCAGCTCCTCGATCATACCGGCCAGCTGCGGGAGGCTGCCCAGGAGGTGGCCACCACCGCCGCCGCGACGGAGATGTTGACCCAGGGCATTGCCTCTGCCAGCGAAACGGCCTGGACCTCTGCCAAGGATGTGGCGCACCAGAATGATGCCATCATTGACCTCTCCACCCTGGCCCTCTCCTCCATCGGCAAGGCGCAGCGTGCCGCAGCCACCCTTTCGCAATGCCGGCGAGAGGAGGGGGCGGCCAACCCATGGTTGGGGCCACTGCTCCAGGTGATGGCCTGGGGACAGCTGGCGGCCCAACTCGGTCGGGCGACCGCTTCACACGCTGCCGGCCCGCCGGGGTTGGTGGCGGTGCCGCAGTGTGCGTCGTTGCACCCCTTGTATGCGGCCCATGGCACGTTGGTGGTGGGGTTGTTGCGCCAACTCCACGGCGGCGAACCGTTGGCGGAGGGGGTGGTGCAGGGGGAGGGGTGTCCCCTGGAGCCGTTGCTGCGCGCCCTGCCCGCCACCCCCGATACGCTCCGTGCCCATGGAGAGACCCACCGGGCAGCACTGCGGGTGCAGCGGCTCCTCCAGGAGGCGCGCCTGACAGAGGCCCGGCAGGCCATGGAGCTGTTTCATACCCGGCAGGCCGAACTTTTTGCCGCCCTGCAGCGGCTCTGTCTGGAGGAGAGGTCGTAGTGGGTCAACCCATCGGAAAGCATTGCGGGTCCAGGGGGATCATCCCCCTGGCGGGTCCAGGGCGGAGCCCTGGTGGGGTTCGGGGCGAAGCCCCGACAGAGGTCTGTCTCCTTGCAGGGGCTCTGCCCCTGCACCCCGCCAGGGGAGATAATCTCCCCTGGCCCCCATGATACTTTTACTCTCCTGTCCAATCAGATGGGTCGGCCAGCAGGTCCACCTGATCCACCCCATTGGGAGCCGAACATGCCATCATCCACGCCACCCGGTGACCCCGTGCAAGGGGTACACGCCTATCATACTCTCAGCAAACACACGCCGCACCGCTCCGCCCCCGGTCCCGGTTATATGGATTGGGAGAGCCAGCCGAACCCCTTCCGCACCTTTGCCGGCGCCCCGCAGGTGGCGTTGCCCCTGGGGGGAGATCGTCTGCACACCCCCCACGCAGCCCTCTATCACAGCGTTGGCCAGAGCCCGCCCCACCCCCTGGGACGGGAAAGTATTGCCACCTTTCTGGAGCTTTCCCTCGGTCTGGCGGCCTGGAAGGCCTATCTGGACGAATGGTGGGCCCTGCGTTGCAACCCCTCCAGCGGCAACCTGCACCCCACCGAGGGTTATTTGATCGTGCCCGGCATAGCGGGCCCGCCGGGCAACACCCTGGAGGCCGGGGTCTACCACTATCTGAGCCGCGACCATCTGCTGGAACAACGCTGGGCCCCCCAGACCGAGCAGCAGAGGCTCTGGGAGCAGGGGTTCGCCCCCGGCACCTTTTTGCTGGGTCTCAGCTCCATTCACTGGCGGGAGGCCTGGAAATATGGGCTGCGCGCCTATCGCTATTGCCAACTGGATGTGGGCCATGCCGCCGCCGCCCTGCGCTATGCGGCGGCGGCGCTGGGATGGCAGGCCGAGATCGTGACCGAAGCCGCCGATGCCGACCTGGCCCACCTGATGGCCCTGACCGCCACCCAGGAACCGGCGGACCCGGAGGCAGAACATCCGGATCTGCTCCTGTTGATCCGCACGACCCCTACTCCGGTGACAACGGCCCCCACCGTCGACTGCTCCGTCGCCGCGCTGGCGGCACAGGTGGCCGACGGCCCCTGGCTGGGCCAGGCCAACCGCCTCAGCCCCCTGCATCGTCATGCCTGGCCGGAGATCGACCAGGTGGCCCAGGCCACCTGGAAGGGACACACCCCGGCGGAGAACGGCCTTGCCGCACCCCTGCCTCCCCTGGAACCGGGCCATCCCGACCTGCCTGCCGCCCGTCTGATCCGCCAACGCCGCAGCGCACAGCGCTACGATGGCCACACTCATCTGGGCAAAGCCGCCTTTTTCCGGATACTGGATGCCTGCCTGCCCCGCCCCCACGCCTCCCCCTGGGATCTGCGGCCCGGCACGCCCCGCATCCATCTGCTGCTGATGCTGCACCGGGTCACGGATCTGGCCCCCGGTCTCTATGCCCTGCCGCGCCGGGAGGAGGCACTGCCGCTGCTGCAACGGGCCCTGCAAGCCACCTTCCCCTGGGAAAGGGTGGCGGAGGCCCCCGCCCATCTGCCCCTCTACCGTTTGGCCCAGGGGGATCTGCGCGGGGTGGCGCAACAGCTCTCCTGCCGCCAGGAGATTGCCGCCGATGGAGCCTTCAGCCTGGGCATGCTGGGAGAGTTTACCGCCGCCCTGGCGCAGCAGGGAGCCTGGGCTTACCGGTCGCTCTTCTGGGAGGCCGGCATGCTGGGACAGACCCTCTATCTGGAGGCCGAGGCCGAAGGGATCCGGGGCACCGGCATCGGCTGCTATTTTGATGACACCTTTCACCAACTGCTGGGGCTGCAGGGGGAAGCGTGGCAGAGCCTCTATCACTTTACTGTGGGAGGGCCCCTGGTCGACAACCGTCTGCAAAGCAGACCCGCCTATCACCACCTGCAAGGCCGGATATAAAGCGACCCTGGAGCCAGGCAGACAACACACGTTAACCCTGTTTTTTTGGGGGAGGCTCTGGCATGATGGCTCGGCGTCGTGACGGCGCGCGTGTTCACCCTTTTGCGAGTCCCTGCAACCGTGATCCCCTATCCTGCGCTGTTTTCCCTGGTCGCGTTGCTCCTGGTCGCCCTGCCGACCACCGCCCCTGCCCTCACCCTGGGTGAGTTGCAGATTCTCAGCAGCAGCGGCCAACCCTTTCGTGCCAGTGCGGAACTCCTCCTGGAAGAGAAGGAGAGCATCCGCACGGTGCGCATGGGCTCGGCAAGCGATTATGCCCTGGTCAAAATCGCCCGCCCGGCCATGGCCGCCCAGATGAGCGCCGAGCTCAAACAACAGGGGGAGAAAACCGTCATCTGGTTGCAAGGCCCTGCTCCCGTCCAGGAGGATGAGCCCGTCATCCTCCTCCACATTGCCTCCAACCAGCAGACCTACCTGCCCTTTTTCCGGGTGCAAGGCGCGCAGAAAAACAGCGCGCAGACCTCTGTCACCGACCAACCGTCGCCACCCGCAGCGGGGCAGGAGGCGGCCAATCCCCCGGAGGACATGCCCCTGCCCGCCCCCAAAGCGCGCCGGCCAGCCACACAACAGGCAGAAAAGCCGACGCCCACCCCCCAACCCCCGGCAATAGCGCCGGCGGTCGACGAGGGCGGAGAACAACGCTATGGCCCCGTGCGCTACGGAGAGACCTTGACACGCATCGCCCAGGGCATCCAGCGCCCCTCCTCTCTCTCGCTCTTTCAGGCGGAGGTGGCCATCTGGCAGCGCAATCCCGAACAGTTTACCGACAACAATATGAACGGCTTGAAACAGGGTGGCATGCTGCAGCTTCCCACAGCGGCGGAGATGGCCCGCATCGATCCCCAAAGCGCCCTGCAAACGCGCAACGCGCATCTCTCTGCATGGCAGCAGGCTTCCCACAGCCCGCGCCCGGAACAGGGGGCATCGCCAGCCAACAAAAAACCGGAGGGCAAAACGGCCAGTGAGGCGTCAACAGCGGGGTCATTGCAGCAGATTTCCACCCAGTTGCGCACCATTCACCACGCACTGGAGAAAAATCAAAGTCAGTTCGATCTGTTATTGCAGCGGGTCTCGGCACTGGAGAGCAAGCAGGATCTTTACCAGCACTTTGAACAAAGGCTCTCCACCCTGGAAAAGCAGGCCGGCAAATGAGCAGGAGTCAGAGCTTGTGAATAAATCTGCTGCGCGACCATCTGGCGGCGTTGCGGGCTCGCTCTCTCCTCGCCTATCCGATTGATATGTCTCGTCGTTCTCTCGCCCGCGCCTTGCCAGATGGCCTGCTCGCGACGATTTATTCACAAGCTCTCATTCGCAATCGGCATAAAACGACTCAAACTCCTGTTCCCGGAACAGGGGATCCACCGAGCCGTGCCAACGCTCATGATAGGCCGTCAGCAGCCGTTCCGCCGGGGTGATGCCGCTCTCTGCCACCTGGAAGAGATGTTTCAAATAGACGCTCTCGTCGCAACCCCGCTCGTTGCGCAGCTCCTGTCTGGCCAATCCCTCTTTGGCCAGGGGGAGCAGCTGTTGGGCCAGATCGCGCAGTGTCCCCTGGGGGGTGGGGGTGTTCAGGGCCAGACGGGGCACCTGCTGGTGGATCTGCGCCCGCTCTGCTGCGCTCCACTCCGCCACCAAACCCCAGGCCGTTTCCTGGGCCACGCTGTCGTAGAGCAGCCCCTTCCAGAAGGCGGGCAACGCGCACAGGGTGGCGGAGTTGCCGGCATCGGCGCCCCGCAACTCCAGGTAGCGTTTCAGGCGCACATCGGGAAACAGGGTGGAGAGGTGGCGTTCCCAATCGGCCAGGGTGGGATATTGGCCAGGCAGGCAGGGCAACCGGCCTGCCAGAAAGGCGCGAAAGGGCACCCCCTCCGCGTTGTGATAGTGGCCATGGCGGTACAAAAAGAGCATCGGCACGTCCAGGGCATACTCCACATAGCGGGCAAAGCCAAACCCCGGTTCAAAGACAAAGGGGAGCCAACCGCAGCGATCCGGATCCGTGTGCCGCCAGATTTCCGACCGATAGGAGAGAAAACCGTTGGGACGGCCATCCATGAAAGGGGAGTTGGCAAACAGGGCGGTGGCCAGGGGTTGCAGGGCCATGGCGAGGCGAAATTTTTGCACCATATCCGCCTCGCTGGCAAAGTCCAGATTGGCCTGCACTGTGGCGGTTCGGCACATCATGTCCAGGGAGAGGTTGCCCCGGGTCGGCAGATAGCGGCGCATCTCCCGGTAGCGTCCTTTGGGCATCCAGGGAATATCGGCAAAGGGCCATTTCGGCTGACTGCCCACCCCCAGGAAGGCCACCTCCATGCTGGCACATACCTCGCCGAGCTGTTGCAGGTGGTCGTTGATCTCCTCCTGGGTGTCGTGGATGCTGCGCAGGGGGGCGCCCGACAGCTCCAGCTGGCCACCCGGTTCCAGGGTGATGCTGGCCCGGATCTCCTCGCCATGGGCCTCTTTGCTCAGGGCGATGGGCAGCCCCTGCTCGGTGACCAGGGTCCAATCGAAATGGCTCGCCATCCCCTCCAGCACGGCCCGAATACCCGCCGTACCCTCGTAGGGGAGCGGGCGCAGGCTCTGTTTGTAAAAACCAAATTTTTCATGTTCCGTCCCCACCCGCCATTGGGAAGGGGGTTTGCAACCGGACTCCAGCCAGGCGATCAAAGGTTCGCGCTGGCTGACGGGGGCTTCGATCGGGGCATTGTGCTCAGACATGGGGGAAAACCAGGATGAAGACGCATAGCGATGGAAAAAAACCCACGGGGGGGGTGGCTGGCAGGCCATCCTTCTGTGAGACCCTTGAGCCGGTCGCCGCCGCCACCCGGCAACCGCGACCGGCCTTGCTGCAACCGCTTGTATCCCCCGATTTTGCGGCCATTCATACCTGCGATGGAGCCGTCACCCGCTTGCTGTGGGGCCCGCACCAGGAGCAGGAGGCCCCACCCGCTGCCGACCCGGTGCTGCTGGTACGGGTGCGAATGTGGCTGCGCGACTATTTCGGCGGCCATTGCCGCCCCCCCGATTTTCCCCTGTTCTGGCACGGCAGCCCGTTTCAGCAGCGCCTGGGCGCGCAACTGGCCACCATTGCCGCCGGGGAGACCCTCACCTATGGCGAGATGGCCCGCCGTCTCGGCAGCGGGCCACGCGCTGTGGGTCAGGCGTTGGCCTGCAATCCTCTGCCGCTGCTGCTGCCCTGCCATCGGGTGGTGGCGGCGCGGGGGTTGGGGGGGTATAGTGGTCCGGGCGGGGTGGCGACCAAACAGTGGTTGCTGGCCTGGGAGGCCGACCCCGAACAGCACCCCACCGCTCAACTGGGGGCGCTGCTGCCCACCATGCCATATTTGCGCTGAAACCGCTCGATCCGGCCCGCAGTATCCACCAGTTTGTGTTTGCCGGTGTAAAAGGGATGGCAGGAGGAGCAGACGCCGACGATCAGATCCCGCCCGGTGGAACGGGTGCTGATGGAGCTGTTGCAGCCGGAGCAGGTGTAGGTGACTTCGTGATAGTTGGGATGGATGTCCGCTTTCATGGTGATGGTTCCCCAAGGTGTCAGTTGTTCATACTGGCGAAAAATTCCGCATTATTCTTTGTTGCTTTCACTTTGTCCAGGAGAAACCCCATGGAATCTTGCGGTCCCATGGGCAACAGCACCCGCCGCAACAACCAAAGTTTGTTCAGTTCATCCCGGTCGATCAGAAGCTGCTCTTTGCGCGTCCCGGACTTGGCGATATCCACAGCGGGAAAGGTACGTTTTTCCACGAGTTTGCGGTCCAGATGCAGCTCCATGTTGCCGGTCCCTTTGAACTCCTCAAAAATGACCTCATCCATCCGGGAGCCGGTCTCGACCAATGCTGTGGCGATGATGGTGAGGGACCCCCCCTCCTCGATATTGCGCGCCGCTCCGAAAAAGCGTTTGGGGCGTTGCAGGGCATTGGCATCGATACCGCCGGAGAGCACCTTGCCGGAAGGAGGGGCAACGGTATTGTAGGCCCTGGCCAGGCGGGTGATGGAGTCCAGAAGGATGACCACATCCCGTTTGTGTTCCACCAGCCGTTTGGCCTTTTCCAGGACCATTTCCGCCACCTGGACATGGCGGGTGGCCGGTTCGTCGAAGGTGGAGGAGATCACCTCGCCCCGCACCGACCGCTGCATATCCGTCACCTCTTCGGGGCGTTCGTCGATGAGCAGCACCTGCAGCACGACTTCGGGATGGTTGTGGGCGATGGCATGGGCAATGCTTTGCATCAACATGGTTTTGCCGGTGCGGGGCTGGGCGACGATCAGCCCCCGCTGTCCTTTGCCGATGGGGCAGATCAAATCGATCACCCGTGTCCCTGCATCCTCTTCCGGGCAATTTTCCACCTCCATGACCAACCGCTCATCCGGATAGAGGGGGGTCAGGTTGTCAAAAAGAATCTTGTCGCGGGTTTTGAAGGGCTCGTCAAAGTTGATTTTTTCCACCCGCAGCAGGGCGAAATAGCGTTCGTTTTCTTTGGGGGCCCGGATCTGCCCATCGATCACATCACCGGTGCGCAGGGCAAAGCGGCGGATCTGCGAGGGGGAGACATAGATGTCGTCCGGGCCGGGCAAATAGTTCATGTCCGGGGCGCGCAAAAAACCAAAACCGTCGGGAAGCACCTCCAGCACCCCTTCGCCATAGATCTGGCCATTGTTGGCGATCTCTGTCTTCAAGAGGGCATAGATCAAGTCCTGGCGGCGCATGCCGTTGATACCTTCGATCTTTTTTTCGACGGCCAGGGCAGTTAACGCAGAGACGCTTTCAGATTTCAGCTCTTTCAGGTTCATGGGGCATCAGACCGATTCAATGGGTTGGACGACAAGAGGGAACGACAGGGCACCTGCCTGGGTGGCAAGAGGCCCATGCCTTCCACAAGACGCAGAAGAACCAACACGATGGGGGACAACCCCGTTCAAACTGCGGAGTTTCAACAAGAGACGCAGGAGACGCAAGAAAACCGGACCAGGGCAACCGACACGGCACACCGACCCGCAGAGGGCGGCCCTGGATAATCGTTGGATCGAGACATCAGACGTTGTTGTGTGACTGGGGGATGGGGGTCAACCCATGGGCGCACCCGGACCGGTGCCATGACCGGTGGTGCCGACAAGCGACACACAAACTTTACTGTAAACAGCGACGTCCGCAGACCGGAGCGGCAGGGAGAAGCACACCACCCCGGGAAGTACATGCCAACCGTTGGCGAGGGTAAACGGGCTCTCCGCAAAAGTCAAACATAAATTTTTATCTTTTTGCATCTATCCGGCGGCAGGCCCGGCTGCGCCGGCTTGGCTCTCCGGCCAACGGTGGGGCCAGGCCAGCCGGGCCAGTCGGGCCGGGTCGCTCGCCTGCCGTTGCACACTCTGCCACACAGGGCGCAACTGCGCCTCGGTGGCCTCCCAGGGACCGCTGTTGTCGATGCGGTGCTGGGCAAGACGCTCTTTTTCCGGTTCCGGGAGCTGCTGGGCGATCACCGCCTGGCGTATGGCGGCGGACATGCCCGTGCGCTCTTGCAGGCGGTCCGCCTGGGCCGCGCCGCAGAGAACGGCCACGCTGCTGTCAAAACGGTCTGCGCTGGCGGTTTCAAACAGCAGGGGGATCTCCGCCACCACCAGCACCGTCCGCCCGGGGGGGGCCTCCTGCTGCCAGCGGGCCAGGGCCAGGGCTTGCCGCTGGTAGATGCGGGGATGGAGGAGCGCCTCCAGGGTTTGGCGGGCTGCCCTGTCCCGAAAAACGATCTCCCCCAGGCGACGCCGGTCGATGGGGCGTTGGGAGAGGGACTCCTCGCCGAGCAGGATTTCTGGGCCGAAGTGGGCCACCACCGCCTGCCAGGCGGGGGAACCGGGCAGCAGCGCGGCGCGGGCATCCTGGTCGGCATCCAGCAGGTGGGCACCCTGGGCCGCCAGCCAGTGGCTGACCCGGCTTTTGCCACAGCCCAGGGAGCCGGTCACCGCCACCAGAAAGAGGGGGGCGCTCATGTCGGCGTTGCCCCGGTGGGTGTGATCCTTGTTGTGGTCATAACGGGGGCCCTGCCCCCGACCCCACCAGGGGCCCTGCCC
>JADGCE010000032.1:9092-20617 GCA_015229095.1 Magnetococcales bacterium | reverse complement strand
CCAGGGGCTTTGCCCCTGGACCCCACCAGGGGGATAATCCCCCTGGACCCCTGAATGGTTAGGGTGAGTGGGGCCGACCTGCGCAAAAATCCCTCCTAACGCAAGCTCTGCGCCTTCTCCATCGCCCGCGTCACATGGGCCTTGACGGCGTTCAGGCGGGAGCGCACCGTCGCCACATCCTGGAATTCGCCCCGATCATCCAGGGCACGCTCGTTAAAATAATCGAGCAGCTGTCGCGCCTTGTTGACTTGATCAAAAATTTCAACGGCTGTTTTGGAGGGGGTTTTGGGCATGGTTCCTGTGGTTCTGCATACGGGGTGATCGCCTTTTGTCACGTGTTCCATACCCTCTCTTCCGCAGCATCGCAAGGAATTTTATCGCCCATGTCCATCCTCTCTCTGCAGTTTGTCGGCTATCTGGGCACCGGCCTGGTGGCAGGGGTCATCGCTGGCCTGTTTGGTATCGGTGGCGGGATCGTGATTGTCCCGGCCCTGCTCTTCCTGTTTCATCAGGATGGCATCAATCCGGTCATCTCCATGCAGTTGGCGGTCGGCACCTCCCTGGCCACCATCATTTTTACCAACCTCTCCGCCACATGGCACCACCAGCAGCGGCAGAGCGTCCATTGGCCCATGGTGCGCCGCTATCTCCCCGGCGTGTTGCTGGGGGCGTGGCTGGGAGCACAACTGGTCGCCATCCTGGATGCCTCAACCCTGCGCGGTCTGTTCGGCCTGTTTGAATTGGCCATCGCCCTGCGCCTGCTGCGCCCCGATCCCCCGCCAGCCGGTCCGGCCATCCCCCACCCCCCGTCAACACCACCATCCGTGCATACCCGCTGGATTGCCGCAGCCATCGGCACCCTGAGCACCCTCTTCGGAATCGGCGGCGGCACCCTGCTGGTGCCCGCCCTGACCCTGCTCTCCGGGCTGACCATCCTACAAGCCATCGGCTCCTCATCGGCCATCGGCGCCATCCTGGCCCTGGTGGGAACCACCGGCATGATCCAGTCCGGCTGGGAAAATACCGCCCTGCCACCCGACACCCTGGGCTTTGTCGTGCCTCTGGCTGGACTGGGTGTTGTTATTGGCACCTTGACCAGCACGCCCCTGGGCGTCAAACTGGCCCACAACACCGACCCGCAGTCACTGAAGAAGGGATTTGGACTGCTGCTCCTGCTGGTGGGTGTCAAACTCCTTTGGCAATAAACAGCCTGGATCATCGTTGGAGAGTCCGTCGCGGGGGCTTCGCCCCTGCCCCACCAGGGGCTTTGCCCCTGGACCCCACCAGGGGGATAATCCCCCTGGACCCCTGATAGTGAAAAACTATTGAGGGAAAAGGAAGGGGGTTGGGGGAGGTGCCTCCCCCGAACGTGGCCGGAACGATGGTCAGCGCCAAACCATGAAGGTTCCTGCGCATGTTTGAGAACCGTGCCCAAGTTTTGGAAAGTATTCAGAGCGGTTTTGCCAACCGCACCCTCCTGGTGGTGGGAGACCTGATGCTGGACCGCTATCTGTGGGGCGAGGTCTCCCGCATCTCCCCGGAAGCCCCGGTGCCGGTGGTGCGCCTGCTCCAGGAGACAGAGAGCGGTGGCGGAGCCGCCAATGTGGCCCTCAATCTGGCCAGTCTGGGCCTGCGTGTCCGCCTAGTGGGCTGGGTCGGCAGCGACAGCGAGGGTCAACGGCTGTGCGCTCTCCTGGAGCGGGCCGGCGTCGATATCCAGGCCGTGCGGCAGCTGCCCGAACGCGCCACCATCAGCAAAACCCGCATCATCGGCGGCCATCAGCAAATGTTGCGCCTGGATCGGGAAGAGTCCCTCCCCCTGGAAGAGCCTCTCCTGGCCGAGTGCCAGCACGCCGCCCTCCAGCAGTTGCTGCGAGAGCCGCAACCCCATGGCCTGCTGCTCTCCGACTATGGCAAAGGACTCCTCAGCGAAGGGCTTTGCCAAACCCTGATCCAGGCGGCGCGGGCCGCCCGCATCCCCGTCCTGGTGGATCCCAAAGGGATGGATTACCGAAAATATCGGGGAGCCACCGCCGTCACCCCCAACCGGCGGGAGTTGACGGAAGCGGTCGCCACCCAGGAGCGACAACGGATCGCCAGCGGGGATCTCAACCGGTTGCTGGCCGCCGGGGAGCGGTTGCGGGAGAGTCTGGCCATTGATCTGCTGGCTGTCACCCTGAGCGAACAGGGTATCGCCCTCCTGGAGGCCAACCAGACAGCCCGCCGCATTCCGGCCATGGCCCGTGAAGTGTTTGATGTTTCCGGGGCCGGAGATACGGTGATCAGCCTCCTGGCGGCGGCTCTGGCGGACCATCTGACCCCCATGGATGCCCTGCACCTGGCCAATCTGGCGGCGGGTGTGGTGGTGGCCAAACTGGGCACCACCCCCATCAGCCGCGCCGAACTGCTGGCGGCCCTCTCCAGCGAAGAGGTCTGGCAGCAATCCGATAAAATCACCTCCCTGGCAACGGCCCAGGAGCGGGTCCGTCACTGGCGACGCCAGGGGGAGCGGATCGTCTTTACCAACGGCTGCTTTGATCTGCTGCATGCCGGCCATGTCACCTATCTGGAAAAGGCGCGCCAGTTGGGCAAACGGTTGGTGGTGGGGCTGAATACCGATCGTTCCGTGCGCCTGTTGAAGGGGCCCACGCGCCCGGTCATCCATGAGGGGGATCGGGCACGGGTTTTAGCCGCCATGGAGGCGGTGGATTTGATCGTGCTGTTCGATACCGAGACACCCTTGCAGCTGATTCGCGCCCTGCGACCGGATGTCCTGGCCAAGGGGGCGGATTACCGCGAAAATCAGGTGGTCGGTGGAGAAGAGGTCAAATCCTGGGGGGGAGAGGTGGCCCTGGTGCCCCTGGTGGAGGGGCGCAGTTCCAGCCGTATCCTGGCACAGATTAAAAACGACTGACCAAACGGGAGAGTTGCCATGTATATCGTCACCGGGGGTGCCGGTTTTATCGGAGCCAACATTGTTGCCGGACTCAATCAGCAGGGTATCACCGAGATCCTGGTGGTGGACAACCTGACCAGGGGAGATAAATTTTTGAATATACGGGATCTTTCGATCACGGATTTCATGGACAAGACGGAATTTCGTGCCCATCTGCACAAAGGCACTTTCAAACATCTCGTGCCCCAGGCCATCTTTCACCAGGGAGCCTGTTCAGACACCATGGAATATGATGGCCGCTATATGATGGACAATAATTTTACCTATTCCAAAGAGTTGCTCCATTTTGCCCTCGACCGCTCCACCCCCTTTCTCTATGCCTCCAGCGCAGCCGTCTATGGGGCGAGCACCCAGTTTGTTGAAGATCCCAACCATGAAAAACCCCTGAATGTCTACGGCTATTCCAAACTGCTGTTTGACCGTTATGTGGAGCAGTTGCGGCCACGCCTGCGGAGCACGGTGGTGGGATTGCGCTATTTCAACGTGTACGGCCCACGGGAGCAGCACAAGGGGCGCATGGCCTCCATGGTCTATCAGCTCCATCAGCAACTCCAGAACAGCGGCGTGGCCCACCTGTTTGAGGGATCGGGGGGCTATGGCCATGGGGAGCAGCGACGGGATTTTATCTGCGTCGCCGATGTGGTACGGGTCAACCTTTTTCTGGCCCGGCAACAAAACCTGCGGGGCGTTTGCAATGTGGGGAGCGGTCAGAGCCGCAGCTTCAACGATATTGCCCACCATCTCATCCGACGACTGGGACGGGGGGAGTTGCGCTACAAACCCATGCCGGAGGAGCTGGCCAAAAAATATCAAAACTTTACCGAAGCCAACGTCACTCGGTTGCGGCGGGCGGGCTTTTCCCAACCTTTTACCACCCTGGAAGCGGGCATTGATACCTTCCTGGAAGCCGAGGGCGGCGGTGCCACATCCTGACGATCTTCTGCTCATCGCCCCCTCCTGGGTGGGGGATATGGTGATGGTGCATCCCCTCCTGCAACGCCTGAAGCAACGCCAACCGGAGCGGGCCATCGATGTGGTGGCCCCCGGTTGGAGTCAACCCCTGCTGCAGCGCATGCCGGAGGTGCGGCAGGCCTGGTGCCTGGCGGTGGGACATGGCCAACTGGGCCTGGGCAGTCGCCTGCGCCTTGGGCGGCAACTGCGGGGTCGTTATGGGCAGGCCATTGTTCTGCCCAACAGCTTCAAATCTGCCCTGCTGCCCTGGCATGCCTCTATCCCCCGGCGCACGGGTTTCCTGGGAGAGCTGCGCTGGGGCTTGATCAACGATATGCGCCCCCTGGACAAACGGGCCCTGCCCCGCACCGTGGATCGTTTTGTGGCCCTGGCCCTGGAACCCCAGGAGCCGTTGCCCGCTCTTCTGCCCCTCCCCCGCCTGGGCAGCGACCCTCTCCAGGCCCAGGCCACTCTGACACGCTGTCTGGGCGCGGGGCAACCCGGGGATCGACCCCTGCTGCTCCTCTGCCCGGGGGCGGAATATGGCCCGGCCAAACGCTGGCCCCCCGAACGGTTTGCCCAACTGGCGGCCACCCTGACCCCACGGGGCTGGTGTGTGGTGGTGTGCGGTTCCGCCAAAGAGCAAGAGCTGGGGGAGCAGATTGTCGCCGCCTCCGGCCAAAACTGTTTCAACCTGGCCGGGCGCACCACCCTGAACGAGGCGGTGGATATTCTCTCTCTGGCGCGTTGCGTGGTGAGCAATGATTCCGGCTTGATGCATGTGGCAGCGGCGTTGGATCGGTTCGTGATCGCCCTGTTTGGTTCCTCCGACCCCCGGCATACCCCACCCCTGGGTGGGCGGTGCCGGGTGGTGAGCCTGGGGTTGCCCTGTGCCCCCTGTTTCCGCCGCACCTGCCCGGAAAAGCATCTCCGCTGTTTGACCGATATCAGCGTGGCCATGGTGCTGGAGCAGATGGCGGCAGAGGGGCTGGCATGAGGCTCCTGCGGGCAGCCCGCCACCGTTTGGAGTGGCTGTTGCTGCGGGGGGGGATGCGTTGGCTGCAAGGGGGAGATCTGGCAGACGCCTATGCCCGCGCCCATCGCCTGGCGGGGCCGTTGCGGCACCTGCTGCGCTCCGAGTGGGCCTGGGCCAACACCAATTTGCACTGGGTCTATGGCCCCCATATCACCCCCTGGCAGCGGCAGCGTCTGGCGGCACTGGCCTTTGAAAACATGCTGTGCAGCCATCTGGATGGCCTGCGTCAGGATCCCGTCCACTGGCAGGAGGAGGCCGCCGATGGGGGGTGCCCATCTCTGGCGGAGGCCTTTGCCCTGGGTCGGGGCGTCATCGTCTGCAGCATCCACCTGGGCTCCTGGGAGCTGGGTTTGCGCCGTTTTGCCGCCCTGGGTTATCCCATCCATGTGGTCTATCGCCATGCCAACAATCCCCTGAGCGAGCGGGAGTTCATGGCGGTGCGTGCCGCCTATGGCGTACAGTGGATTCGGCGGGATGAGCCGCGCAAAATGGCGGCGGCGTTGCGGGCGGGCCACCTGCTGGTTTTGATGACCGATATCAACCAGAGACGGCAGGGCATCGTCGCACCGTTTCTCGGTATTCCGGCCCAATCCCCCCCCGGAGCCGCCCGCCTGGCCCGCCACTTTCAGGCACCGGTGGTGCCCATGGTGTGTCTGCGCGCTGCTCCCGGGCGGCTGTTTGTGCGGTGTGCCCCTGCCTTGATGGCCGCAGACTATCCAGACGATGTGGCCATGACCACCCAGATCCATCACCGTTTTGAGGCCTGGATCCACACCTATGCCGAGCAGTACAACTGGCTGCATGCCCGCTGGCGCAGCCGACCGGATGGTGCTCTCTGGTCTGCCACCACCCCCACGGCCCTGTTGCACGGGGCGCGCGTTGCCCCCCATCCGCCCCTGTCGGAGCGGGTAGAGCGGCTGTTGTCCGGCGGGGAGGAGGCACCCCCATGAAACAGAGGGTTTTGCTGGTCAAAACCTCTTCGCTGGGGGATCTCATCCACCTGCTGCCCGCCTTGAGCGATGCCCGGCAACAACGACCGGAGTTGCGCTTTCATTGGCTGTTGGAAGAGTCATTTGCGGAGGTGGCCTCCTGGCATCCGGCGGTGGAGCGGGTGATCCCGGTGGCGTTGCGTCGCTGGCGTCGGCACCCCTGGTCAGCCCTGCGCAGCGGGGAGCTGGGGCAATTCTGGCGGGAGGTGCGGGCGGAAGAGTACCATGCCGTGATCGATGCCCAGGGATTGATCAAGAGTGCCTGCATGGCCCGTCTGGCCCGTGGGCGGCGGATCGGCCTTGACTGGCAGTCGGCGCGGGAGCCGTGGGCCTCCTGGTTGTACCAGAAGGGCTTGCCCATCGCCACGGACCAGCATGCCGTGGTGCGGTTGCGCCAACTGCTGGCAGCGGCCCTGGAATATCCGTTGCCCCGCTCCGAGGTGGATTATGGGCTGGCCCAGCGCTTTCCTCGGCAGCGGGGGGAGGCGTGGATCTTTATACAGGGCACCACCTGGCCCAGCAAGCAGTGGCCAGAGCAGCACTGGCGGGAGCTGGCCCGCCTGGTCGCCCCCCATGGCCCGGTGCTGTTGCCCTGGGGTACGGTGCAGGAGGAGGAGCGGGCCCGGCGCATTGCCCAGGTGGCACCGGACCGGCTCCGTGTCGCCCCGAAGGGCAATTTGACCCAACTGGCCCTGTTGCTGGCCTCGGCCAGGGGGGTGGTGGCGGTGGACAGCGGGCCGGCTCATTTGGCAGCCGCCCTGGGGGTGCCGGTGGTGGGTCTCTACGGTCCCACCAACCCGCAGCGCACCGGGACCATGGCCCCAGAACAACAGTGGCTGCAGGGCGCGTGCCCGGAGATGCCCTGTCTGAAAAAAATATGTCCTTTGGGGGAGCCGCCCCCCTGTTATGCACACCTCGACCCGGAGCGGGTCTGGTCGTTGTTGCAGCGGTTGTAAAAAATAGGGTTGCAGAGTTTTTGTGGGGAGTGTAAAACGTGGCCCGTCTTTCCCTGTCAGCAGTCATTATCACCCAGGATGCGGCGGCGGTGTTGCCGGCCTGTCTGGCCAGTGTGGCCTTTGCCGATGAAATCCTGGTGGTGGATGCGGGCAGTCGGGATGCCACGGTGGAGATCGCCCGGACAGCCGGTGCAAAAATTATCACCCAGCCCTGGTTGGGCTATGGTCCGCAAAAACAACTGGCCGTGCGGCGGGCCGCCCATGATTGGGTGCTCTGCCTGGATGCCGACGAACGGGTCAGTGAACCCTTGCGCCTGCAGATACTGCAAGCGCTGGAGGCTCCGCCGTTTTACGCCTACACCATGCCCCGTTGCAACCGTTTCATGGGACGCTGGTTGCGGCATGGAGAGGGTTATCCCGATCTCTCCCTGCGCCTGTTTCATCGGGCCCATGGTCGCTGGAGCAACGATCCCATCCACGAGCGGGTGGAGAGTTCGGGGCCCGTGGGCCGGTTGCAGGGGGATATTTTGCATGAATCCGCCGCCTCCCTGGCCGACTATCTGGCCAAACAAAACCGCTATACCACCCTGCAGGCCCAGCAACTGCTGGCCAGTGGCCAGCGTGTCGGTGTCAGGCAATTATTGATGAGCCCTCTGCTGCGGTTTATTAAATTTTATCTGTTGCGGCGGGGGTTTCTGGATGGCATTCCCGGTTTGGTACACATCAGCATCGGCTGTTTCAACAGTTTTATAAAGTATGCCAAGACGATGGCAGAACAGAGAAAAGAGGATTGAAAACACTGGATCACAACGGATTGCCCGCCATGTATGCCGCACACAACAAACGCCAGCTCACCATCGACGCATTTTTGGACAACCCAACCGCCCCCATCCTGATCGATCTGCGCGGCGGGAGCGCCCGTGACCCCTCCATTCCAGGTTCCCACCGCTTTTATCTGCCGGATGTCAAGGCCCGGACCGAGGCCTTTGAAAACCGGTTTGCGCCACAACTGACCAACCGCTCCCTGCTGCTCTATTGCAGCAAAGGCCATGAAAGTACGGCCCTGCTGGGCCAATTTTCCGGCAATCATCCGGTACAAGTCCTGAAAGGGGGGATGACCGCTTATCTGACGGCCATCTCCCGCCTGCTCCATGAACATCCCTATGAAGATCCGGAACATAAAAGCGACACCATGGTCAAGATATTGTCGGCCTTGACCGATCGCTCGACACCACCCGCCACTTTCCAGAAGATTATCCACCGCCTGGTGCAGCACACACCAAACCCGGAATATGCCCGGTCGCGCCCCTCCCCCGGAGAGGCGCTGCAAAAAAAGCTGGCCGCTGCGGCAGCAGATATATTGATTTTTCTGATTTTTTCCGGAGACAACTGTCCGCTCTGCACGGTACTGCGCCAGCATCTGCCCTGGTTTGCGGAAACCTACCGCCGACAGGTGGAGGTGGTGGTCGTGGATGCCCGCAAGCACGCCGGCCTGGCCGAAGAGTATGCCATCTTCAGTATTCCGACCGTGATGGTCTATCGGAAGGGGGTCAGACTGCAAAAACAGGTCGGGATCAGCACCCGCGCCGCCTTGAAAGAGCTGCTGTCAGCGGCGCAAGCCGACTCCCCCCCTTGAAGCGGAGATCGAGGGATCACAGTCGACGACCTGGTTTTGCAGTTCCGCCCTTTTGCCCTGTGTCACACGCTGCGTGACGAGAGCAACTTTTTTTTCCCCTGTTTGATGGATGGGATGGATTTTCCCTTGCGGGCCGGCAGGATGGCCACGGCACGGTCGGTCGGTCGGTGGACGATCGCAGCGTGCGACTGGTGCTCTGACCCGGTTTTGAAAAACGCCACGGCACTTTGCAGGGTTTCGCTCTGTGCGGAAAGCTCCTCGGAGGTGGCGGCCATCTCTTCGGAGGTGCCGGCATTGCGCTGGATGGTTTGGTCCATCTGCTGGATGGCCTGGTTGATCTGCCCGGCGCCCTGGTTTTGCTCCTGGCTGGAGGCGGAAATTTCCTGGACCAGCTCGGCGGTTTTTTGAATATCCGGGAGCAGTTTGGACAGCATACGGCTGGCCTGCTCGGCCACCACCATGCTGGAAGCGGAGAGTGTACCGATTTCACCGGCCGCCGATTGGCTCCTCTCGGCCAGTTTGCGCACCTCGGCCGCCACCACGGCAAACCCCTTGCCATGCTCTCCGGCCCGGGCGGCCTCGATGGCCGCATTGAGGGCCAACAGATTGGTTTGCCGGGCAATTTCCTCGATAATGGAAATCTTTTTGGCAATTTCCTGCATGGCTGTCATCGCCTGGGAGACGGCGGCTCCGGTCTCCACCGCATCCTTGGCGGCCTGGCGGGCAATTTTTTCTGTCGTGCCGGCATTGTCGCTGTTTTGCTGAATGCTGGAGGTCATCTGCTCCATGGCGGATGAGGTCTCTTCAATGCCGGCCGCCTGCTGGGTGGCGGATTGCGCCAACATCTGGGCCGCATCGGAGAGCTGCTGACTGCCATGGGCCACCTCGAGGGAAGAGCCTTTGACCTGACTCATGACATCCCGCAGCCTGTTTGAGCAGCGGCCCAGAGCGGCGGCCATGGTGCCGATTTCGTCGGTCTGTTGAACGTCAAAGGTGACGGTCAAGTCGCCGCTGGCAAAGGTCTCAAAGGTCTTTTGGAGGCTGCGCACGGGAACAGCGATGGCCCGACCAATGATCCAGGCAAACAGGATACCCAGCAGAAAAATTCCGCCACTGACCCCCAGGGCCATGGTAGAGTTGCGGTGGGCGGTGGCATTGGCCGCACTGGCCGCACTGGCCATATCCTCGCTGGCCTCCTTGAGCAGGGTTTCGACGATGGGCTCGATGGCATGCGCCGCTGCCCGCATCTTTTCCATGAGCTCCATGATCTCCTTGTCCTTGGCCACCAGGGCCAAAAAGGCCTGCTGATACCGCTGCGCGGCCTCCTGAAAAATCTTCTTGTCCCCATCCTCAAGGCCGGCTTCACTCACCTCTTTCCCCATGCTGTCCAGCTTTTTCGTCACGGCGGCCACATATTTTTCATCGCCGCGCAGCAGATAATCTTTTTCATCCTTGCGGATGCCCAGATAGAGAGCGGCCATCCCTGGCACATACCGTTCTGCCAGGATGGCTTCCATCTCCCGGGCGATATCGCGGAATGAGCCGGTCGGGTTTTCCACCCCGCTTGCGGTTTGCTGGGCAAAGGCCTTCATCTCTACCCAATAATGATGCGACTTTTCGGAAAGTGCCTTCCTGGTGGTTTCCGGCAGGGAGGAAGCAGCGATACCGGCATCGAATGTTTTGACCCACTTATCCAGCAGAAGAAGATATTTGGCCTCTTTTCTGAGTTGAAAATCCTTCTCTGCCCGCCGCATTTGCAGGAGGGCAACAAACAGCTCCTCCGTATCATAATGTTTGATCTGTTTTTCCAGCGCGTGGGCAGCCTCCCGGAAGGCTCCCTGCAGTCCGGAATTTTGGTCCAGCCCCTTCTCCGTCTCATTTTTGGCCACCGCCAGGAAAGCGGTCAGATAGGCTTCCGCCAGTTTTTTGATCTCGCTGTCCAGACGGGCACTGGATTCATCCTTGTTTTCCTGGGCCGCCTTGAGCATAAGGTCGGTCGTCTGTTGCAGGGAGGCGATGCTTTTCTTGACGGCCTCCACATACTTTGGATCTTTTCGGATTAAAAAATCTTTTTCTCCCCTCCGGGCCTCCAGCATCCAAACACCCAGAGTCGTTGCACGGGATTTTTCCGCCTCTCCTTTTTCCAGGACATTTTCCTGGAAGGTGCTCAGGGTATTGGTCAATGTGGTCTGGTAAAGGGCGATCACCCCCAGGAACAGCATGCCCACCAACCCAAACCCGACACCGATCTTGGCCCCCACTTTCAGATCATTGAAAAAACGCGTGATACCCATCGCCTATCCCTCCGTTAGAGCAGTGCAGTACCGTTTGTGTTCCAACATACTCCCGCGATTGTACAGGACGCATCAGGCGACGTAAAGCCATAATACCCCCTGTGATAGTATGGATATGTTTGTCACGCAGGCGTCACCTGCACGGCCAATGAGGGTTCGGCAAGCCGCTCCACCTGCTCCTGAAGGGAGCGGATATGCTCTTCCCAGTAGCGCGGTCCGTTGAACCAGGGAAAGGCCCTGGGAAAAGCCGGGTCCGCCCAACGCTGGGCAATCCAGGCCGCATGATGCAGCATGCGCAGGGTGCGCAAAGATTCAATCAACGGGATCTCCCGACGATTGAAATCAAAAAACAGTTGATAACCCTTGAGAAGATGGGAGAGTTGCAGCTCCTGCTCCTGCCGATCCCCCGACAGGCACATCCAGAGATCCTGCAGGGCAATGCCCATGCAGGTATCATCAAAATCCACAAAAAAGGGCCCGGTTTGGGTCCACAGCATGTTGCCCGGATGGCAATCCCCATGCAAACGCATGCTGCGCAAACGACCCGCCTCCCGAAAGGCCTGGCGAATGGTTTGCAGCAGTTCCGTCGTCACGTTGCGATAGGAGGTTTGCCACTGCGTGGGCAGCAAACCGCTGGCCAGCAAATGGCGGACCGAGAGATCTCCCCAGTTTTCCACGTTCAACTGCAGGCGATGGCGAAAGGGACG
>JADGCE010000032.1:0-8992 GCA_015229095.1 Magnetococcales bacterium | reverse complement strand
CCGGCCCGATAAAATTTGGCCACCAGGGGAGGGCCATCCTCAACGCCTATTTGGTAGACGCGGTTTTCATAACTGTTGAGGGCCGCGAGGCTGCCTGTGCAGCGATACCCCACCCTCTCCACCGCATCCAGGATGGTATCCGGGGTCAAATGCTGGTATGGCGTTTTTTCATCAGCGGCATCCATGGGGGTTTGACCGTTCATTCGCCTCCTTCTGTGGCCAACTCTTCCAGAGATTGCCAGCGTTCATAGGCCTGTGTCAGGCTCTGCTCCAGATGGTGCAGACGGGCCGTGTTGGCCAACAGGGCCTCCTGTCCACGGCGGTAGAAGGTCGGGTCGGCCAGAATACCCTGCAACTGTGCCTGCTCCTGTTCCCAGGCTTCAATCTGCCCAGGCAACGCCGCCAACTCCTGCCGTTCCTTGAAACTCAACCGTTTTTTGCGCTCCCGGAGCCGCCCCTCGCCCTTGCCAGGGGCGGGAGGCACCCTGGGGCCGCCCTCCTGCACCGGTGGGGGGGATGGTGGGGGGGGGCGCTGTGCCAACCAATCGTCATACCCCCCCACATATTCGACAATCCGCCCGTTCTGTTCAAACACCAGGGTAGAGGTGACCACATTGTTCAGGAAGGTGCGATCATGGCTGACCAGCAACACGGTGCCCGTATAGTCCACCAGCAGGGATTCCAGCAGCTCCAGGGTCTCCACATCGAGATCGTTGGTTGGCTCATCCATGACCAAAACATTGGCAGGCCGCAAAAACAGGCGGGCCAATAGCAGGCGGTTGCGCTCCCCGCCCGACAGGACACTGACCGGGGAGCGGGCACGCTCCGGGGTAAAGAGAAAATCTTGCAAATAGCTGATGATATGCCGAGTCTTGCCGTTGAAAACAATCTCCTGCCGACCTTCGCCGACGCTGGCGATCACGGTTTTGTCCGCATCCAACTGGGTGCGCAATTGGTCAAAATAGGCCACCTCCAGGCGGGTGCCCAGGCGGACGCTACCCTGGTCGGGGCTCAACTCTCCCAGCAGCAGACGCAACAGGGTGCTTTTGCCCACCCCGTTGGCCCCGATGATCCCCACCTTGTCGCCTCGTTGAATGCAGGTGGAAAAGGTGTCAATGATCGGCAACCCCTCATAGGCATAGCAGACCGCCTTGGCCTCGACCACCACCTTGCCGGACACCGCACCACTGGACAACTGCAGTCGCACCGTGCCGGTCTGCTCGCGCCGGGCCCGGCGTTCCCGGCGCAACCGCTCCAGTGCCCGCACCCGGCCCTCGTTGCGGGTGCGCCGGGCCTGAATGCCCTGGCGAATCCATCCCTCCTCTATGGCCAGTTTTTTGTCAAACAGGGCCTGCTGGGCCGTTTCCACCTCCAGCATGCTCTCTTTGCGCCGTCGATAGGCGGCATAATCACCCGGCCAATCGGTCAAACGGCCCCGGTCCAGTTCCAGAATGCGCGTGGCCAGACGGTCCAGAAAGAGGCGATCGTGGGAGACAAAAAAGAGCGTACCCTGGTAGGATCGCCCGCCATTGCCGGCATTCAGGAAGGTTTCCAGCCACTGAATGGCATCCAGATCCAGATGGTTGGTGGGTTCATCCAGCAGCAGCAGCTCCGGATCCGTCACCAGGGCACGGGCCAACAGCACGCGCCGTTTCAACCCGCCGGAGAGCGTGGCAAAGGGCACGTCGGCGGGCAAGCCCATCTGGGAAAGGATCTCCATCACCCGTTGCTGTTCCCCCCAGCCCTGCAAACGGTCCAGGGCCTCATGGGCCTCCGTCAACGCCTGCAGGGCTTCGCTCTCCCCGCCTTGCGCCACCTGCAGGCTGGCCTGCTGGTAGGCGGTCAAAAAATGGCTCACCCCCCCCTCCAGCCCGCCGGCCACCACCGCCAGAACGGTGCCGGACAGACCCTCCGGCACCTCCTGTTCCAGACGCGCCACCCGCAATCCCCGCTGCCGCACCACGACACCGCTGTCCGGTTCCAGTTCCCCTGCCAACACTTTCATCAGGGTGGTTTTGCCGCTGCCGTTGCGTCCCACCAGACAGACACGTTCCCCTGGTTCAATAAAAAAATCAATATTTTCTAGTATGGATGGCCCACCAAAACGGATGGATACATCCTGCATGCCGATCAGTGCCATGGGCTACCTTTCCCCAATTTTTACTGGAGATCAAAAAATGCTCTGTCAAGTTGGGCGACAGGCGTGTATTGTGTCACAAACTTGCACCGAACGCATGGGTTACCTCTCCCCGATGAAACTCTCTCTCTCCCTCTCTGCCAAGCTGGGCCTGCTGGCGCTGCTCTGTACCCTGTTGGGTGTTGCGCTGGGGGCAACCACCCAACCGGATCCGGGCGGGGTGGTGCGGCTCCTGGTCGCCATCCTGGTGGTGGGCCTTCTGGTCTTTCTGACCACCCGGTGGGTGATGCTCCCTATCCATCGTCTGACCCGTACCATCCAACGCATGGCCACCGGCGAGGAGTCCATGCTCATCCTGTTGCCCCCCGACACCCACGGGGGGGACGAGGTGGGGGAGCTGGCGACCACCTTCCAGCGTCTGTTGAACGATTTGAACGCCTCCTATCTGGCACTGAAAAGTTTGGCCGCCTCTCTGGAGGCACAGGTGCGGGAGCGGACGGCAGATTTGGCCATCGCCCGGGACCAGGCCCTGGCCGCCAGTCAGGCCAAAAGCACCTTTCTGGCCACCATGAGCCATGAAATTCGCACCCCCATGAACGTGATCCTGGGCATGTTGGAGTTGTTGCGGAGTGCCGAAATCAGCCTGCCGGACCGGGAACGGGTGGAACTCGCCCATGGCGCGGGCAGTACACTGCTGACCTTGATCAACAATGTGCTCGATTTTTCCAAGATGGAGGCCGATCAATTTACCCTGGATAGGGTGGATTTTGATCTGCGCCGGCTGGTGTATGAGTCCGCCATGACCGTGGCCCCGCTGGCACATGCAAAAGAGATTGAACTGACAGCCTTTTTTCCAGATGTAGAGTGCGCGGCTGTCCGGGGCGATCCCACGCGCCTCCGGCAAATTTTTGTCAATCTGCTGGGCAATGCCATCAAATTTACCCCGGAGGGGGGCACCGTGGAGTTGCATGGCGGGCCCGTTGACAGCACTGCAGAGCAGATTGAGCTCTATTTTGAGGTGCGGGATTCCGGTGCGGGCGTTGCCGCCGAGGATCGGGAAAAAATTTTCCACCGTTTTACCCAGGCAGACTCCTCCTCCACCCGTCGCCACGAGGGCACGGGTCTGGGGCTTTCCATCTGCAAACATCTGGTCCAACGGATGCACGGTGAAATCGATGTGGAGAGCGGTGCTTCGTCCGGCGCGGTGTTTTATTTTACCGTACAGTTGGACAAGCAGCAGCACCAGCACCGCTCTCCGGTCAAAGCGCAAACCTTCAAGGGGATGCGGGTGTTGGCGGTTGCCCATGATGGGCTGTTGCGCACCCTGGTGGAAGAGACCTTGTGCCCCCAGGGGGCCCGTTTGGACCATGTCGCCGAGGTGGAACATGCCACCATCATTTTGAAGCAGGCCGATGAGATGGGCCACCCCTACCAATTGGTTCTGTGCAATCGCAAGCCGGGTGTGCTCTATCGGCGGGAGATGCGGCAGTTGCTGGATTGCCATACCCGGCTGAATTTTATCCTGTTGACCGATCTGCTGGATCAGGGCTGGGATCAAGCGACCGAGTTGCCCGGCACCGCCATCTGTCTCAAAAAACCTCTCAATGCAGAGCGTTTGCTCTCTGCCGTTGAGTGGCTCATCACCCACAAAGGCAGCCATCATGTCGACCTGCTCGCCCAGGAGCAAACACCGGGGTTTGCCCAGGCAGCGGAAAAGCTGCAGGGCATGGGTTCTGTCTTGATCGTCGATGATCAACCGGCCAATCTGGTGGTGACACGGGGCATGCTGGTCAATCTGGGCTACCGTGCAGAGCAACTCAGCACCGCGCTGAACGGACAGGAGGCCGTTGAACTGTTCCAGAAGAGGCACTTCGAGCTGATTTTGATGGATTGCCAGATGCCGGTGATGGATGGTTTTGCGGCCACGCGAGCCATCCATGCCTTGGAGGAGACACGGGGGGTGGGGAGTACGGGCAAACGGGGGGTTTTCATCGTCGCCTTCACCGCCGACATCACCCCGCAAGCGAGGGACAACATCCAGGCCTGTGGCATGGATGGCTTTCTTTCCAAACCGGTGAGCATCAAAGATCTGCGGGATAGATTTCAGCAACTGGGTTTGCTGGTTTCTGCATCCTCCGCCCCATCTCCCCAGAATGTCGCAGCGCCCGCCACCGGGACGACGACCGTCGAGCGGATCGATATGGAGGTTCTCCTGAAGGCCATGGGCTCCATCGGTCTGCAGGAAGAGGATTTCCGGGAAGTGGCTGAGCTGCTGTCCGTGCAATTTCTGGAGCTGCTCAACACCATGCAGAGGGATCTGCACAATGGAAGCTATGAATCGGCCAGAGCCACCGCCCATGTCGTCAAAGGCAGCATGGCCAACACCATCTTTCCCGTTTTGCAAAAAAGCACCCGTACCCTGTATGAGGCGATACGGGAAAAAAATTGGGCGGAGGCGGAGCAGGAGTTGGCGGGTCTCAAAAAAATATTCCAACCCATCCAAGAGACGTTACTGGCTTTTTTGGCCGGAGAAAAGTAAGCATTGCCTGATTTTTTCGTTTGAAAAGTACCATGGGGTCCAGGGGAGATTATCTCCCCTGGCGGGGTGCAGGGGCAGAGCCCCTGCAGGGAGGATGCGCCGCCCATCGGGGCTTCGCCCTGGACCCGCCAGGGGGGTGCCCCCCCTGGACCCACAATACTGCGTAGACCCTCTACATTTCCGGGAAAAACATCTCCGTCAATTTTTGCCGGTTGTTTTTGATCAGGGTGTTTTCCTGGGCGGGAATCAATCCCTGGGAATCCTGGTTCTGGGGCGGGGCGGAGTGCAAGGCATCCAGCATTTGCTGCAACTGGTTCAACTGCTGCTGTTTTTGCGCAGGATGGAGCCAGGTGTTGTTGCGCAACTCTGCCATGCGGGCCTCCAGCCACTGCTTTTGCTGGGCCTGGGGGTCGGCGGGGGTGGCGGGTTGTGGGGCCTGGGGTGCGTTTGCCGCCATGGCACGATCCAACTGGGCGATCATCTCCTGTTTTTGCGGGGGAGGAATGGTGGGATTGTTGGCAATTTGCTGTTTTTGTTCCGTCAACCAAGCCTGCCGCTGTGTCTGCATCTGCGCCTGTCGCTCTTCCGGGGTGGCGGAGGCGTTTTGGAGCGAGGGCTGGGCACGATCCATCTGCGCCAGTATGCGCTGTTTGTCTGGCGGCGCTATCCGGGGATCGTTGGCAATCCGCGCCCGCTGGGCACTCCACTGGGACTGGGCCGTTTCCAGAGAGGAGCGGGTCTGCTCCCGCATCTGCTCCTGCCATTTTTTCTGACTGTCCGCCATCTGGGTCTGCATTTTTTCCTTCTGCTGATCCAGGCGGGCCCGCATGGCATCGTGTCTGGCCTCAGCCTGGCTGGTCAACAGACCCATGTTGATATGGTCCAGGAGATAAAAAAAACGCTCGGCGTTCCAGCCTTTTTCCTGCAAATATTTGACAAAATCCCTGTCATAGCGCATGCCGGACAACACCCAGGGAGAGTTGACCCCCCCATAGCGTTGGCCCTTTTCCGTCAGCCATTGGGAAGCCGCCGGATAATCCGCCATAAACCGGTTAAACTCCGTCTCGTCGAAAGGCTGCCTGGGTTGGGCCGTACCGGCACTGGCCACTCCGGAGCAGCAGAGCAGCAGAGCCAGCAGGGATCCAAACAATCGTCTCGTTTTCATTACTCTATTTTCCTTGCACAATCGGGTTATTCCAGAATGTCGCGATGCACATCCGTTTTGTAGGCTGAGGATGGAGACCTGCACTTGCCAAGGGATCTCTTTGCCGTTAATCTTAGCCCCCTTTACATTGGGATACAAGTTCTGTCGCTAAAGCTCCCTGATTTTGCCCCTGGCAGGAGACCTTCATGTCGTTGGATGATTTGCGCACCATTCTGGTGGCCGTTGACTTTACCAGGGACAGCCTGGCTGCCGTTCAGGAGGCACTGATCCTGGGCAAGCCGTTGGAAAGTCGCTTGCATCTCCTGCATGTGCTCCAGGAGGCCAGGGAGGATGCATCGGATCCACAGAAGAAAAAAGAGTTGAAAAAGGCCCTGCGTCCCGTGCTGGAGGTGGCAGCGGAGCGCATGAAGGCGTTTGTCAAGGAGCACGAACTGGCCAAGCAGGCCAAGCAGGCCAAGGTGGGCCTGGAGACGGTGGTTTTGCACGGGGTGCCCGCCAGCCAGATCGTCCACACGGCCAAAAAGCTCAAGGCGGGCATGATCATTCTGGGCTACAGCGGTGCCACGGGCATTGCCAATCTGTTGATGGGAGCCACCACCGAAAAGGTGTTGCAATGGGCCGAAGTGCCCGTTCTGGTTGTGAGGAAACGATGAACGATCCCTTTCTGCTGGCACAAATCCAAGAGAGCCTGGCCGTCAAACAGCGGTTGTTGGAAGATCCGGTCGCCCTGGCCACCCTGCAACAGCTGTGCGAACTGGCCCTCCGGGTCTATCGGGGGGGAGGCAAACTGCTGATCGCCGGCAACGGCGGGTCGGCGGCGGATGCCCAGCACATTGCCGGAGAGCTGGTCAGTCGTTTTTATTTTGATCGACCGGCCTTGCCCGCTCTGGCCCTGACCACCGACAGCTCCATCCTGACCGCCATCGGCAACGATTATGGCTATGAGATGCTTTTCAGCCGGCAGATCGAGGCCAACGGCAAAGCGGGGGATCTTTTCCTGGCCATCAGCACATCGGGCAATTCCCCCAATATTCTCAAGGCCATCCATACGGCCAAGAGGCTGGGTATCCATGTGGCCGGCCTGACCGGAACCGATGGGGGCCAAATGGCCCGACTCTGCGACCTCTGCCTGCACATTCCTGCCACCAGCACCCCCCGCATTCAGGAGGGGCACATTCTGGTCGGTCATCTGCTCTGCGCCTTTATCGAACGGGGTCTGTTCGCTGAACCAGCGTGACAGGATCCGTTTACCACTCTCCACCCGCTCTTTTCCCCGTGGAGGCGTTCCGTGGATGCCGGCGGAAGGCGGTTCGCATGAATGCAAAAATTTACAATATTTACAACAATTTAAAAAACACATCCCCGCCCGTAACGTAAACTATTTTCGCGTTTTTCTAAAATAAACCTTCCGGTGACACATTTCCTGACTGTATATTCCCCCCCATGTCCATTGGCTGGCATGGCCCAGGCAGAGCCTGTCTGCTTGATTCGGACCCGGTTCGGGGAGGCGCGCTAACCGAACTTTCCGCATCAAACGGGCCCTTTGTGTCTGCGCCATGCCGCCAGTGATCTATCTATGTCACTACGAAGAAAAAGGAAACCCATGGATACCCTCTTTATCCTGGCGGTGGCCGCCATTGTGATCGTGATCATCTTCGACTACACGAATGGCTTCCACGATGCCGCCAACATTATCGGCACCATCATCGCGTCCCGTGCCATGACCCCGATTCAGTCGGTCATTATCGTTGGAACCTTCGAGTTTCTCGGCCCCATCCTGGGGGGGACCGCCGTGGCCAACACCATCGGCAAATTTATCACCATCGGTGACCTGCCACCCAGTCTCTCCCTGACCATCGTCCTCTGCGGCATCTGGGGCGCCATCTTCTGGAACATGGCCACTTGGTGGTATGGCATTCCCTCCTCCTCCTCCCATGCCCTGGTGGGCGGGTTGGTGGGGGCTGTGGTGGTCTCGGCCGGCTCTCAGAATGTCATCTGGGGCTTTTCCGAACTGGCCCATGGCAAGTTTACCGGCTTTACCAAAATTCTTCTCTCCCTGATCGTCTCCCCGGTGCTGGGCTTCTGGGCCGGCTATTTTATCCACAAGGGGATGCGCTGGTTGATGAGAAACGAAGAACCCTCCGCCAACCGCTGGTTGAAACGGTTTCAGTTTGTCACAGCCGCCGGTTTGGCCTTCTCCCACGGCGCCAATGATGCCCAAAAGAGCATGGGTATCATTACCCTGGTGCTGGTGCTGGGTGGCTTTGTCGATAAATTTGTGGTGCCCAACTGGGTGATTTATGCCTGTGCGATGGCCATCACCCTGGGGATCCTCTCCGGTGGCTGGCGTATTGTCCGCACGGTGGGATTCGGCATTTACAAGGTGCGCCCCCTGCATGCCCTGGACACCCAGTTGACCTCGGGCACCTTGATCCTGGCCGCCTCCGTCTTCGGTGCACCGGTCTCCACCACCCATGTGGTCAGCTCCGCCATCATGGGCATCGGCTCCTCGGAACGCCCCAAATCGGTGCGCTGGGCCAAGGCCAAGGAGATTGTCAGCACCTGGGTGATTACCATCCCCGGTTCCGCATTCGTCTCTATCCTGACCTATTACATTGTCAAAATGTTCCAATGAGCCCTGACAATGGCGTTTGATGCGGATGACGGATGTTTGTAAACCCACGATTTTGGCCATTCAACCCATCGGGCCATATGGCCCCTAGCAACTGGAGGTATTCAAAATGAGCGGCAGTTCCCCAATGGCAGCCAAACTTCTTGCCAATGTTTATCCCCGTATACCGGACTTTTACAGTCTGATCAACGAGCAGTGTTCCGTCGTTTCCGAGGCCATGGAGGCCCTGGTGGAGTTCATGTCGGGCGATGCCAGCAAGGCGGAGACCATCGCCAGCCTGGAAAAGAGGGGCAATGACATTAAAAATCACAGCATGTATGTGCTGAACAAGTCTTTCGCCACCCCCATGGACCGGGAGGATATCTATCGGGCCATCACGGCGATCGATACCATTCTCCACTATGCCAACACCACCATTCAGGAGATGGGCTATTTCAAGCTCTCTCCCGATCAATATGCCATGGATATGGCGCGCATCTTGAGCGAAGGAACCGATGCCCTGAAGCTCGGTTTTTCCAA
>JADGCE010000189.1 GCA_015229095.1 Magnetococcales bacterium | reverse complement strand
CTGCCCCCTCCCTGTAAAAAAAGGGGGATGCACACGGTGCATCCCCCTTTGTCGTCTCGTGCAGCGACCAGACTATCGAACAGCAAACAGCTCTTCCAGATATCCCGGACGCATCCAGTGGATGAAACGGTAGAGCTGGGTCATTTTTCCCTGTGTGGCCTCGATCATCCGGTGGTGCCTGTGCAGGCTGCGACCCGATTGATAGACCAACTCCGCCTGGCTCTCATGGTTGACGCTCAGGAAATATCGAGAGCTGATCCGGCAAATTTGCTCTATATAGACATCCACGATCTCCTTGTTGATCTCCGTCATCGAATCCTCGTTGACAACCAGATGAAAATATCGATCTGGTTTTTCGAGAATCTTGAAAAACGGCATCACGCTTACCTTGGCATCTTCCCGTGGGTAGGCAAATGTGCTTATTTGATCCATGCCCAACAAAGTGCCAAGCAGATAATGCTGCGCTGTATTGATGTAGGGAAGATCCACAATATGGTATTCACCCACGCCCATTTTGGTCGTATAGTAGGCCAGCGTTCCCATGCCACCGCCGATTTCCAAAACCTTTGCCTCTGATCTGGGAATGCCCGCCTGATCCAGCAACGCACAGATCCGGGAAGCTGTATAAATGGCCTGCGTTGCCCGATTGTCCACAACGCCGTTGCGCACCTTGAGGCCGAACTGCCTGGTAAACACCTTGGGGAAAATCAGGGGAAACCCCAACTTTTCCTCGATGGAGGCGACAATTTCGTCAAAGTCACGATCTTTCCACTTATCCTTTTGCCCGATCTCCGTGTTGTCAACCGGCAAAACCCCCAAATATTCACCCAGGTGAAGCACCTGTTCCAAAAACTCTTGCAACCGTGGCAGTCTCAACGGATCCCGGGCATCCAACATTTCATGTCCCGCATAACGCTGAATGCCCACGCCGATGCTCTTGGTAGGCAACGCATTCAGATATTCCATGATCGCCGTGGGATCATTGCGGGCAACGGTCTCAAAAAAATCGCCATGAACCCGGCTGGCCATATGGCTCCAGATATCGGTCTTGCCCACCAGGTTGCCCATTTTGTCCGAATGCAGGCGAATATGCTCCGTGGCCGCTGTAAAGCTGTCCAGGATAATTCTACCGAGGCCAAGGATATCCGCAGTGATCGGATTGTATTCCAGGGCACCCATGGTCGTCAAAACCGCGTTGATCCGATGGATGATTTTCACCCGACTGGCAGGATCCAGGATGGGCACGAGCCTTCTCCAGCATTCCACAACCAGGTCGGGCTCCCACTGTGCCAAATGGGAGAGCAACTCGTGGGCCCCGGCAAAGCCCGGACTCACCTTCAGGGCTTCGACCAATTCGGAAAAGGCCTCTTTGGTTTTTCCGTTCTTGATCAGGATATCTGCTATCTGGCATCGTGCGGTCAATTGCATCAACACCTGTTCCGGTGATTCTGGGCGATAGGACTTGACTTTGTTGAACAAGGCGATGGCTTGCCCCACATCCCCTTGTGCAAGACGATCACGCGCATCGTTCATGGTGGAGGAGATACCTGCTTCTTTGGAATCTGACATGATCATTCACCATCATAACTTTAGTTGAAAAGACGGACACCACCCCCAGCCAACGCCACGCTGGCCACCCCCAACCGGGGGATCAACAAGCTATCCCTTGTTGTGTGCAAAATAGAGCTGATAATCCAAATAGCCAATCAGCTGCCTGTCCCCATACCGTTCGCGGGCAAACGCATGGCCACGGCGGCGGATCTCTTCAGCCTCCTCCCGGTGTTCAGCAATAAAGCGGGCAACGGCCGCCAACTCCGCCACCGAAGAAAATTCCAGATAATGCTCTCCCGCCACAAAATGATAATCCATATCGGGCGTCGACTCCTGTACCAGCAACGCCCCGCTGAAAAAGGTTTCAAAGGAACGCCAGACAACCATTTTGCCAAAGGAGTTCTGCGCACGCCTGAGCAGACTGAGACAGCAGGTCGACTCCTCCAACCTGCGCATCCAGTGCAGGTGGCTCTCCGAGGCAGACATCCCATCCGCTTCACGATGGTTGGAGAGGGTCACCTGGATGGGGATACCTTTGTGTTGAATGGCCGTCAACCACATGGCGCGCTGCCAGTTGTACACCTGCACCGACATCAGAAATGAGATATGGGGAGCCAGCGGTCGATCCGTCGTACCGGCACACCATTCGTTGGGCACACAGAAGGTGTGCAACAGCTTGTTGGCCAGGGAGGGATGCTGCCAGAAGGACATGGAAGGGCGACAGCTCTGCCAGAGCAGGTCCAGGTGAGGGGCGACATCCAGAACCATTTCGGCATCATGTTCGTCCCATATGTCGTGCATATTGGCAACCAGTTTCATCTCCGGCTGTTCTTGCCGCAAACGGCGCAGCATGGCGATGCACAGCGGTCGCAACCAGGGTTGGAACAGAATACCGGATTCCAGCACCAGGATATCCGGCTTCATCTGCCGACACCGCTCCAGCATGGCGGGGATATAATCCTGCCAACGGGGCAACTGCGGACCGAACATGGGAAAAAATTCCGCCTGCCAACCATAGCCATTCATCGCATCCACCAGGGCTGGTCCGGACATCATGAGACGCGGCCAGGGTGTCCCTGGTGTGCCCACCTGATGGGGTGCAAAAAATTCCCGATCCGCCACCAAAACCCGCCGGGGCAGACGCGGTGCATCCGCAGGGGGTAACGGATAGGAGGTCAGGCGGGACTTCTCCCGACCGCGCCGCCGCATCTCCTCCCCTGTCAACTCCGGTATCGGTGCATCCCAGTCAAATTCTGCCCTGAACTGCGGCTCCGCCGCTTTGAGGATCTCAATGACCCGCAGCATGGAATCGACCCCATTGGGTGCGCCGAGAAACATCTTGGTAAAGTGCATGCCCAGCTGACTGGCTGTGTCACGGATGGCGTGTCGCTCGGCTGCCGTCAAGGCATCCACCTGCTCGGACAATAGGAGTGTTCCACGCGCTTCATAGGCGGGCTGATTGCAGACAATGCCCCCGGCTGCCAATGCAAAAGCGATATCCGGGTGCCGCTGGCCCGATTTGTCCAGGATCATGGCCAGCACATAGGCGGATTTCAGTCGCATCTTGCCAAGCA
>JADGCE010000031.1 GCA_015229095.1 Magnetococcales bacterium | reverse complement strand
GCAGGAGAACAACGCCAAGAAATAGTTTCGTCGGTCTCCGAGGAAACACCACGGCCGGGGGGCGGAAACGCCCCCTGCAAACACCAAACCACCCCGGTTTCCGGCCTGATTGTGCCTGCGAGGAAAACGGGGACTGAACAGGCGATCCCCCCACTTGTCGCTTCAGGAAACCGGATCAGATGCCGATGACAATGATATGCAGACCGACCTCATCCCCTTTGTTTCTGCTGGAGGTGAATATGGAATCTTCGCGTGGGTTTTGGGTCTCCCCTGTGATGGAGGCTGAACAAAGACTGTGGGTGGCCGTATTGGATGAAGCGCTGCGGGAGGCTTTGTCCGGTAAAACCCCCTCCAGAAGAGAGACGGCCAGGCGCTGGTTCCGCGAAGGGGGACAGCACTTTCAGTTGGTGTGCGACTTGGCCAATTTTGACGCCAGCTTTGTCAGGAAAAAAATCCTGTCTGTGATTGACCGGGGGACTACCGTCTAACCCCTCCCCTGTGCCCATACGCCTGCCATCCCCTGCCACCTGCACGCCGCAGCATCGAGTTCGGGAAACCGACCTTGACCACCGTCCCGTGAAGGAAAAACAGCCGACAGCAGGCATATGCCCCCGGTTCAACCCACCCCATTCAAGCACAAAAAGCGCCGAACAGGCATCCCATACTTCACGCGCTCCAACATTATTGGGTCATGGAGTTGGCCTGCGCCACCATGTCGCTCAGCTCTTGCTCAATCAGCCCCTTCAACTCGTTCTGGCTGCGAGACAACAACTCCATCGTCCGCCGGGCATTGTCCGCCATCATCTTGCCCACTTCGGTCACAATATTCGACTGGGCGATCGCCACATCCTGAGCCGAAGTGAGATTGCCCATCCCCTTGATCTGCTCGGAGCTGACCGAGACAAACGACTCCGCCGCATTGGCCTGCTGCTCGGCCAACTCTTTCATGGTACGCTCGTTGATTTTCTGCAATCCGGAGATGGAGTTCAGCATTTTCCGGTTCAGCTCCACAACGTGCTCAGCGACTTTCCCGTCCATTTGAGTCCCCTTTCAATGTGTTCAGGTTATGCTGCACCGCAGCATTGTTACAGTGCAGCATAATCCTCTCCTCCCAACCTGTCAACCTGTTTTTTTGCGTGTTGCAAGCGACTGTCTCGCCCCTGGTTGCCTGGAAACTGGATCTGGAAGCTACAATTCTTCTGAATTCCCGCAAGGAAAGCGTGTTATCCTTGTTCGCTTGTAGTCCTGAAGGGGGGGGTGGGAATCGTTCATGTCCGGTACAATTTCAGTCCTACGTTTTGAGCATGAGACCGTCATCCGCATCAGCGGCCATTTTGGTTATGAGATGTTTTCTCGGTTCCAGGCCGCATATCGCAATGAAACCGATGAAACGATTTATGGCAGGCGTTTTATCATAGATCTGGCTGGAACGGAGTATATTGATTCATCTGCGCTTGGCATGCTGAATGTATTGCGAGTTTTAATAGACATCCGTACCGGAAACGGGGGCGCATCCATCGAAATAATCAACGCACGCCCGGCCATTCGGAAAATATTAGAAACAGCAAACATGGGTCGGCTGCTGAAAATAACCTGATACATTAAGATGAGTAGACTAAAACTCGACACCATGACTCTGAAAAGAGCGTGGAGAACATTGGGCCAGCCGTTTCCTGTGTTGTGGGAGGAGCAGCGGGAGCGGTGGGGGGTTGGGTCAATTCATGCGGTGCCGCGCTCCCACGGGCGCACATCTCCATCCACGATCCGAAAGAGTGGGTGAGAGTCCGGGACAGACACCTCTTTCCACCTAGTCAGTGTCTCCAGATTCCGCACGGCCAGCTTGCGCCGCAGGTGCATCCACTCGAACAGCAATTGCCCTGTCGTTTCCTCTATCACATCCGTTGCCGCCGGATGGGCGATGCGGAAGAGATCAAACCGGTATCCCCGGCTCTGAGCCTCTGCCCATACTCCCTGCAGATAGCTGGCAATGGCCCCGTGCGGGTCTGGCGATCCCAGAAAACGCGCCAGTTGCGGATGGTGGCGATACCCCCGGGTCTCACCCCGCAGGACAGCCTGTGCCAACAGAGCCTCGCGCCACAATGCAACCAACCCCTTGGCGTCAAGGTAGCGCGGGTGGATGGTCCAGAGTCTCATGGGTATCCACTCGTTTGCGAAGTGCCGTGCTCGTCTTGAAACATATGGGGCGCTTGGCCATCCCATCAACACGGCGGTCAGCCTCCAACAGACCAGCGACGGTGTCGAAAAGGGTGTCGACGCCGTCCGCCGCATCCTTGCGTGAGAGTGTGAGCCGCTGGTCGGGCAGGGTGATCGGTTGAGATCGTGTCATGGGGAGCTCCTCGCGCCTGCTGTGACAAACACCCGGACAGACTACCAGACTTAACCCGCTACTGTAAAAGGGGACAATCCTTCTGTTGGCGCCCTCCCTGCAAAACAGCCCTGTTGCGGCGCAACACAATCAGGCCACATTGGGCCTTGAGGCCGGAGGGTGGCGGCGATCCAGTCACCCCGGCAGATGCCTATGTTGGCAGGATCTCCATCACGATTCCGAAGCGGCAGCACTGGGCCAAGGCCGCCAAGAAGAAGCTGCAAGAAATGGTGGAGGTGGAGGCTGATGTCGACAAGGCACTGGCGGCATGACCATCATGGACATGAAACCACAATCCGACCTTTCCGTGTCCAGTCAAACGGGGAGCCAAGACACTCCGGTCACCCAACAAGTTTTCATGATCCTCCGCAACACCTCTTTCGAGTAACCCGGTGCATGGGTTACACTTTACCAAAGCGAATGGTCGCCTGCAAAATATACTGGCCCTGGTGTACAGTACAATGCCACAGCGCGTTAGTTCCCGTTCCGCCCAATCCAGAGTCCATGGGTGGTACATCGTTTGCCGAGGTGTGCTGCTAGCCGCAGCCGTTTGGCTGGGCATCATGCCAGCCATGGGGGAAGAAACAAAACGCTTTTTGGTCTATTACGGCGATACGACACCCATAGAGGTGCTCGATCCCTATGATCTCCTGGTGTTCGACAGCCATGCCCATATTCCCCTGCATACCCTGGCTGATCGGGGCAAAACGCTTTTGGGATATCTGAGTCTGGGCGAAGTGGCATCCAATCGTCCCTATTTCGCGCGTGTCCAGGCAGACAACATTCTCCTGGATGAAAATCCCAACTGGCCTGGCAGCTACCATGTGGACGTGCGGAGCCCCCACTGGAGCGCGCGGGTCATTGAGGAGTTGATCCCGGATATTTTGCGCCGTGGGTTTCATGGCCTGTTCCTGGATACCTTGGATAACCCTCCGCACCTGGAACGCACGGATCCCAGGCGTTACCAGGGGATGACCGAAGCCGCCGCCCGGCTGGTAAGAACCATCCGCAAGCACTATCCGCTCATTTATATCATGGTCAATCGTGGATATGAGATTTTGCCCGTTGTGGCACCCCAGATCCAGGGAATACTGGGAGAGTCCATCCGTTCCCGCTTTGATTTCGCCAGCAAACTCTACCAATGGGTTGATGAGGATGAATATCGCCAACAGGTGACGATTCTGCAGAACATGCGCAAAAAACATCCCCATCTGACCCTCTTCTCGCTGGATTATCGTGACCCGCAAGACAGCCAGGGCATGATGCGCTGCTACAAGGAGCAGCGGGCCAACGGCTTTATTCCCTACGTGGCCACCCCGGACCTGGAGCGCATTGTCTTGGAACCGGTGGAGTAATCCTGTGAAAAAGGTGCTGCTGTGGATGGTGATGGGCATTTTCTGGATGGGTACGGTCGCGACCGGAAACGGTGCCGGTAAACCGGTATCCCGAACCGTCTTGGCGTTTCACAATCCCTCCGAAACGTATGAAGAGAGTCGCTTCCAGCCCTTGCATCGCTGGGGTGAAGTGATCTTGAACCATTTCGGACTGGTCGTCCACTATCTGGACCAACAGCAGCCCTTGCCACCCCTATCCGCCCTGGAGGGGGTGCAGGGTATTGTCGTGTGGACTGAAAGCGCCTTTTCCAACCCGGACACCATCCTGACTTGGCTGGAACAGGCCATGGAGGCGGGCATCCGGGTGGTGGTTCTGGGCAACTCCCCTTTCATGGGTGACCAGGAAAATCCACTCTCCCTGGCCCGCCGCAATCGATTCTGGAACAAGATGGGGATGCGCCAGGATGGCGAGTGGGTACAGTTGACCTACAAGGTCAAGGTTGTACGCAAGGATTCCGAGATGGTGGAGTTTGAACGTCCTCTGAGCGGTCTGCTGCCTCCCTACGACCGCATGTCCATCGTGAATGGACGGGTCAAATCTTATCTCACGGTCAACCACTCGGAGGATCCGGCCACCGCCAGTGATCTGGTCGCGGTTGGTCCGTTGGGGGGATATGTGGCAGCCAACTATGCGGTCTTCAAGAATCCGGAGATGTTCCAAAAACAGTGGCATATCAATCCCATCCTGTTTTTTCGCCAGGCCCTGGGATTGGAACGGCACACCCCTGCCCCCGACACATCCACACTCTCAGGACGGCGCATTTTTTACAGCCACATTGATGGCGACGGCTGGCGCAATCTTTCGGAGATCAGTCCGTACCGGGAAAAAAATCGCCTCTCTGCCGAGGTGATCCTCAAAGAGATTCTGGAACGGTATGACGATCTGCCTGTCACCGTGGCTCCCATTGCAGGGGACCTGGACCCGGCCTGGTTTGGCACCCAGGCAGCCCAGGAGATCGCGCGCCGCATATTCGCACTCCCGCACGTGGAGTTGGGCAGCCACACCTACAGCCATCCATTGGATTGGATTTTTTTCAAAGACTACACACAGGCCAGAGAAAAGCCCTTCCTGGAGTATTATCCCCAAAAGGGATTCCACTCCATGACGGCGCTGCTGCGCCATTGGTTGTTGCCCCAGCAGGAGTTGGCTCCCGATATTGGCATGGAGCGCATTCAGGAATTTTTGTATAAACGGAAAGATTCTGCGGAAACAACCGCCCCCCAGGATCAAACAACGGAACAGAGCAAGGAGACTCCCGTCGAAAAAAAGAGCACCCTGACCATGGGACACAAAATTCCACGCAGCTATGGGGTGGAACCGTTCGACATGAACAAGGAACTCGAAGGTGCGGTACGCTTTACAGAACACTTTGCCCCCCCGGACAAAAAGGTGGCCATCATCCATTGGTCTGGCAATACACACCCTTCCGAAGAGTCCATCGCCACCGTCCGGCGGTTGGGATTGCAAGATATCAACGGGGGCGACACCCGTTTCGATCAGGAATATCCCTCGCTCTCCTGGATCGCACCCTTGGCGCGAGAGGTGGGGCCCTATCATCAGGTATACTCCTCCAATTCCAACGAAAACACCTATACCGACCTGTGGACCGATCGGTTTTTTGGCTTTCGCTACCTGGTGCATACCCTGGAAAACACCGAAATCCCCTGGCGCATGAAACCTGTCAATATTTATTATCATATTTATTCCGGGGAGAAACTATCCAGTTATACCGCGCTGCGCTCCAATTTGGAGTATGTGCGCCGACAGGAACTGGCTCCCATCACGACCAGCCATTTTTCCCGCATTGTGCAAGGATTTTTTTCAACACGCATGGAGCTTCTGGGAGAAAAACAGTGGCGCATCGCCCAGAGAGGGGCGGTCCAGACCATCCGCTTTGACCATGCCACCCATTGGGCGGTGGATTGGTCCCGCTCGGTGGGCGTGGTCGGGCAACGCCATCAGCATGGCAGCCTCTACATTGCCCTGGATGAGGCCCATACCGAGGTTGTGGTGGCCTTGACGGCGCATCCCCTCGCCGACCAGTTTCCTGCGGCCCCTGCGCCCTATCTGGTGGATGGACGGTGGCGGATATGGAAACTCACGCAGGAGGGAGAGTCCGCTTTTACCTTTACGGCCCAAGGGTTCGGTGCAGGTGCCATGAATTGGTGGGTGCCCCGTCCCGGCCTCTATCGGGTCACGTTGCGCCACGCCCAGGGGGGATGGCAGGGAGATTTCAAGGCCACCAGCGCACATCTGTTGCCCCTGAAGCTGCCTGACCTTGCCTTGAACGCCGTCACGGTACGGGTGGAACACCTGCCGGATGCACCCTCATGAAGGGGTATCACCTGACGTTGGCCGTGCTGTTGGCCATGGGCCTTGGGGCAGGTTACGCCCTGTTGCCCAGCGATCAGCAGATAGCTCTCATGTATCTGAAAAGCAAAGAGTTTGACAAGGCCCAGGGCTACCTGGAAAAGCTCCTGAATGCGGGAGATCTCTCCATTCCGGTGGTGGTTCCCTTGAGCCAGATCTATCTCTCGTATGGAGATTTGGATCGGACGGTGCAACTCATGGGTCGTTTTGTACACGCCAACCCGACGAACGTTCAGGCATACCAGCGGCTGGGAACTTTTCTGCAATATGCCATGCGTACAGGCGAATATCTCGCCAATCTGGAAACCTTGAGCAGGCTCGACCCTTCCGAAGCCAACTTGCAAAATTTGGCAAAAATTTACAACTTTAACGCCCAGCACGACAAGCAGATCACTGTATTGCGCACTCTGACGGAACGTTATCCGGACAATCCAACCAACTTTATCCATCTGGCCCAATTGCTGGCTGCCCACCATCACTACACCGAGGGAGCCACCACCCTGCGTGCTCTGTGGCAACGACATCCGCAGGCATTCACCCTGGATTTGGCCGAGTTGCTGGTCAGTTTGCTGCTGGACAATGGCGCACCGGACGAGGCGTTCATGACCGCCCGTGACTGGTTGAACCCACAAAAAATATTGGACCAGGTCGTGCGTCTGGCCAGCCTGATTCACTTTCGCGGCTTTCCCGGTCAGGGGTTGCGGTTGATTCAGGACTATGAGTCCTCTGCTGAGAGTCATGCCGGTGTTCTCAAGGAGTTGACTCTGCTCGAAATCGCCAATGGCAAAAGCGAGCAGGCGTGGCAGCGGTTGCTCCGACTGTTCGACCGGGGTACATTGTGCAGCACGTTGCATGAGCATTTGATCGACCTGGCGCTTGCCCGTGGTGCGCTGGAGGTGGCCATGTCCGGGTTGCGCCAGGCCCGGATTGTCGACCTGCCGGAGTGGCTGCTGACCAATCTGAGTAAAATGGCCCAATCAAACGGTCGTAGGGATCATGTCGGTGAAATCTGGAGCCGCCTGGCGCGAGAAGCAGGCTATTTTGATGCCCATCCGGTGTTGGCGGCCACGCTGGCCATGGTGCGGGAAGATCATGAAACGGCACTCCACTGGGTTGACAAGGCAGAAAAAAGTCATCTGAACCTGAGCCAGCGACTGCAGTTGGCCACGCTGTATGCCGCCTTGCAACGGAAACAGGATGCCTTGGAGTTGCTCTCCTCTCTGGTGCGATTGCCGGAAACCCCGGATGGCTACCTGGTGAATTTGGCCCATCTCTACATCCATCTGGATCGGGTTGGGGAGGGCGTTACCCTGTTCGATGCCCTGCACGCCACACGCGCCTCTGCTGCGTTGGAGGATAGCCTGACCTTGATGTTCGCCGCACAACAGCGTGAAACGGAGGTGATCGAGCGGTTGTCCGCCCATCCCCATCCCTCCTTCGTCTTTTTGAGCGATATCCACTCCGTCGCCATGCAGGCAAAGGCCTACCGCATCGCCCTGCACAGTGCAGGCATGCTGGCCAAAATGGATGACACATCCTCCCGCCCCCGGATCATGCTGGCCCATGCCTCACTCAAGCAGGGTGATGCCCAGGGAGCCCTGTCCATGCTCCGTCCCTTGTTGTCTGATGCCGATGCGGAGGTGGAGGGCATCTATCTGGAAGCCTTGTTGGAGGCGCGCCGAGAGGATGAGGGGGTACGAAACGAATTGCGCGCGTTGCTTGTCAAGCGATTAAAGCAGGAGGGGCGACCGGAAAAAGAGCGAGAACACGAGGTTTATCTCCTCCATCAATGGGTGGGCCATGCCGAGGCACTCCCCTGGGTGCGCCAGTTTGCTGTGGGGATGGGGGGTGATTGGACGGCCCTCTACGAGGAGACACTGCGTGAGCTGAACATGCGGCGCGAACTGCTCACCTATTGGAAAAAGCGGCTGGCAGATCGTACCCTGGACCGGGAACGCCGCCGTCAGATCGGCTACGGGTTGCTCCAGGAGAAGGAAAAGGGGTTGGCCACGGAGGTATTTGCCGATCTCGCCCGCGAGGCCCCGGCCAGCAGTCCCGATGTGGCCCAATATTTGTTCCTGTTGGGGCCCCGTCCCGGGTCGGAGAGCGTTGCCTGGATCACCAGGCGGGCAGACCGTGCAACGGGCAAGGAACGTGCTGGATGGTTGCACCATCTGTTGAATATCGGGAAAGTGGCAGAAGCACAGCAGGTGGTGCAGACCGAGAAGCCATCCGGTGAACAGGCGGATCCCATCTTGCGGGATGCCATACGGGAGGTGGCCTCCCGCTCGAATGCGCGGGAGAGGTTGATTCCCCTCCTCGCGACAGATATTGACCAGGAACAGGAACCGGAACGCCTCAAGCGATTGGGTAAAATGGCCGAGGAGCACACGCTGAACGCACTGGCCAGCGCTGCCTATGGGCGCATTCTGGAGCAGAACCCCCATGAACAGCATGCCCTGCGCCGATTGGGATTGACGGCCTTTTTTGCAGGAGATCACCCCAGAGCAGTGGATGCGCTGAACCGCTCGATTGCCCTGACCGGCGGAGAGTATGAAAGCCATTTTTATCTGGCGGAGATCTACGGGTTCCAGAAAAAGGCCAACCTCGCCCGTGAACATTTTATCCAGGCACTGGATCATTTGGATGGCATGTCGCAACCTTTGCCGTTAAACTTGGCCACCACCCGGGCACGCATCCTTTCCCGGTTGGGGAGAGTCCGCGAAGCCATCGCCTATTACCAGCAGTTGCTTCACCAATATCCCAAAGATGTGGCCTTGCAGGGGGATTATGCCGAGCTGCTGCTTGCCCAAAAAGAGCACAAGCAACTGCGCCAGTTTCTGGCGCATCGCGCCGGTACCATGGAATCGACCCAGGTTGCGACTGAGTAGGGCCTGTTGACATTCTGACCCGTATTGCCAGTAAAACGATTAGGGAGGTCCAGGAGGGGATTATCCCCTCCTGGTGGGGCGCGGGGCGAAGCCCCGCCACTCATTTCGGGGCTTCGCCCCGTGCCCCACCAGAGGGCTTTGCCCTCTGGACACCCACCGGGGGCCGTGACGGCCCCCAGGCCCCGGCAAACATTTTTGCAGGAAGTCCGTTATGCAAATCCCCGGCAGGCACCGTTCCGCTCGCCACTTTTTCCAACGCAAAAGATACGCTGCCTACTCTTTGCCGTGGGCGTTGACCATGCTGTTGCTTCTTCCCTGTTCTCTGATGGCACAGGCCCTCTCACCACATTCCACAGCATCACACGACATACCATCCACGGCACCCACGCCACCCAACCCAACGGGCATGACACCCGCCTTTGTTTTTTCCAGGGAGGGGGAGAATCACCGCATGACCATGCGATGGCGGGAACCGGTTCGGGTGACCGCCATTGATTGGCCAGATGCGCTGCTGCTCACGTTTTCTCACCCTCTGGATCCCGATCATCTGAGCGACCTGGCCAGCCTGCCAGAGTGGATGGAAAAGCTCCAGAGAGGGCGCGATACGATCCTGTTGCGCCCTCGCATGGCCAAACCGGCCTACACGGTACGGGAAGGGAGCCATCAGATCCTGGTGGAGATGCGGGAGAGTCTCCATCCACCGCAGAGCCTCCCAAAGAGGCCCCAGGAGCTCTTGCCCGTTGCCCCATCTGTGAGACCGCAAACAGTACGCCCGGCCACGACAAACACATCTGCATCCACGGGGGCATTCTCTCCAACGGTCACCCTGCCGGCCATCCAACAGGAAACCCTCTCCCATGCCCAGGAGGGAGAGCGGCATCGCCTGACATGGAGATGGCCAGAGCCGGTACGGGTAACCGCCATCGATTGGTCGGATGGATTGCTGCTGACCTTTTCTCAACCGTTTTCTGCCTCCCATTTTGCAGCCCTTGCCACCGTTCCGGCCTGGTTGGAGAGCATCCAGACCGGGTATGATACGCTCCTGCTGCGGCCTCGCATGGAAAATCCCACCTATACCGTGCGGGAGGGGGGTATGCAGGTCATGGTGGATGTGCAAAACGCTCCTGTTCAAAAGAGGCCTGTTTTGCCCGCGAGGCGGCCAGCGGGAGAGGTTCGGATGGAGAGCATTCGCGCCCGCCAGATGCTGGAAACGGACGAGGAGGCAGGAGCCCTGGCGATTGCCCAATCGTTGCTGGCCTATCACCCCAAGAATTTGGATGGCTCACGGGTGCGTCCCCTGGCGGAAGAGCGGCTTGGCCGTTGGCGGCAGGCCGTCGCCCACTACAATCGCCTGTTGGCCCATTTCCCGAATGAACCGGATGCGGTCAGGGCCAAGGCCGCTTTGCGCCTGGCACACCCCGCCCATGTGCGCATGACCCAAACCGTGGAACGCAGCACCAATGGCGAGGGGGTTTTACTCGATCAATGGGATGGACGACATCACCTTGCCGACCGTGTGGACGTAGCGTGGATGTTGCAGACCCGGTTGTTGTCCAGCCCGGAGATGCGCCATGCCGATGGCACATTGAGATCGGAGCACTCCGGTCGCCTGCGGGGTGCCCTGCAGTGGATTGTCGATCATGACGACCGGGATATCTCTCGGGTCGGCTTGTTGGGTGGGGCAGAGGGGTTGGGGGGAGATCTTTCCCACACCTTTGCCGATCGCCTGGGCCTGACCACCCTGACCGCCACGCGGAATGAACCCTGGTGGGAGACGCAAGAAGGGCATGCCGGGCATGCCGTCCGCCATCACCTGAGTCTGCGCCGGGATCATCTGTTCGGCACACGCACCACGGGTTTTGCCGAAATCGGCTACAGCCAGTATGATCTGGGCAACCTGGAGCACGCCGCCTCCAGCCTGCCCGTCACCCTCGGCATCCAGTATGCCCTGCCCTGGTCCGAACCCAGTCTGGCCGTGGTCGGTTACCGCATGGATGGCGCATATCTCTCTGAAACAGAGATAAAAAGAGATGCGCAGGGCGTGGCCTATCCACCCTTTCCCGTGGTCAATCGAGAGCTCCACGCCATGGCTCTGTCGGTGGACCACGATTTGACCGACTATCTGCGATGGGAATGGGTCGGCGAACTGGGCTGGAATCGACGGGAGAGCGGTTTGCTTTATCAGGCACGTACCGGCTTCTCCTGGTCGCCGTTGCTGAACTGGGCATTGACGGTATCCGTCGGTCAGGGCAAGAGCGTGGGAGAGGCCCAGACAACCCGCGTGGACAAGGGGGAAGTGGCCTTAAAAATGCTTTACTAATTCAATGCACTATGAAACAATACCCATTGGGTGGGGGAGCATTCTAAACTCCAAGGTATATACCCCTATGTACACAAGCATCCGCATTCTTGCTGCACTCAAAAGCCTCCCCATCCTCTGGATGGCACTCCTGTTGGCAGGCTGTTCCTCCCACTCCCCTTTGGATGGCAAGGAGGGATTGTGGCAAAACCATGGAGGTCGTGATTTTGTCTCCCCCGCGTTGTCCGGGTCAGCCATCCAGAAAATCGCGGTACTTCCCTTCCTCAACTGGACCGATCATCCCAATGCCGATGAGATTACCGCCCGACTCACCGTGACGGAACTCCACCATCACACGCTGTTCAAAAGCATCGACCTCGTTTCCCAGGTGGAAGAGAGCAAGATGGCGGCGGCTGGATCCAAAGGGCAACAACCCAACCGGGCGGATCTCCAGGAGATGGGCAAACGGTTGGGGGTGGATGCGGTGCTGACCGGTGCGGTCTCAGAGTTTGCCTATCAACACGGTCTACGGGAAGAGCCGGCAGTCGGCCTGAGCCTGCGACTGGTACGGGTCACGGACGGGGAGCTGTTGTGGACCTCCAGCCACTCCGAAATTGGTGCCGGGTGGTTCCGCCGCGACAGTCTGAACCTGACGGCACAGCGGGTGATTGCCCGCATGGTGGGTGAGCTGGTCCGTCGCCGGTTGCCATGAGCCCTCTGCCTCTCTTCTCCCGCTCCCCATGGCACCCATGCCCCCCATCTCCCTGTTGAACCGCCTCGCGGCTCTGACTCTCCCTTTTCGCCCTGTCGCCCTCCTGGAACTGGGCCTCTTCATCCTGATGGTTTTGGTTGGGGATCGGTTTTTCGGTGCCGGCGATCGCTTGCTGACCCTCTCCCCCCATCCGTTCTGGTTGATCATCCTGCTGTTGGCCAGCCAGTATGGCACGCTCACAGGGGTCGGTGCCACTCTGATCTGCACAGCAGCACTGTACACAGGTCAGTTGCCAGCCCAGCACATGACGGAAGATTTGTTGGAATATGGATACCGCCTCAGTCGTGCCCCTTTGCTGTGGTTGGTGACCGCCGTATTGTTTGGTGAGATACGCATGCGCTTTGCCCGTCGCATGGAACAGGCCATCCAGGAACGGTCGGCAGCCATCCAGGAACTGGAGCGATTGACCGCTGCTCACAATCGGCTTAAAAAACAGAAAAATCACCTGGAGGAACAGGTTGCCAGTCAGATGCACTCCCTGGCCACCACCTATCAGGCGGCCCGATCCATCAGACGCCGCAGCCATGCCGATGTCACGACCAGTGCGGCGGAGATGATCAAGCAGGTTCTTAATCCTGGCTCATTTTCCATTTTCGACGTGAACAACGACAGGTTGGTCGCCTCCATCACCGTTGATTGGAGCGATGAGAGCACGCTGGACAAGCAGTTTGATTCCCACAGCCCCCTGTACCAGGCCATCGTAGCCAAGCGTAAACTATTATGCGTGGCACACCGGGAGGATCGTCCGTTTCTGGAAGGACAAGGGGTGCTGGCCGCCCCCCTGCTGGATTCGGCCTCAGATGATGTCATCGGCATGGTCAAAATTGAACGCATGAACTTTCTTGACATCAACCCGCACACCCTGTCCAACTTTGCATCCATGTGCGAATGGATCTCGGCCGCTTATCAGCGTGCGTCGCGGCATGAAACACTCCGTTCCTTCCGGCATTTCAATCCAGACAGTCAATTGCACTCTTATAGTTTTTTAGAGAAACAAACTGAGTTTTTGCTCCAACTGGGCCGCCGGGTGGGATTTGATGTATTTTTGATCCTTATGCGTCTCGAAGGGGGCGAGGATTTACCCAATGCCATCCGGGTCGGCATTCCTCGATTGGTCAGTCAGGCTTTGGGCAGAGCGCTTCGCAAAACGGATATCAGTTTTGACCATGAAACGCCCGGCAGCAGCTTTGCCGTTCTGTTGCCAAATACACCGGCAAAAAACGTGTATATCGTGCAAGAAAAACTGCGCACCCAGCTGGACAAGGAGTTGACGATCCACTCTGCGACCGCCCGATTTTCTTTCACGATTCAGAACATTTACCAGACGGAAGAGCCGCGTGTCGCAAACCGCTGAGCAGACAAACAGCGCCGGCACGAGCGCACCCTCTTTTTGGCATACGGCGCGTCTGTTTTTACTCTCCCTGTTGGCGGTGGCCGTGGAAGGAGCCCTGATGCGCTTGTTGGATACAGGCGGATTGAATGGGATGCAGGCTCTTGCACTGCATGGATCTCTGGTCACACTCCTGCTGAGGGTGACATGGCTGGAACGCAACGGACCGGTCCAGGCCAACCTGCTGAGTGTATTGACGGTGAGCACGGCATTTCTGGGAATCATCGGTGCAACGGGCGCACTCGTCACCCTGTTCCTGTTTCTCTATTTTCGACGCACGGCCACCCCCTTTGAAGAGTGGTATCGGGAGCTGTTTCCAGACGAGGAGCAGACGGCCGCCCGAACCGCCCACCAACTCCTGAGCAAGGAGGAAAAACGCAGGGATGGCCGTGTCGTTCCCTTCAAACAGGTCATGCTGTATGGTTCATTGCAAGAAAAACAGGCGGTGGTCGCCATGATCAACCAACGCTTCCGACCCGCTTTTGCGCCTGTTTTGCGACAGGCGTTTCGGGACAGTAACAATGCATTGCGCGTGCAAACGGCCTCTGTGCTTGCGCGCATTGAGGGGGAATACATGGAAAAAAGCATGCAACTTGAGTTGGAGAAACAGAAAAATCCCGCCGACACACGTGTGTTGCTGCGTTATGCCCGCCATTTTGATGATTATGCCTTTACCGGTCTTCTGGACCATGAACGGGAACGGGAAAATCGCATCAAGGCAACGCAAGCCTACCAGCATCTGTTGGGCTTGCGTCCAGACCATGTCGATGCCAGGCTGGGATTGGCGCGTATCATGATACGCGCCGCTCAATGGGCAGCGGCGGCTGTGCTGTTGGAAGAAGCACTGGCCATGGGGCAGGTCACACCCTCCATACTGGTATGGTATTTTGATGTTCTGTTTCACCTGAAACGCTACGACGATTTGGAACGCACCCTGCTTGCCCACTTTGACCTTGTTGTACACAAAGGACACCAACCACAGCATATTCTGGATGTCCTGCATCTCTGGGGTTCCTCATGCCGGCACTGATGCCTCCACACGAACAAGAAAAACCGAAAGATGCCGATGTCTGCATCATTCTGGAAGGAACCTATCCTTTTGTCTCTGGAGGTGTTTCCGCATGGGTACACGACCTGATCGGTTCCCTGCCGGAAATCACCTTCCATCTGGTCAGCGTTATCCCGCCCCAACAGAACCGCAAACATATTTATGCAGTGCCGGCCAATGTGATTGACCATTCCGTCATCGTTATCCCATTATCGCACCATGGCATGGCGGACCGCCACATTAAAGCCAATCTCTCCACTTTCATGAGAGAAATCGGAAGCACATTGGAAGAGATACTGGTACATGGTCAATTGGAACATTTGGACCGATTGAACCGGTTATTGGCCCCTGTGCGACAACAGGTTGGACGCCGCCTTTTGCAGGATTCTTATCTGGCATGGCAAGTGCAGCTGGATATATACCACAAAATGTTACCCTCCAGCTCTTTTCTGGATTTTTTCTGGAGTTTTCGGTCACTGATTGGCAGTCTGTTCGGCATCATGCTGGCCCCTTTACCAAAGGCCCGCGTGTATCACACCATTTCTACAGGATATGCCGGCTTGCTGGCGGCCAGAGCCCGACTGGAAAGCGGACGCCCTGCCTTTATTACCGAGCATGGCATCTACACCAATGAACGCCGCATTGAAATCGGTATGGCCTCCTGGTTGCATGACGATGATGTGGAACAGGGGCTGCATATCGATATGGAACAAGTCAACCTGAAACATTTATGGATCAATTTTTTTCACATCTATGCACGCATCTGCTACAGCGCATGCAGTCGCATTTTGACCATTTACGAAGGCAATCAACCGTTTCAGGTGGATGACGGTGCAGATCCAGGGCGCATGTCCGTGATTCCCAATGGCATCGATTTTGACTTGTATGCCCACATTCGCCCACGCTCCACGCCGCATCCACCCACCGTTGGTTTTATCGGGCGCGTCGTACCCATCAAGGATGTCAAGACGCTTCTGCGTGCCATCAACAAGTTGAAAGCGGTCGTACCGGAGCTGCAGCTTCTGGTCATGGGCCCTACCGAGGAGGATGAAGCGTATTACCATGAATGTCTCGCCATGACGACCTATCTGGGTCTGCACGAGACGGTACGCTACCTCGGACGGGTGAAAGTATTGGATTATTTGCAACAGCTGGATGTTATCGTCCTGACCAGCATCAGCGAGGGTCAGCCCCTGGTCATTCTGGAGGCCGGGGCATCCGGGATACCCACGGTGGCGACCGATGTGGGAGCCTGCCGGGAGATGATCCTTGGACGAACCGATGAAGATCCTCCTCTGGGTCCGGGCGGTGGCATTGCTCCTGTCACAGATTCTGTAGCCATTGCCGCAGAATTGGAAAAATTGTTGCGCAACCAGGCTTGGTGGGAACACTGTTCCCGCGCCATCAAAGAGCGCGTCCGTCTCTACTACAATAAACGGGATCTGCAGGCGGCTTACCGCACGATTTATCGCGAGGAGATCAACCGGGAGTCCCATAAACCCATGATGGAGCAACCCGTATAAATGGCTGGCATCGGCTTTATCTTGCGCCGTTTGGCACAAAAAGATGATCTGCTGAGTGTGGCACTCAGTTACAGCTATGCTTTTATCATCACTTCTGGGCCATGGATTTTGACAAGCCTCACCGTTTTCGGAGCTCTTGTCATTGGATCATCATTCATCTCGAACGATGCCAAGGAGACATTCAGGATTATCATTATTTACAATTTTTCATTTTCTCTTGTTTTTTCAGGGCCAATCATCATGGTCACCACACGTATTTTGTCGGACATGATCTACCAAAAACAGGTGACCGAAGCGACTGGACTACTGGTTGGCTCTCTGAGCGTTTTACTGGGTGGACAATCATTGCTGGCAATTCCATTTTACTTGCAGACAAGCCTTTCATCCATGGAAATATTGCAGAGCATTATTGGATATCTCCTTGTTTCAGGCGTTTGGCTGGTCACAGTTTTTATTTCTGCTTTGAAAGGATATCGCACAATAATAATTGCATTTTTTATTGGTTTATTGTTGGCAACCATCCTTTCTGGCGTTCTTTCTATACAATACGGTCTGCTTGGAATGTTGACAGGTTTTAATATTGGTATATCCGTTATACTGTTCAGCATGTTAGCTCGTATTCTTTCTGAATATCAATATCCTGTTCGCCATCCTTTTAAATTTTTATTGAAAATTCCTCCTTATTGGATGTTGGCAATCAGTGGATTTTTGAACAACATATCCGGATGGGCAGACAAATGGATCATGTGGTTTTCTCCACATGGGCAGCGACTTTCCTGTGGATTGATCTCCTACCCAGAATATGACAGTGCCATGTTTCTTGCGTATTTGACCATCATTCCTTCCATGGCGGCATTTATGGTCAGCACAGAAACACGCTTTTTTGAGAAATACTTAATGTTTTTTAAGAGCATCTATGAACACCACCCCTATTCGGACATTGACAATCAAAGGCGCGCATTACAGGAGGATATCATGCACTCTGGGCGCAATTTGTTTATTCTACAGGGTACGATTACAGCAACTATCATACTCACATCTCAACCTATGTTCGATTTTTTTGGCATCAGCTATTTGGAGTTGAGCATGTTTCATTTTGGTGCTCTAGGCGTCTTTTTTCATGTCATGACTTTATTTATTCTAACCATTCTCACCTACTTTGATTTAAGAAAACCTGTCGTGGCTCTTAACGCATTATACCTGTTTTTTAACGTTATTTTTACAGTGCTTTCCATCTATTTTGGAATGCCCTATTACGGGTTTGGTTACCTTGCCGCATCTCTGATCGTCTTTTCTGCGGCATATATCACGCTTTTTCATCATCTTGAACGCTTGCCCTACTACGTGTTCATCAAAAACAACCCATCCGTGCGTTAAGACAATCAGCCCACGTGGCAAATCGTGTATCAGAGTCGTACACCCGATGCCACGCCTTAAATACAATGACCAGGCTTGGCATGCCCATCAGCTACCGTGTGGAAATGTAGCCCCTCGTGGGTAAGGGGCAAGTCACGCCGGGAACTGATTTATGCAACAAAGCCCTTCCACGCTCTCAATGTGCTCCTGAAGCTGCGTAAATCGTTGCAGCTGGTCGCCAAACATCCAATGACCCGTCTCCGTCAGTCTGCAGGCAGGATCTGCCAAAATTTTAGGCAAGCTATCGGTGATATGACCAATGCCCTTTGGGATGATATAGCCGTACTCGCCCAGCAAACCGCGAATCTGGTTTGCCAAGGCGGTGCGCTGCTTGATCATCCCATCACTTTGGGCGGCTATTGACACACATCCACCTCTCCCCCAAAAAAATCTGAAAATGTGACAATTTTGCTTGATTCTTGCGGGGGGTGGCGTTCTAATGGCCGCATGGCGGGGGCATAGATATGCAATGACATTCCGATCATTGCAGCAGACCAGAAGGCCAGAAAAACAGATGCCTCTCAAAGTGCTCATCGTAGATGACAATGCGGAATCCATCGCCCTGTTGGAAGATATATTGGGCGATAGTTGTGACTGCTTCGTTGCGACCAGTGGCCAAAAGGCATTGGAACTGTTCGAACGGGCGATTACCGATAACGTGCCGTTTGACGTGGTGCTGCTCGATATCGTCATGCCTGGCATGGACGGCATTGAGACACTCAAGAGGATGAGAAAGGCCGAACTGAGCAAACAGGTGCGGCTTTTCGGAAAAACCACTGTAAAAACTCGTATTATTATGCAGACCGCCTCGACAGACCCCACCGATTTTATGAGCTCTTTCATCGAAGGAAGGTGCAACGGGTACGTTACGAAACCCTACTCCCGACAGGAAATCCTGGAAAAGGTCATCGGATGATTTCGATCAGTCTATCCCACCGCTTCAACCCGGTTGGCCGCCTTCAGTGTCCCCCAGAATGATCTTTCTGATCCGGGCAATGGCCTGGAGGTGAGACAGGGCTCCGTCAAAGTCGTACTGCTGGAGACATGCCTCCAAACCCGCCATATCCTGCACCACAGACTCTGCCCGCAATGCCGCTTTGAGGGCAGGGATTCGCTTTCTGGCTCTGGAATGGTTTTGGAGAATCAACCCGTGCAATGCCCTGATGGCATCGTCCGTCTCCCCTTCGTCTGCCTGAACAATCGCCTGCCCACTCCCGTCTTGCTTACCCACATCCTGCAGGGTCTGAATCGACTGCATCACCAGACCCAGGGTCTTCTCAAACCTATCCATCAATAAAGGCCACGCTTCCTGTCGCCTCGCTTGGATGGCCTCTTCCAGATCCTGAGATGCCAGAAACAGCATTTCGGCAGAAAGATTACCCGCCGATCCCCGGATGGAGTGGACCAACATTCTGGCCGCGCTCAATGACTCATCCTGACAACTCTCCAACGCGGCACGAATCCCAGGAGCGGCGTCAGAAAATTTTTGGCGGAATAATGCCAACAATTCCATCAGTAACGGTGCGTTGTTGTCAGTCCGCACTAATGCCTCCGCCAGGTTGATACCCGGTAGCTTGTCAGGCAAGGCGGAGACTGTCTCTGCCCGCTCTGCTGACCGGCTCAGCAGGGCACTGACATCCATCGGGGCTCGGCGCGGTGGAATCCACTGAAGCAAAACACGAAACAGTTGCTGGAGATCGATCGGTTTGGAAATATAATCGTTCATACCTGCTGCCAGACAGTTGTCCTTGTCTCCCACCAGGGCATGGGCAGTCATGGCAATGATGGGCATCTTTTCAAAGGACGCCTGCTCCCGCAGGTAACGTGTTGTCTGATACCCATCCATCACAGGCATTTGCACATCCATGAAAATGAGTTCAAAGGGTTCCTGCTGCAACCACTGAATCGCCTCTTGACCATGGTTGGCCAGGGTAACCTGCACCCCCATACTTTCCAACAACTCCTGTGCAACCCGTTGATTGATCGGGTTGTCTTCCACCAACAAAATTCGTGCTCCCCCTACATGACGAATCACGGTGGTCTTGTCAATCTTGTCCAAATGGGAGTCATACGCTCGCGTGACCGTTTTGCCAAACACATCCAGGATGGTATCCAACAGTAGCGAGGGAGTCATCGGCTTGATTAGACAGGCATCCAGCCCGGCCTGCTGAGCCTGCTGAAGAATAGACTCCTTTCCAAAGGCGGTCATCATAATTCGTTTTGGTGGCACGGACGGTGTGCCATCCGCCTGATATGCCCCGTTCAACACCGGTTCTTCCAGAATCTTCCGGGCCAGTTCAAGACCATCCATTTCTGGCATCCGCCAGTCTAACAGCACCAAACCATAACCCAAACCCCGCCGCGCTGCCTCCACCAATGTTTCCAGGCACTCCTGGCCGGTCTCCACTGCTACCGCTTCCATCCCCAGATGAAGCAGCAGCTCTGTGGTCACTGTCCGAGCATCCTGGTTGTCATCCACCACCAGGGCCTTGACACCCCGCAAATCTGCCGGGAGCACGGGTGCATAGGGCATCGCACTGCTGTCAAGTCCCAAAGCTACCGTGAAATAGAAGGTGCTGCCCACATCAGGAGTGCTTTTCACCCAGATCTCACCTCCCATCATCTCAACCAACCGCCGACAGATGGAGAGCCCCAACCCTGTACCGCCAAACCGACGAGTGGTACTGCTATCTGCTTGCACAAACGGCGAAAACAGCTTTCCTGTTTGCTCCTCTGTAAGACCGATCCCGGTATCCTTGACCGAAAATTCCAGGCGCACTTCCTCGTTGCTCCGCTCGATCACCACCACCTTGAGACAAATACTGCCACTCTTGGTAAACTTGATGGCATTCCCTACCAGATTGACCAACACCTGTTGAATCCGCAGCCGATCTCCTACTAACCGGCCGATGGACTGGGGCGGTGCGGCAACCACCATCTCCAACGTTTTGTCCATCGCAGCCTGCCGAAACAGATTGACCGCATCCACCAGGGTGTCGCCCAGATAAAACTCCACCGATTCCAGCTGTAACCGGCCAGACTCGATTTTGGAATAGTCGAGAATATCGTTGATCACCCGCAACAGGAGATGGGAGGAAGACTTGGCATGGCTGAGAAACTCCCGTGTCTTTTCAGGCAACTCAGTTCCCAACGCCAGATCGATCATCCCCAGTACGCCGTTCATCGGTGTGCGGATCTCATGACTCATATTGGCAAGAAACAAGGTTTTTGCCATATTGGAAGATTCTGCCTCCGCCAGTGCCTCCCGCAACGACTCCGTCCATTGTTTGCGTTCAGTAATATCCTGTATAAAGGAGGTAAAGTAACGTTTTCCCTGACTGGTCACTGCGGTCAAGGCAAACTGCAGATCGACCAGCGTGCCATCCGCGCGTAGGCCAGACAGTTCAGCCCGCCTGGCCAGGGTAAAAGGCTCCTCTGTTCGGTCTGCCCAACGGGACAAAACAGCTCGATGTTGTTCCCGCAGCGCGTGGGGAACAATATACTCGATCATATTCTGGCCCAGGATTTCCTGCCTGGAATAACCAAAGATCCGCTCTGCTGCCCTGTTGAACTCCACCACCCGGCCATCCAGCTCGATGGTAACAATGGCATCCAGGGCATTTTCCATAATGGAGCGCAGATGGGCTTCCTGGGCTTGAAACTTCAGGGTAGCCGCCTCAGCTTGCTCCTTAGCGTGACGCAACCTCTCTTCGATTTGCTTGCGTGACGTAATGTCCCGCACAACCGCCAAGAGTATGCGTCGGCCATCCAGGACAACGGCACTTAACAGCACTTCGGCGGGAAACTCCTGTCCGTCAACACGCATATGAAGCCATTCAAAACGGCTGGACCCCTCTGCCATGGCTATGGCAATCTGCTGATTGGCCAGGATCAGGGAATCCTCCCCTCGTAACTGGCAGGGCGGAGAGAGGTCTGACGGGTGCAATTGACAAAACTCTTCCCGGGTAGCACAACCGAACATGGCCAGGGTGGCCCCGTTGCAGTCAAAAAATCCATTTTCATCCAGCAACATCGCCGCGTCATTGGACGATTCAAACAGGGTGCGAAAGTATGCCTCGGAGCGAATCAGATTGGCCTCTACCTCTTTGCGGCCTGTAATATCCCGAAAGGTCACCACTGTCCCGTCCAGTTTACCAGTGCGGATTAGAACGGAGGCCACTATGGAGACGGGAAAACCTGTCCCGTCTTTTCGCCAGAACCACTCCTCTTCCGACTTAATAATACCACCCTGCTTCGATACGCTATACATAGGGCAGTCGGTGAAGGGATAAGGAGAACCATCGGCGCGGGTATGGTGGAACAAAATGTGGGCATTTTTTCCAAGCATCTCATCTT
>JADGCE010000188.1 GCA_015229095.1 Magnetococcales bacterium | reverse complement strand
GGTTTGAGAATGTTGCCATAAAAGATGGCGGACAGCAGGGCGCCGGTCACCAACAGGATCAGGATCAGCCCCATCGTCAACACCCAGGTCAACCGCTGGGTGGCCTGTTCGTAGCGGACTCGCTCTGCGGTGCGCAGCTTTTGCATCTCGTCACGCAGTGTGGCGATATGTTCCGCGACGGCACCCCAGAGGCGGGGCAGTGCCGCGATACTGTCCCGCATATTCAGGGAAAGGGTGACCAGTTGTTGGAAATTGTCCTGATATTCCCGCAAACGCTGCTCCATCTCTTCCCGGTTGGGATCCTGCGAGGCCACTATGGCGGCCAGCAACGCCTCGGCCTGCTCTTTCACAGCCGTCCCATACTCCATATTCATGCGCAGCATAAAATCTTTTTCATTCCGGCGGATCAGCAGGAGCTGCACCTCCCATTCCGGCACATCGTTCACCAGATGTTCCACCCGATGAATGTCCGCCCGCATCTCCCCTTGCAGCCCCTCCTCCGGGGTCAACCCATATTGCTCCATATACCGGAACACGGCCCGAATCCGGTAGCTGTAGGTTTGCAGAGACTCCTGCAGATGGGCGCTGCTGGAGCGCAACAGCCCCTCTCCTTGCAGGCGGGTGAATGCGTTTTGCAGGAGGGGCAGGTTTTGTTCCACCCAGAGTCGATCCGCCGTCTGGTGATGGAGGATATACTGGTGTACCGTGCTGTTCAGTGCCTGCAGTCGGGAGACCGAGTCCCAGATGGTCTCGTTGAGTTCTTGGACGGACTGCTCCTGGCGGGCCTCCTGTTGGCCCAGCCAGGAGACCCAGGCCAGGGCGCCCACCACCAGCACCAGTTTGATGGAGAGCAGCAGGATCAAATAATAGAGCTTGCGGGTAAAGGAGATGTTTTTCAGTTGTGATAACAGAAAACCCACCGGGTGCACTCCTGCCTATAAGCCGCTACAACGCCCACGGGCAAACTGGAGAAATTCCTCCACCGCCTTGGAGCGAAATTTTTGCCTGGGATAGACAAAATTTAACTGTCGTATCATTGGGATGCCCTGGATGCGACGGCTGACCAGGGTTTGCAGGCGGCTCTCTTTGCGCAGGGCGGCCGCAGAGACGATGCCAAAGCCGACATTGCTCTCCACGGCACATTTGACCGCCTCGGTGGAGCCCAGCTCCAACACCATGTTGAACTGTTCGTAGGGAAACTCTGTGGCGGCCAACAGATCCACCACCACCGCACGGGTACCGGAGCCCTCCTCGCGGGAGATGAAGGGGGCGGCCGCCAGTCGCTGCAGGGGGATCTCCTCCCATTCGGCCAGGGGGTTGTGGGGTGCCAGAATCACCACCAATTCATCATTCATGCAGTGGAGAACCGTCAGATTGTTGTTGTTGACCGGTCCCTCCACCATGCCCATGTCGATGGTGGCATCCTCCAGCTTGCGGACCACCGTGCTGGTGTTGTGGACCGTCATGCGCACGCGCACGGCGGGAAAAAGCTCATGATAACCACTCAGTATGGTGGGCAATAAATATTCGCCAATGGTGGTGGATGCCCCCAATTTGATAAAACCACGGGTGGTCCCTGTCATGGCATGGACCTGCTTTTCTGTCTCGTGGTAGAGTTCCAGAATGCGCTCGGCGTGGTCGAACACGGTCGCCCCCACCTCCGTCAGGGAGATGCGGTTGTGATGGCGGTCAAACAGACGGGTATCAAAATGATCTTCCAGTTGCCGGATTTGGAAGGTGATGGCCGGCTGGGTCAGGTTGAGCTCCTCGGCCGCCCTGGTGAAGGATAAATGCTTGGCAACAGCGTGGAAAACCCGTAAACGGGTGTCGGAAAAGCTCATGGAGGGTCGCCTTGGTCTGTTTCTGCAGAGCAGGCGACAGGGGGTCGCCAACTCTTGCGCGGTTACGTTTTTTTGTTATACTAAAAAAAAATCTGATGGATGTACAGGGGGCATGAAACCGATTCTTCAAGACCAGCAGGGCCTGCTGCCCCACTATGCTGCCTACCGCGCGCACCTCTGTCAGGCCGATGCCGGGTTGGATGAGCGTCTGCGGGCGGGGCGCATGCAGCGGGTGCGTTTTGCCAGCCTGGCGCAGTCCTATGATCTGCTGTTGCTGGATGCCTTCGGGGTGCTCTATCGGGGTGCGCAGGTGATCGAGGGGGCCCCGGCCGCGCTGGCTGCCCTGCGCCAGGCCGGGCGCACCTGGCGGGTGCTCTCCAACAACGCCTCCCAGAGCCCGGAGCAGTTGGCCAGACAGCTGACCGGCATGGGTTTTTCCATCCATCCCTCGGAGTTGCTCACCTCCGGCATGGCCATCCGCCCTTTTGTCGCCGCTTCGCCTTTTTGCGGACTGCCCTATTATTGGGTGGGCACCACCGACAGCATGGCCGACTATGGCGTGGAGCCGGAGCGGTTGTGTGTCAATCGCTGGCCGGGGGATGGCTGGCAACAGGCGCGTTATATCCTGCTCTGCAGCAATCGGGGCTATTATGGCAGCCCGGCACAGACCCAGGTGGAGTGGTTGCTGGACAGGCAACCATTGCCGATCCTGTTGGCCAATCCCGATCTGGTCACCCCGGAGCGTGGGGGAGGGGTGTCGGTGGTGGCGGGGTATACCGCCGCCCAATGGGTCGAACGGTTTCACTGCGAGAGGATCGGTCTGGGCAAACCCTTTGCCCCCCTGTATGCCCTGCTCCGCCACCATTTTCCCCATCTGGAGCCGGCCCGTTGTCTGATGGTGGGGGATACCCTGGATACCGATATTCTTGGCGGTGCCGCCCAGGGTTTTGCCACCTGTCTGACCCTCTCCGGGGCCTATGCGGAGAGAGAGGAAGAGTTGGAGGCGATCTGCGCCCAACGCGGCATCCGTGCCGATTTTGTGGTGCGCAGCATAGCCGATTGAGGGCTTGATCATCGTTTGGGCCACGATGGGGGCTCTGCCCCGACCCCGCCAGGGGCTTTGCCCCTGGACCCCACCAGGGGGATAATCCCCCTGGACCCCTGGTTGTAAAGAAACTATTAAAAAAAAAAGGGTGGAGGGGGGCTGGGGGAGGCGGTTCTCCGCCTCCCCCAGAAATGGCCAAAACGATAATCAAAGCCAGGATGAACGACATAAAGAGGTCCGACAAAAACCCCACGACAAGGAGATGGCATGTCTGAATTTCACTACAGCGA
>JADGCE010000187.1 GCA_015229095.1 Magnetococcales bacterium | reverse complement strand
GGAACTGGAGATCACCGAAAGCATGATGGTGGAAAATGTGGAGGAGGCCATCCAGACCTTGACTCAACTGCGTTCTCTGGGCCTCTCCATCAGCATGGATGATTTCGGCACCGGCTATTCATCCCTGAACTACCTGAAACGATTTCCCATTCAAACCATCAAGATTGACCAATCCTTCGTCCGTGACCTACCCCACAATGCCAACGATGCCGCCATTGTGCAGACCATCATCGCCATGGGCCGCAGCCTGCACCTGCAAACAGTGGCAGAAGGGGTGGAGACCCGGGAGCAGTGGGATTTTCTCGAACAAAACAACATTGATGAAATTCAGGGCTATTTCTACAGCCGCCCGCTCCCTGCCGACGCTTTTGTCCGTTTCCTTCAGGATAAAAAGCCGATACAATAGGGGGTGGCTGATGGTCGGCTAATACCAGACAGTACATCGACAACGCCCCAGCTATGGGGGGCACCGAGTGCACCGAAGGAGAAACAGATGCGTAGCTATTCCAGTTGGACGTGGACATCTAAGAAGGTGGGTTGGATGGGGGCTCTGCTGGCCTCTTGCCTGGCTGTCAGTAATACGGGCATCGGGGAGGAGAGCACCCTGGTCAGTTTCAAGGGTGATGTACAACCCATTCTGCAATACCGCTGCCTGGAATGCCATCGGGAGGATGGTCCGGGGGTAGCCTACAGCGGCCTCAACCTGGAAAGCTATGAAGGACTGATGAAGGGGACGCGCTTTGGACCGGTGGTGGTTCCAGGCAATGCCATGGTGAGCAATCTCAACGTCCTGGTGGAAGGGCGGGCCGGCATACGGATGCCCCACAACCGCAAACGCCTTACCCCCTGCGAAATCCAGATATTGCGCAATTGGGTCAACCAGGGAGCCAAAAACAACTGACCCATTGCCCTGACATTCCGCCCCGGGAGTTGGGTTTTCCCCGTCATACCGGGCGGGTGGCGCGCAACCCCATTACAGCCGATCAAGAATTGTCTATGAGACCTCGCACCGCTGTCATACCCGTCGCTGGTTTGGGCACTCGCTTTCTGCCAGCCACCAAGGCCATGCCCAAGGAGATGTTGACTGTGGTCGACAAACCCCTGGTCCAGTATGCCGTGGAGGAGGCCCGCATGGCGGGCATCGAGCGCATCATTTTTGTCACCGGGCGCGGCAAGGAGATGCTGGCGGACCACTTTGACTATGTGCCGGAACTGGAGGTGGCGCTCAAAGGGCGCAACCGGGAGGGGCCCCTGCAGCAGATTCGCGCCCTGGTGCCCACCGCCGGTTGTCTGTTGTTCACCCGCCAGAACGAACCGCTGGGGCTGGGACATGCGGTTTGGTGTGCCCGGCATCTGGTGGGTGATGGACCCTTTGCCGTCCTTTTGCCCGATGATCTGGTGTGGCCCGGTCTCAACGCCCCGCCGGTCATGCAGCAGATGTGTGATCAGTTTGAGCAACTGCGCAGTCCCATGGTGGCCATCATGACGGTTGCCCAGCGGGAGACCGATAAATATGGCATTCTGGACCCCGCCGGTGAGACAGATGCTGCCTCACCGCTGGTCCTCGCCAAGGGATTGGTGGAAAAGCCGGCCCCGGATCTGGCCCCCTCCCGCTTGGCCATTATCGGTCGCTATATCCTGACACCGGAAATTTTTGATCTCCTGGGGCAAAGAAAAACCGGTGCGGGGGGAGAGATCCAGTTGACCGATGCCATGGCTCTTCTGATGAAACAGCACTCCCTCTACGGTTTCCGTTTCCAGGGCACCCGTTTTGATTGTGGGGATAAAGTGGGGTTCCAAATGGCCAATTTGGCCTTGGCCCTGGAACAGAAAGAGATGCGGGAACGGTTGTTGCCCTTCCTCAACGAACAGTTGGCCCTCTGGAATGACGGGTCTGCCCGGCCGGATGGATAGATAACATTTAAAGAGCGGATGGACATGCGTATTACCATTGTTGGGGCCGGATATGTCGGGCTGGTTTCTGGTGCCTGTTTTTCCGAATTTGGCGTCGATGTCACCTGTGTGGACACCGATGCCGACAAGGTGGCCCGCCTGCAGCGGGGTGAAATGCCCATTTTTGAACCGGGTCTGGATCTGCTGGTCAAGCGCAACGGAAAGGCCGGCAGGTTGCGCTTTACCACCAACCTGGCAGAGACGGTGCGGCAAAGCGCGGTGGTTTTTATCGCGGTGGGAACCCCGGAACGAAGGGGTGACGGGGCGGCGGATTTGCGCTATGTCTACGAAGTCGCTCAGCAAACAGCCCAACACATCAAGCAGTTTACCGTCGTTGTGACCAAATCCACCGTGCCTGTGGGCAGCAGTGCCCGGGTGGCGGAGATCATCCGTGCGACCAACCCGGAGGCGGACTTTGCGGTGGCTTCCAATCCGGAATTTTTGCGGGAGGGGTCGGCCATCGAGGATTTCATGCGACCCGACCGGGTGGTGATCGGTGTCGAGGATCCCCGTGCAGAGACCCTCTTGCGCAGCCTCTACCGCCCTCTCTATTTGATTGAAACCCCGATCCTGGTCACCAACATTGTCACGGCTGAGTTGACCAAATATGCCGCCAATGCGTTTCTGGCCACCAAAATCATGTTTATCAACCAGATCGCCAATCTGTGCGAGGCGGTCGGCGCCGATGTGCATGATGTGGCCAAAGGCATGGGGCTGGACCGGCGGATTGGGGGCAAATTTTTGCACCCGGGACCGGGCTACGGCGGCTCCTGTTTTCCCAAGGATACGCTGGCACTGACCCGGACCGCCGCCCAGTACGGCACACCGGCCACCATCGTGGAGGCGGTCATCGCCGCCAATACCGCCCAGCAGCAGCGCATGACCGCCAAAATCGCCCAGGCCATGGAGGAGCAACTCCAGGGTGCCACGGTGGCGGTATTGGGCTTGACCTTCAAACCCAACACCGACGACATGCGGGACGCGCCGGCGTTGACCATTTTGCCGGAACTGCAGCGCAGGGGGGCGCGCATCCAGGCCTTCGACCCGGAAGGGATGGGGGCGGCCCGTCGTTATCTGCCCGACCTGGATTATCGAAATGATGCCTATGATGCCTGTCAGGGGGCCGATGCGGTGGTCATTCTGGCGGAGTGGAACCAGTTTCGCAATCTGAATCTGGGTCGCATTCAGGCGGGCATGCGACCGCGCCCGGATGGCACCTATGTTTTTTGTGATTTGCGCAAT
>JADGCE010000030.1 GCA_015229095.1 Magnetococcales bacterium | reverse complement strand
TCGCTCATGGGACACTTTTTTCGAAAAAGTCGCGTGTTTCAAAAACGCGGGAAGGCAATCGCCGCCCCTGGGCATGGAGATGCCGTTTAAGCACAAAGTCAAACAGCAACGGGTTGTATCCTTGCAAGGTGTTCAACACCGGCACAGCCGAGCTCTCCAACAGGCCGGCGCGGGCCAACCGTTCCGGAGCAACCAGCGGCATGACACCCGGCAGCGGATAGTCGCTGCCATTCAACAGGCGGGGGTGCCACGCCTCCTGTTCGATGAGGGTGCGCAGCACGGCGGGATCCCGGTTGCGCAGGGTGACTGCGGAAAGATCGCCAAACAGGTGATCACGATGGGCCGGATCGGCCATCATGCGGGCAAACAGGGCAAAGCTGGCGACAGGGCGATCGCCATTGTCGCTGTCCTGCTCCATGCCCATGGAGGCACAATGGGCGACGACGGTGCGCACACCGCTATCCAGTGCCCGCCGCAACCTGAGGGGATTGCCCCATGCCGGCTGACCCACCCCGTGTACCGCCTTTTCCTCGCCCCCATGGGTGATCAGCGGCATGTTGAGCCGTGCCAGGGCATGATAGAAGGGTTGACAACGTGCCGCCGCCGGATCGATGCCCATGGCCGGGGGAAGCCATTTGACGGCGCGTGCACCATCGGCGTGGGCCCGTTCCAGGGCGTCGAGGGCATCCCGACGATAGGGATGGATGGAGGCCACCCATTCAAAGTGTTGAGGATCGCTGCGGGCCAAAAAACGGGCATAATCATTGGGCACATACAATGCGCTTTGCTCAGGCCGCGCCTGACCCGCTTCGTCATGGGCCTGGTCAAAGGCAAACAGCAGCAGCTTGATGCCCGTTGGCATCTCGTCTACCAGACTGCGCAGGCGTGCCACATAGCTGTGATCAACCTGGCCCGCTGCGTCGCGGGCACAACCGGCATTGAGATAGAAAAGGCGTTGTATAAATTGCAGCGGATGAGCCATGCTGCTCATTTCCGCTGCCAGTTGAATGCCGCTGCCGGAATCGCCATTGCCTGCTATGTGGGCATGGCAATCCCAGACCCGGGTGGCGTCGATCCCCTCCCAGGCGGTGGTGATCAGGGGATGCTGGGCCAGCGATTCCGGCAATCGGTCATGACACGGATTCCACAGGCTTGACAGGGCACAGCCCGACGGCGCAACACCCAGCAGACCCAGCAGAGAGATCCCCATCCCGGTCAGGAGCAGACGGCGGTGAGGCACCATCCGCCGCGCAGGGCTCCGCTTAAACAAAAACCCCTCCCACCCGATATTGAATGGCTTCGGCCAGGTGGATCGTGGCGATCTGATCCACTCCATCCAGATCGGCCACCGTGCGGGCCACCTTCAAAATACGGTTGTGGCTGCGGGCAGAAAAACCCAGACGTTGCCCGGCGGTCAACAACAAAGCCCGTCCATCCGCCGTCAAGGGGGCATTCTGTTCCAATGCCCGCCCATCCAGATGGGCATTGTTGACCCCCGCTCCATTGCGTTGCGACTGCCGCTGCCGGGCTGCCATGACCCGTTCGGCCACCGCCTCCGACGACTCGCCAGCCGCCATCGCCACCAACACCTCCTGGGGCACGGCAGGCACCTCCACATGCAGATCGATGCGATCCAGCAACGGCCCGGAGAGACGGGAGCGATACTGTTCGACCCGCAACGGCGAACAGCGACAGGGACGATGGGGCGAACCCAGATAACCGCACGGGCAGGGATTGCAGGCTGCCACCAGTTGAAAAGAGGCGGGAAAACGGGTGGAGAGGAGGGCGCGGGAAATGTTGACATCCCCCGACTCCAGAGGTTCCCGCAATACCTCCAGAGCCGTGCGGCCAAATTCGGGAATTTCGTCCAGAAACAGCACCCCCCGATGGGCCAGGCTCACCTCTCCTGGGCGGGGATGGCCGCCGCCGCCGATCAGGGCCACCTGGGAGGCGGTATGATGGGGGGAGCGAAAAGGACGGCTCCCCACAAAGGGGCGCAGCGGGTCCAACCGTCCCGCCACCGAATGAATGGTGGTCACCTCCAGGGCCTCATCCAGGGTCATGGGCGGCAAAATGCCCGGCAGACACTGGGCCAACAATGTTTTGCCCGATCCCGGAGGACCGCTCATCAGCAGATTGTGCCCCCCTGCCGCCACCACTTCCAGAGCCCGGCGGGCATGCTCCTGCCCTTTGACCTCCCGGAGATCACGGCGAGGGGTTTTTTCCTCGTCCACCCAGCGATGCCAATCGGTAACCGGCAAGGCTGGCAATGGCTCGACATTCAGCAAATGGCGGATCAGTGCCGACAGGGTGGCCGGGGCGACCACCCGCACCCCCTCCACAAAGGCCGCCTCCAGCCCGTTGGCCTCCGGCACGATCACCTCGGCAAAGCCCGCCCGCCTGGCATGGATGGCCGCCGGCAGGGAGCCGGCGATGGGTTTCAAACGGCCATCCAGGGCCAACTCTCCCAGGAACAGCCGACCCCGCAGGGCGGCGTCCGGCAACTGCTCCATGGCGGCCAGCAGCCCCAGGGCCATGGGCAGATCATAGGCACTGCCCACCTTGGGCAGGTGGGCCGGGGCCAGATTGACGGTGATGCGTAGGGTGGGCAGTTTAAAACCGGAATTTTTCAAGGCGGCCCGGATGCGATCCTTGGCCTCCCGCACCGCTTCATCGGCCAACCCCACCACACTCAGGGCAGGCAAACCCCGGCTTAAATCCACCTCCACTTCCACCGGAACCGCCGTCACCCCCTCCATGGCAATCGTATTGACACAGGCCAGCATGCTATCGCCTTTCAGGGAAGGTCAGGTTCCCTGCGCCGTTTTGATCCATCGGTTTGCAAAGGGTATTTCGCTGTTATCGGTGCTGATAGACCAATACCCGCTCCTCCATCATGTCGTGCATGGCATATTTGACCCCCTCCCGCCCCAGTCCGGAATCCTTGACGCCTCCGTAGGGCATGCTGTCCACCCGAAAAGAGGGGACATCGTTGTGGATGACGCCACCCACCTCCAGGGTTGCAAAAGCGGTCATGACGGTGTCAAAGTCATGGGTGAAAATACCGCATTGCAAGCCAAAACGGGAGTTGTTCACCCGCTGGAAGGCCTCTTCCATGCTCTCCACCGCACTGAGAACCACCACCGGTCCGAAGGCCTCATCCGCCACCACCCGACAGGAGGGGGAGACCTCTTCCAGGATGGTGGCCGTCATGCTGTTGCCCTGGCCGATGGGTGCGACGGTATGGCCGCTCACCAACTCGGCCCCCTGATCCAGGGCCTCCTGTATCCAACTCTGCAACCGCTCCCGATTGGCCCGGTCGATGATCGGCCCCAGGGTGGTCTGCTCATCCAGGGGATCTCCCGGTTGCAACGCCTCGGCGGCCTTTTTGAAGCGGGCACGAAATTCGCCTATGATGGCCTGGTGCAGAAAAATGCGTTGCACGGAGATGCAGACCTGACCACACTGGTAGAAGGCGCCCATCACGGCTCGACGGATCAGCCAATCCCAATCCCGCACATCCTTGTCCACAATCAGACCGGCATTGCCCCCCAACTCCAGGACAACTTTCTTTTTGCCCGCCTCCTGCTTCATCTTCCAACCCACCTCCGGGGAACCCGTGAAGGTCAGCAGTTTGATCCGTTCATCGGTGACCAACCGTTGCCCGGCCTGCCGGTCGCAGGGCAAAACAGAACAGGCTTCCAATGGCCAACCGGAGCCTTGAATGAGCTCTGCCAGCATCAAGGCGGTCAACGGTGTTTTGGAAGCGGGCTTCAGGACGATCGGGCAACCGCAGGCCATGGCAGGGGCAATCTTGTGAATTGCCAGATTCATGGGAAAGTTGAAGGGGGCGATGGCCGATACCACCCCGATGGGATAGCGGCGCACCAGGGCTTGCCGCCCTGCACCCAGGGCATTGATGCCCAAATCGTAAGCCTCTCCCGGAATACGGGTCGCCTCACCCACGGCAATGTCAAAGGTGGCGATGGAGCGGGCGATCTCCAGGCGGGATTCTGCCAGGGTTTTGCCATTTTCCTGGGAGAGGGTGCGGGCAAAAAGCTCTTGTTGGGCGGCAATGCCATCCCGCACCCAGGCCAGTGCGGCTGCCCGCTGATAGGGCGCCAACCGACCCAGGGCCGCCTGTGATGCCACCGCTTTGTCCAGGGCGCGATCGATTTCCGCCGCCCCGCACAGGGCCACAGAATCCACCACCTCGCCGCTGAAAGGATTGACGACATCCAGCCATTGTCCGGTTTCGATCCACTCCCCGGCCAGATATGCTTTTTTCATGGAAAACTCCCGCTAGCTGCCGCTCTCCCCCTTGGCCGAGGCTTCCAGCTCGGCCACCCGTTTTTCCAACTGTTCCAGCTTGATGCGGGTGTTGCTGAGCAGCTCCTGCGCGGCATCAAACTCATCCCGCATGACCAAATCAAACCGCTCCACCGCATCCCGCAGCAGGTCGTTGATCTTGCGGGTCACCTCCTCCTGGGTGGCGCCCACCTTGTTGAAAACCCCCAAAATGTTTTGGGTGATCTGGTCCAGCAACGTATTGTCAATTTGCACCGTGCATCTCCTGAGTGTGCGGGGTTATACGAAGCAGTGCGCGCAGGCGGGCACCACACAAAACCTTCTCATGGAACCACAAATTCCAGTCCGGGCCGCCCATGAAAATAGCCATTGCAAAAGGGTTCACCGCCATTATGCTCCTGCAGGCCGGCCAGGGCCTCATCCACCGCCACATGGCCGTCCAGATAGCGTTTCCAGATCGCCACACACGCCTCCATGTGTTGGCTCTGCGGGGAGAGACGCAGGATATCCACCCCCATTTGACGCAGTTGCGGCACCTCCTGGATCAGGTTGTAGGTGCGGGCGGAGAGGGTTTGGGTGCCATTGACCGTCAGATATTGCTGATCCTCCTGGGTGCGAATCACCATGCCGTCGGGAAATTCTCCGCATTTGAATTGACAGTTGCTTTTGGAAAGTTGGAAGGCGCGTGCCGTATAGCAGCGGGCGGAAAAGGTCAGTGGCAGACGTCCGAAGGCAAACAGCTCCATTTGCGGGCGCTCCGCAGCCGTGCTGGCGAGTATCGCCTGCATGGCTGGCTGGGAGAGTTCCACCGGCAAGACCACCCGTTTTACCCCGATTTTTCCTAAAAAATGGACAGTTTCTGCATTGTAGGTGTTGATGTGGGGACCGGCCACCAGCGGTTGCCCCTCGCCGATACCCATGCCTCCCATATCGTTCGCCTCCAGCCACAACCCCCGCTGCCGGGCCTGCTGGGCAATCTGGCGCAACGCCACCTGCTCCCCTTCGCTCATGACCAGCCCCAGGGTTGACAGAACCACCTCTTTGCCCGATGGCTTCAGCAGATCGGCCAGTTCCCCCAGCTCTTCCGGGGTCAGATGGTAGCGTTTGGAACAGACCACCTCGCCGATATAGAGAATCTCCGCATCGGTCTCAAAGGCCATCCGCTGATAAAATTGCCGAATGGCCTTTTTCCCCCAGTCAAACAGGCAGGGACCAATCGCGATTTTCATGGCTGCCGATGCTCCTACTGCCAATTTTCCTGATAGGTACCCAGGGTATGCGTGGTCCCTTCGGAGGTGGCGTTCAGGGCGCGCATCCACTTTCCTTTGGGCCGGAAGGCACGAGGATCCGCATAGTAGGCATCCACGGCCTGCCGCAATACCTGGGTCACGGTGGCCACATAGGATTTGGTGCGTTGGCGTCCCTCAATTTTCAGAGAGCTGACACCCGATTCGATCACCTGGTCCAGCATTTCCAGAATGTTCAGGGAGCCCGGCTCCTCCATGACGTGGTATACCTGCTCGTGGGCGGCAAAGCGACCTTTGCAGATGGTGGGATAGGCGGCCTCCTCTCCTTTCTCATATTCGGCGATCAAGATTCCACCCAGACGGGTTTGCAATTTATCGCCCCGGTTTTCAAACCGCACCGCCCGGGCCGGGGAGCAGACCCCTTCCGTATTGGGCGAGACGCCGGTGGTATAGGAGGAGAGGAAACAGCGCCCCTCTGCCATCACACAGAGGCCGCCGAAGGCAAACACCTCCAACTCGACCGTGGTTTTGGCCCGCAGTTGACGAATCTCCTGCACGGTCAGCACCCGGGGCAGGACCACGCGGGTACAACCAAAATGGCGTTGATAGAAATTGATGGCCTCCGAATTGCTGGCGGATGCCTGTACCGACAGATGAATGGGCAACTGGGGATGCCGCTTGTGGCAATAGTCCAACAGGGAGATGTTGGCCAGAATGATGGCATCGGCTTGCAGGTGAGCGGCCACATCCACGGTCTGATACCAGATCTCCGAGTCATCGCCCTGGGGATAGGTGTTGAGGACAACATTGACCCGGGCGCCACGCTCATGGGCATAGCGAACGCCAGCGGCCGCCTCCGCCTCACTGAAATTCAACCCTTCAAAGTTGCGGGCATTGGTGGCATTGCGAAATCCGAAATAGACCGCATCGGCACCGTTGTCCACAGCGGCTTTCAAGGAGGGGAGATTGCCGGCAGGGGCCAAGACCTCTACTTTTTTCATTGCTCTTCCTGGGACTTCTGACAAGGGGAACCAAAGAGAACCACCGGGGGTGAAGTCTATCCCAGCCATGCCGTTCACGCAAGTTGCCGTCAAAAAAAACAACCCATTGTTCCGGCAAAATCCTGGCGTGTCACCGTCATCGGTGGAGAAAAATGTTGAGAACGGCGGGGTGTATCTGTTTAAATATTATTTAATAATAATGATATAAAAATATGGTAGAATTTTTGCTTGCCTCTCAGGCGCCCAACCCCGTGTTGTCATTATTAGAGGTTTTCAGCCTGGAGTCGCCCTTATGTCTATCCACCGGAAGCGATCTTCCTTCCAGAAATATCGCCTGCCTCTCTTGTTGAGTGCCCTGTCGGGCGCCGTGGCTCTGCCTGCGTGGATAGCGGTGGGCAATGAACGGCACCCGATGGAGATCAAGGATGAGAGGGCGACGAAAAACACCCCGCAACAGCCCACCCGAACGGCGTTGCACAAGGCTATTGAAGAGGGAAAAATTTCCGAAGCCCTGCGCCTGATCGCTGCAGGGAATGATGTCAACGCCCAGGACAGTTTTGGTTTGACGCCGCTCCATTTCGCGGTCATCAAGGGGGATCTCTCCCTGGTCAAAAAGCTGGTGGCCCACAAGGCCAAGAAAGATGTCCAGGACCGGCGCGGTGACACCCCCCTGCACATGATCGCCGCCAATAACGGCTCGGTGCGTTTGGCGCAGGTTTTGCTGTCGGCGGGTGCCAACCTGAATATGGCCAACAACGACGGTTGCACCCCCCTGCACTGGGCGGCCAGCGGAGGCAACCTGCCCCTGACCCGGCTTTTTCTGGAAAAAGGGGCGGATGTCAATGCCCGGGATCTGAAAGGGGATTCGGTTCTCCATTGGGCCGTGGAGGAGGGGCAAAGCCAGACCGCCGAATTTTTGCTGGCCTCCGGTGCGGATGCCAACGCAAAAAATCATCACGAAAGAACCCCCTTGCACTGGGCAGCGCGCAGAGGGCATCTCTCCCTGGCCGAGTTGTTGCTTTCGAAGGGAGCGACCGGCACCGCACGGGCCACCTCCGGTGATACCCCCCTGCATTGGGCCTCTGCAGAGGGGCACCTTGCCCTGGTGACCCTGCTGGCCAAACAGGCTCCCAGCCTGGATGCCAAGGCGCAGTACGGTGAAACCCCCTTGCATTGGGCCGTGCTGCGCGGGCGGGATACCGTCGTCGCCTATCTGGTCAAGCAGGGGGCCAATGTCGATATTCCGGACTCCATGGGCAACACCCCCCGCACTCTGGCACGGGACAAAGGCAACGCCACCATTGTCAAGCTTCTGGATACCAAAGAGTCCCTCCACTCCGGTACACCACTGGCTTCAGCGGTGCGCGTCGCCCTCGCGACGGAAAAACACGACCGCTGACTCCCGCGCCTCTCTTACCCTTCCGGAGGCCAGGAGGGGAGCAGGGTATGGCGGATGCCCAATTGATTCAGGATGCGGGCCACCACAAAATCCAGCAGGTCCGCCACGCTTGCCGGTTGATGGTAAAAACCGGGGGAGGCGGGCAGAATGGTCACACCCAGGCGCGCTAGGCGCAGCATGTTTTCCAGGTGAATGGCGGAGAGCGGCGTCTCCCGGGGGACCAGGATCAGGTTGTGTCGCTCCTTGAGGATCACATCCGCTGCCCGTTCGATCAAATTGTCAGAGAGGCCGTGGGCAATGGCAGCCAGGGTGCCCATGGAGCAGGGGCAGATCACCATCGAACGGGCTGCAGAACCACCGGAAGCCATGGGGGCCAGCCAATCCGTCTGGGCAAAATGGCGCAGGCCGGAAAGTTCAAGCCCAGGGTCATGCCGCTGAAAATAGGCTCCCAACTCCTGAACGACCGCCTCCCCATCCCCTTGCAGATCCAGACCACACTCCTGGTGCAGCACCGTGCGCGCCGCCGCAGAGATCAGCAGGTCGACCCGCCATTGCAGAGCCAGCAACGTCTGTAACAGACGCAAGCCATAGGCCGCCCCGGAGGCCCCGGTCCAGGCCATGGTCACGGCGGGTGAGGGCTGCGGGATGGACACCATCAGACGTTAAAACGAAAATGCATACAGTCGCCGTCCGTCACCGGATACTCGCGTCCTTCCAGGCGAAAGCGTCCCTTCTCTTTGGCCCCCTGTTCCCCCTTGCAGGCGATCATATCCTCAAAGCCGATCACTTCTGCACGGATAAAACCCCGTTGAAAATCGGAATGGATAACCCCGGCGGCATCAAAGGCTGTGGCCCCTTTTTTGACGGTCCAGGCCCGCACCTCTTTGGGACCGACCGTAAAGAAGGTCATCAATCCCAACAGCGCGTAGGCCTGTTGAACCAAGCGATCCAGTCCGGATTCGCTCACCCCCAGATCATCCAGAAACATTTGTTTCTCTTCCGCATTCAGCTCCCCCATCTCTGCCTCGATGCGCCCGCAGATGGCCACCACGCCTGCCTGTTGTGCGCTGGCCAACTGGCGTACCGCATCCACCATGGGGTGTTGCCCCGCCTGTTGTGCCTGCTGTATCTCTGCCTCCGCCACATTGCAGACATACAGGACCGGTTTGCTGGTCAGCAAAAAGAGATCCTTCAAACCCGCCTGTTCCTCTTCGGTCAACCCTTGCAGGCGAATTGGCAGCCCCGCATTGAGCCCCTGCGCCACCTTTTGGTAGGTGGATTCCAGCTGGCGGGACTCTTTCTCGCCCAGTTTGGCCCGTTTGCTGACCCCTCCCAACCGTTTTTCCACGGCGGCCAGATCCGCCAGCATCAATTCCGTCTCGATCACCTGAATATCGGTGACGGGATCGACCCGACCCTGGACATGGGTGATATCATCATCCTCAAAACAGCGCACCACGTGGGCGACGGCATCCACTTGGCGGATATGGCCTAAAAACTGGTTGCCCAACCCCTCTCCCTGGCTGGCTCCCTTCACCAGACCGGCGATATCCACAAACTCCATGACCGTCGGAATGGTTTTTTGCGGTCGTGCCAACGCCACCAGGGCATCCAACCGGGGGTCACGAACAGCCACCACCCCCACATTCGGCTCGATGGTGCAGAAAGGATAGTTGGCCATCTCTGCCCCGGCTGCTGTCAAAGCATTAAAAATAGTGGATTTTCCAACGTTTGGCAATCCGACGATACCGCACTGCAAGGCCATGGTATTCTCTGTGTGTGGGAGTCTAGGGTTGAACAGAAGGAGGGGATGCGCTGGGCGGGTTGTACAGGCGATTCATCGCCCCAGCCAAATCCTCCTGCAGAATCTGTACAAGGGCCAGGGGCAGCCGCTCCAGGGTGGCCGCCAACTGACTGCGTTCGGTACTGGTGAAGGGTGCCAGGACAAAATGGGCCGGATCCACGGTGGCCGCTGGTCGTCCGATCCCCAGTCGCACCCGCACAAAATCGGCGGATCCCAGCATTTGTTGAATGGATTTCAGACCGTTATGCCCGCCGTGACCGCCACCACGCTTGATCCGCACCCGTCCCGGCTCCAGATCCAGGTCATCATGGAACACCACCACCTGGGCGGGGGTCAACTTGAAAAAACGCACGGCGGCCCCCACCGACTGGCCCGCCAGATTCATGTATGTCTCCGGCAGAAGCCAAAAAACCCGTGTGTGGCCGACCTTGCCATCGCCAAATTGTCCCTCGAAGCGCCGTCCCACCGCCCGCAGTTGATAGGCCTCCACCAATCGCTGCAGTGCCTCCCAGCCCAGGTTGTGCCGGGTATCCCGGTATTTTGCACCGGGATTACCCAGGCCAACCAAGAGACGAACAGAGGCGGAGGGGTCGTTTGAACCCTCAGGCCGCGCCGTGACCGATCCTGTCCCGCTTCCAACCCCTTGCGCCGGGGAGGAGGAAGGGGGGGAAGCTGTGGCCACGGGACTAACCCGCCGCCCCTTCGCCGTCCACGGCCTCCGAACGCACGGCCACAACGGTCAGGATGGTCAGATCGCTCTCCCCATGTACCTCTACACCGTCGGGCAGCTGCACATCCTGGATGTGAAGCGAGTGGCCGATTTCTACGTGGGCCACTGAAACAGTGATAAAATCAGGTATGTTTCCTGCCAAGCAGCTGACCTGCAGCTCGCGGTGCACCACTTGCAGCACGCCACCGGCCTTGACCCCGGGACATTTTTCCTCGTCGACCACATGGATCGGCACCATCAGTTCGACCTTCTGGTTGGGGTCAAAGCGGCAAAAATCCACATGGATCGTATTGCCCGACAGGGGATGAATCTGGGAGCCCCGCATGAGAACCAGACTGCGAATGCTGCCGTCCACGACCATCTCTTGCCGATGGGTGCGCAGCCCGCTCCCCTCCTTGCTGACCAACTCGTCCCACCCTTTGGCATTCAAAGAGAGGTTGATATTGGGTTGCCCACCGCCATACAGCACGGCCGGAATCTCCCCTTCACGACGGAGTTTGCGGGCCACCCCCTTGCCGGCGCCGTATCGCGTTTTTGCATGAATGACTGCCATTGTTTCTCTCCTTAAGCCCTGATATCAATCCCTTCCTCTTTGGAAGGGAACCACGGGACAGATCGGCCTCCAGGGGTGCCTTCTCTGTCATCCCAAAAACGTGTTTCCGCAACAGCCACCCCTAGACAAACAGGGAACTGACGGACTCCTCATCACTGATCCGGCGAATCGCCTCGCCCAACAGACCGGAGACGGTATGATAGGCGATCTTTTTGCAGGCGAGGGCAGCGGGTGAACGGGCAATGGTATCGGTTACCAATACCCGCTCCAGGACCGATGCCTCAATCCGTTCGATGGCGGGTCCGGAGAGCACCCCGTGGGTGCAGACGGCAGAGACCGAACGTGCCCCCTGTTCCATCAGTGCCTCTGCGGCTTTGGTCAGGGTGCCGGCTGTATCCACCATGTCATCCACAATGATACATGCTTTGCCCTCCACTTCACCGATGATATGGTGAACGGCGGCCACATTGGCGGCTGGCCGTCTTTTGTCGATGATGGCCAAATCCACATCCAGCCGTTTGGCGTAGGAACGGGCCCGCACCACGCCGCCGATATCCGGGGAGATGACCACCGCATTGTCAAAGCCTTGCCGTCGCACGGCACCCAGCAGCACGGGGGTTGCGTAAATGTTGTCCACCGGCATGTTGAAAAATCCTTGAATCTGCCCGGCGTGGAGATCCATCGTCAGTACACGGGCCACGCCACCGGCATCCATAAGGTCTGCCACCAGTTTGGCCGTGATCGGGGTGCGCCCGGCCTCCTTGCGATCCTGGCGGGCATAGCCATAGTAGGGCACAACCGCCGTGATGCGCCCGGCGGAGGCGCGGCGCAAGGCGTCGACGATGATCAGCAATTCCATCAGGTGATCGTTGGCGGGGGAGGAGGTGGATTGAATCACAAAAACATCCCGGCCCCGCACATTCTCGTCAATCTGGACAAAAATTTCCCCATCCGAAAAACGCCGAATGGTCACATGGGCAAGCGTTACCGAGAGATATTCCGCAATCCGCCGGCCCAGTTCCGGGTTGGAGGTTCCGGAAAAAATTTTTATCTTTTCAATGGACATGGTGCATCACCCGATTGGATTGACAAAAACATCCCCGCACCGCACACTGCGCAACCAACAAACAACCGGATCACACCGTGGCCAAGGGGGGATGCCAAGAGCCCCAGGACAATATACCAACGCGCCTCTCTTGGCAATAGGGGACAACCCATCCAGGAGGCCATGGGCCATCTTTTGCCTGTGCGACGCACCCTGGTTCGTCAGAGCCCCTGTTGGGGCATCTGGTAAATCGCCGGCATCGACTGGAGAAGGGGTACCCTCAGGTTGGTCAGGTTTTCCGAGTGGCCCAAAAAGAGATATCCCCCCGGGGCCAGATAACGGCACACCTTGTGGATCAACGTGTTTTGGGTGGCAGGGTCAAAATGGCTGATCAGGTCGCGGCAAAAGATGACATCCATCTGCTCCCGCAACCCGAATTCCGCATCCAGCATGTTCAATCGCCGAAAGCTGACCATGTTGCGGATCTCCGGTGTCAGGCGTACCAGCCGTTTGCCGGGATCTTTGCTCTTCAGGAAATAGCGCCGCTTCAGTTCCAAAGGGACAGAGGAGATTTTATCCATGCCGTATGTGGCTTCCGAGGCGATGCCCAACAGACGACTGGAAAGGTCGGTGGCCAGCACCTTGGTTTTGAACTGAATGCCCGGATAGTGCTGAGAAAACTCCAGTAAAACAATGGCCAGGGTATAGGCCTCTTCTCCAGCCCCACACCCCGCATTCCAGATCATGAAATCACGGGAAATTCCCGCACCCGAGTGCTTGATCACCTCCGGCAATGCCGTTTGGGCCAAAAATTCAAAATGGTCGGCTTCGTGAAAAAAGCGGCCCTCCCGGCTGGCGACAATGTCGATAAACTGATCCAACTCTTCGCAGGAGTGCTCACTGCCCATCACCCAGTCCATATAATCCTTGATCGACTGGATGCCCACCACATGCAACCGTTCCTGCATCAGGTTGGTCAGCAGCCTTTTTTTGGCCAGGGGCATCAGGATGCCACATTGGGCGTAGACAAACTCACTCAGGCGGCGAAAATCGGTGTCCGAGATGGCCGTGTGCCAATCCTGTTGCTGGTTGAAAGAGGTGTTCATGCGATCGATTCCTGCCCGAAGAGTGCAGAGCCGGGGGCCTTTACCATAGAAAAACCACGCGGAAGACAAAAACCAAACCAAAGAAGGCCAAAGAAGGCCAAAGAAGGCCAAAGAAGGTGAGTATCGCAGGACAACCAGAACCACCCCCACCCGACAGTCTAGGGATTTTTGTGCATTTTTTCCACGATGAACGACGGCAAGAAGAAAAAATTATTTTTCCAGGAGGGGGCTTGCCGGCGGGACCGCCCCTGCCTGGAAAAAAAGCCGTTGGTCGAGATGGCCGATAATCCTGTCATCGTTGTAATGCTCCCGGGCGAAGGCGGCACCGCAGCGGCGGATCTCCTCGGCCTCGGCGGGATGATTGCGGATAAACTGCATGACGGCCGCCAGTTCGGTCAGGGTGGAGAAGGGCAGATAATGCTCCCCTGCCACAAAATAATAATCCATCTCCGGGGTTGCCTCCTGCAGCAAAAGCGCGCCGCTGAGCACCACTTCAAAACTGCGAAAGGTGACAACATGGCTCTGGTCGTAGCGCATGGAGAGACTGAGGCAGCAGGTCGCCTCGGCAAGCCCCTGCATGTATCGCGCAAAACTTTCCAGGGGAGAGAGGCCATCCTCCAGGTGGGAAGAGATTTTGGTCTGGATGGGCAACCCCGTATGGCGGATCGCCGCCAGCCAGAAGGCCCGGTGCGGCACATATTTGGTCGTGATTCCCCCCGCAAACAGAGGTTGGGGAAACAACGGTCGCTGTGGCATGTGCAGCACACCCGCATTGGGAAAGAGCAGGTTCACCACCCGATTGGCCATGGCGGGACTTTGCCAGAGCGGCAGGGAAGGCACATCCCGGCTCCACACCAAATCCAGATGGGCCGCCGCCGCTGTCAACACATCGTCTGCGAAGCAGAAGGCATCGATCAGGCATCCCACAATCCGGATGGCGGGATTCTCCTGACGCAACTGGAAAATCATGGTATCCCGAACGGCGGCCCGGATGGTCACATTCAAATCGATGACCAACAGTTCCGCCTGCTGCTGCCGACACAGGGCAACGATGGCCTGACAATCCTCCTCCATCTCTGCCAGGGTGGCGCACTGAAAGGGAGAGCATGCCACATCCCAGCCATAGGCTTGCATGGCGGCCCGAATGCGCGGCCCAAAATCGGAGGGCCGAGAGGCGGGATTGCCGAAATAAAACCGCTCTCGCATGGCAACCACCACCCGTCGCCGTCGCCGGGGTAGGTCGGTCGGCGGCTGCGCATAAGAGAGGAGACGGGCCTGGGCGCGACCCTGCTGCCGCACCGATTCCAGAGAAAACTCAGGCACCGGGGCGTGCCAGTCAAACAGTGTCCGAAAACGGGGAAATATCCCCTGGTAAATGGATAAAATTTTTAAAATCTGCCCATGATCCTCCCGGTCACACGCCGCTTCCAGCAACGGAGAGAGGCTGGGGGAGAGCAATGCATCATAGAGATCCTGTTGTTGTTCAAACGACAGAGAGTCGGCCTGCATCTGCAAAGAGGCCAATCCCACATGGGCTTCCGTGGGCTTGTCAAAGAGCCAGCCACCCAGACTCAGGGCAACGGAGATGGCGGGCGCGTTGTAACCGTTATTGTTGAGCAGCATGGCCAACAGGAAGGCCGGGCGCAGCCGCTTGCGGGCCAACAACTCAGGAAGCACCATCAACAGCATCCGGGGGTCGTGGCCCCCCTGGACAAAAGCAACCAGCTCGGTCACATCCGCTTTTTCATCCAGATGCACGATGGTATGCAAAAGGTCAGTCAATGTATTATTTTCCAGCATGATTAGAATTTCCTGCTATGGGATGCCCATCTCCTTGGATACCCGGCTCAGCCAGTCATTTTTTTGGGTAAAATCGACCATGCGCGTCTCTTTGATCTGCTCACGGGCCAACCAGGCCACCGAGCCCAATCCATCCACCAATCCCAGCTCCACCGCCTCTTCCCCCGTCCAGATCAACCCGGCAAACAGCTCCGCTTTCCATGTCCTGAGCCGCTCTCCCCGTCCCTTGCGCACCGCTTCGACAAACTGTTTGTGAATGGTATCCAGCAACGTCTGGGCATGTCCCTTGGCCGCCTCATCCAGGGGACCAAAAGGGCTGAGGAAGGCCTTGTTTTTGCCAGCCGTCAACTGGCGGCTCTCCACCCCCAATTTGTTCAGGGTCTCCTGAAAGCCGAATCCTTGCAGAATGACCCCGATGGAGCCCACCAGAGTGGCCTTGTCGGCATAGATGAAGGGGGCTGCGGCGGCGATATAGTAGCCCCCGGAGGCGCACAAATCCTCCAAAGCCGCATAGAAGGGCATTTTGGGAAACTTTTGCCGCAGGCGCATCATCTCATCATACACCTGGCCGGATTGGACCGGGCTGCCTCCAGGGCTGTTGATGCGCAATACCACGCCCGCCGTGTTCACATCTTCAAAGGCTTTGTTGAGCCCTTTTATAATATTATCGGCACTGTTGTTGGTGTTTGCCTGGATGGGACCACGGATCTCCACCACAGCCGTATGTTTTCTGTGGTGGACGCTTTGCAAATCCACATTCCGCCACAGATCCACCGTTCCCACCCACAGCACCGCCAGCAGATAGAGGGCAATAAACAGCCGGAAGGCATTTTTGCCCCATCGCAGCCGCTTTTGTTCTTTCAAATGTTCGACCAGAATGGACTCCAGGGCGGCCCGCTCCTCGCTGCGACTGGCTTCAACCCGTTCCAGCCATTCGATACCTACCCGATCCGCTGACATTTCGGTGACTGCATCGATCAGTCCAGGCTCCTGCTTGTTCATCATTCCTGTTTGATTTCCTCATCCAAAATCAGCGCGCACACAAAGCCCAAATCCCATGCAAGGCACGAATCTCACACGGGGGGGGGGCTCTCCACCCGCGCCTCATCCTTGAGACGGATAGAGAGGCGTCGTTTCAACTGACCCACACTGAAACGGATCTCGTGGACCTCGCACAGGCGACACTCCTGCACCGTGGCGTTGCAGCGATTGCCCTTGTTGGCCCAGCAGGGCAGACCATGATCCTCGATGACCGGACAGGCCGCCTTGCCACGGAAGGCGCAGGACTTGATCTCCCAACAGGGCACCAGGGACAGCAGATGACGAATGCCGGCGATGCCGATTCCGGATTTGATCAACCGCCGTATCTCCGTGAGCCATTCCACATCCCGTTCGGTAAAATAGCGGGTACCGGCTGGATTTTTTTGGGAGATCATCAGGCCGGCCCGCTCATACATATGGATCGTGCGAATCGAAATGCCCAACTGTTTGGCGACAACCCCGATTTTTACGCCATCTACCGACCCTTCCAGGGTAGCGATCGACATGAATCTTCTCCCGTTAAAGACAATCCGACCCGGCAACCCCATCGGGTTACGTGGATGGTCGGAGATTATAGAACACTTTTTTGCCATTGAAACAGGCAGCTCCCCCCAACTGCTCCTCGATACGCAGCAGTTGATTGTATTTTGCCAACCGGTCGGAGCGGTTCAATGAGCCGGTCTTGATCTGGCCGGCATTGGTGGCCACGGCAATATCGGCAATGGTGGTATCCTCGGTTTCGCCGGAACGGTGGGAGATCACCGTCGTATAGCCCGCCTGTTTGGCCATCTCCACCGCCGCGAAGGTCTCTGTCAGGGTGCCGATCTGATTGACCTTGACCAGAATCGAATTGGCAATTCCCTCGGCGATGCCTCGGCTCAACAGGGCGGGATTGGTGACAAACAGATCATCGCCCACCAGTTGCACCCGCTTGCCCAGGCGTTCGGTGAGCATTTTCCAACCCCGCCAGTCACTTTCGGCACAGCCATCCTCGATGGAAATGATGGGATAGCGGTCGCACAACGCCTCATAGTAGGAGACCAGCTCCTCCACATGCAGATTGCGATCTTCCCCTGCCAGATAATACTGCCCCACCTCTTCCCGATAAAATTCGGAGGAGGCGCAATCCAGGGCCAGTAAAATATCCTCCCCGGGTCGATAACCAGCCTGCTCCACAGCCTGCAGGATTACCTGAATGGCCTCTTCGTTGGAGGCCAGGTTGGGTGCAAAGCCTCCCTCATCCCCCACCGCCGTGTTCAATCCGCGATCCCGCAGCACCTTTTTCAGATGGTGAAAACACTCCGCCCCCATGCGAATGGCCTCTGCCACGGAGGGGGCGGTCACCGGCATGATCATGAATTCCTGGATATCCACGTTATTATCGGCATGGGCGCCGCCGTTGATAATATTCATCATGGGAACCGGCAGCAAGTGGGCATAGGTGCCGCCCAGATACCGGTACAGGGGCTGTCCGCAACTCTCTGCCGCAGCCTTGGCGACGGCCATGGAGACCCCCAGCAGGGCATTGGCACCCAAACGGCTTTTTCCCTCCGTACCGTCCAGGGCCAGCAGTGTCGCATCAATGGCCCGCTGTGCATAACAGTCCTGGCCAAGCAGGGCTCTGGCAATTTCACCATTGACGGCCAGGACCGCTTTTTTTACCCCTTTGCCCAGATAACGGGAGGGATCTTTGTCCCGCAATTCCAAGGCTTCGCGGCTGCCGGTGGAGGCTCCCGAAGGGACGGCTGCACGGCCAAAAGCGCCGGATTCTGTAAAAACCTCCACTTCCACGGTCGGGTTGCCCCTGGAATCCAGGATTTCACGGGCATGGATCTGTTTGATAGCGTTCATTATGATCCCTCATCAGGACAGAAAATTAAAGCAATGGAGCACGGCCTCTGCGCCGCTAAAGCGGCATGCGCAGATCCGGTTTCCGTGCTGCCTGGGTATCATCCAGACGGCTTGTACCACCGCCGGGCACCGGAATGGCATGGGGGGCTTCCCGCAATCGCTGGGGATCCTGCATGGCCTCCTGGCGAATGGCGACCATCGCCTCCACAAAGCGGTCCAAAGTCTCCCTGGATTCGGTTTCGGTGGGTTCGATCAGGAGACACTCAGGCACCAGCATGGGAAAATAGACGGTTGGCGCGTAAAAGCCATAATCCAACAATCGCTTGGCAAAATCCAGGGCTGTTACACCCCACTGTTGTGCCTCTCCCTTCAAGGTGATGATAAACTCGTGGGTGGCGCGCCGGGCGGGGAAAGCGGTCTGAAAACCGGCCTGGGCCAGACGGGCCATGAGATAATTGGCGTTCAGGGTGGCATAGTCGGCGACCCGTCGCATCCCCTGGGCCCCGGTAAGACGCAGATAGGCGTAAGCGCGGAGCAGAACGCCGATGTTGCCGTGGAAGGTCGACAAGCGTCCAATGGATTGGGGAAACTCGGTCGTCGTCAGCCAATGGTAGGTGCCATGGCCGTCCCGACCGACCATGGGTATGGGCAGAAAGGGGCGCAACCGCTCTCCCACGCCCACCGGTCCAGCCCCAGGGCCGCCACCGCCGTGGGGTGTGGCCAGGGTCTTGTGCACATTGATATGGATGGCATCAAAGCCCATGTCCCCCGGTCGGATGCGACCGGCGATGGCATTCAGATTGGCTCCGTCGTAGTAGAGAAGCCCCCCGGCGTCATGCACAATCCGGGCAATCTCGGTAATGCGCCGTTCAAAGACCCCCAGGGTTGAGGGGTTGGTCAGCATCAACCCGGCGGTACGGGGGCCCACAGCGGCCTGCAGGGCGGTCAGCGTCAGGTCGCCCTGGGCATCGGTGGCAATCTCCCGCACCGTAAAACCACAGAGAGCCGCCGTGGCGGGGTTGGTGCCATGGGCGGCGTCGGGAATCAACATTTCGGTGCGCTGCCGATCTCCCCTGGCCTGGTGATAGGCGCGGATCATGGCCACCCCGGCAAACTCCCCCTGGGCGCCCGCCATGGGGGTCAGGGAGACGGCTGTCATGCCTGTCAGGGTGCAGAGCATCTCCTGCAACTCGTAGAGACAAGCCAGCACCCCTTGGCTCTGAGAGGTCGATGTGAGGGGGTGCCTGTGCAGAAAGCCGGCCTGCATGGCGACGGTGTTGCATATGCGGGGATTGTACTTCATGGTGCAGGAACCCAGGGGATAAAAATGGGTATCCACCGAAAAATTGCGCTGGGAGAGACGGGTAAAATGGCGGACCACCTCCAGCTCGGAAACTTCCGGCAGGGGCACGGCCTGCTGCCGCAGAAAAGGCTGCAAGGGGGGCGTCCCAGCACCCTCCTGGGAAACAGCGCCAGCATCCTCTGCCCAGCTGGCAGGATCATGGTGGCTGTTTTGGCGATGGGCGCGGCTCAGATCAAAGAGTAACGGTTCCATGTCAATGCTCCTCCGCCAACAGGGTGGCCAACGTCCGGGCAAAGTGGTCACAATCTTCCCGCGTGCGGGCTTCGGTCGCACAGAGCAACAGGGTATCCTCCAACTCGGCATAGAGGGGTGCCAAGGCCACGCCGCCGCCAATGCCCTGCTGCTCCAGGCGCGTCAACAGGCGGGGAACGGAAGCGGGTATACGTAAGGCAATTTCGTGGAAATAGGGGCGATGGAACAGGAGGGTCACCCCTGGGATGGCGCACACCCTTTCGGCCAGGGCCACGGTATGGGCATGACAGGCTTCCGCCGTGCGGCGCAATCCCTGGGGACCGAGGAGTGCCAGATAGAGGGTGGCCGCGACGGTCATCAGCCCCTGATTGGTGCAAATATTGGAGGTCGCCTTGGCGCGGCGAATATGCTGCTCCCGGGCCTGCATGGTCAGAACAAAGCCGGGCTCACCTTTTTTGTCGATGGTGCGCCCGGCGATACGGCCCGGCAGTTGGCGCAGGTAGGCCTGTTTGCATCCCATGAAGCCAAAATAGGGCCCACCCGACGAGAGGGGAATGCCCAGGGGCTGGCCATCTCCACAGGCGATATCCGCACCCTGGCGGCCCCACTGGCCGGGGGGCTGCAGCATGCCCAGGGAGAGGGGATTGACCAGGCCGATCAGCAAGCCCCCCCGGGCATGGGCCCAATCGGTCAGCGTATGGATCTCTTCCAGAATGCCAAAAAAATTGGGCTGGGGAATCACCAGAGCGGCAAAGGAGCGGGATTCCCATTGGCTTAAAACCTCCGGCACCGTATGGCCACCCTCGGTGCAATAGGGCACGGAGACCACCTCAATCTCCAACCCGCGCAGCATGCTCTCCACCACCTGGCGGTAGTGGGGGTGAACGGTGGTGGGCAGCAGCACCCGTCTGGCGCATTCGGGTTTGGCGCGTATCGCCATCAGGATGGCCTCCCCCAAGGCCGTGGCTCCGTCATACAGGGAGGCATTGACCACATCCATTCCCAGCAAGGCGGCCATCATACTCTGATATTCGTAGAGTACCTGGAGGGTGCCCTGACTGGCTTCGGCCTGATAGGGGGTGTAGGCCGAATAAAACTCACCCCGGGTGGCCAACTCCCAAACCGCTGCCGGGATATGGTGTTCATAAGCCCCGGCCCCGGTAAAGCAGAGGAGTGGGGCATCCTGGGCAGCCCGTTCCCGCATGAGGCGGGCCAGAGCCATTTCGCTCAAAGGTGGGGGCAGATCCAGCGGGCCCGCCCAGGTCAACTCCGTCGGAACCTCTTCAAACAGGGTTTCCAGGCTCTCCACGCCTAGAACGGCCAGCATCTCCTGCACGTCGCTTGCGGTATGAGGAATAAAGGGCATGCTCACTGTCCCGGTAAAAAAGGAATAAGGGTCAAAACATCCTGAATGGGTCCAGCCAATGCGGAATATACAATCACATAATAACAAAAACGCGGGGGGAGGTGCCATCCCCGCATCGCTGGTGAGGGGGAACCTGGGGGCGGTGATCCGCCCCCAGGCATGGCCTGAACGATGCTCAAGCTTTTGACCTGATACACCGTTGGGGGGCGGTGATCCGCCCCCATCTGCGCTCAGGCGGCTGTTCCAACCTTTTCATAGCCGGCGATCTGGTCAAAATTGAGGTAACGATAGGTCTCCTCTTTTTTGGCATCCACCCGGTCGGCCATAAACTTCAGGTATTCTTCCACACTGGGCAGACGACCCAGCACAGAGGCCACGGCCGCCAATTCGGCGGAACCGAGGAAGGTCTGCGCGCCCTTGCCCATGCGGTTGTCAAAGTTGCGCGTCGATGTGGAGAAGACCACCGCATTATCCGCCACCCGCGCCTGGTTGCCCATGCACAGGGAGCAGCCGGGGGTCTCCGTCCGGGCACCCGCTTTGCCAAAGATGCTGTAGACCCCTTCATCCAGGAGTTGCCGTTCATCCATGCGGGTGGGAGGAACCACCCACAACCGTCCCGGCACCTGGGGTTGACCATCCAATATCCGCGACGCCGCGCGGAAATGGCCGATATTGGTCATGCAGGAGCCGATGAACACCTCATGGATGGTCGTGCCAGCCACCTCGGAGAGCAGTTTGACATCATCCGGGTCGTTGGGGCAGGCCAGGACCGGCTCCGTGATTTCGTCCATGTTGATCTCGATGACCGCCGCATACTCGGCATTGGCATCGGCCTGCAACAACTGGGGATTGGCCAACCACGCTTCCATGGCATCGATGCGCCTCTGAATGGAGGCGGCATCCTTGTAGCCCCGATGGATCAGATTTTTCAGCAACACCACGTTGGAGCGCAAAAATTCGATGATCGGCTCCTTGTTGAGCTGCACGGTGCACGCGGCGGCCGAGCGCTCCGCAGAGGCATCCGTCAACTCAAAGGCCTGCTCCACCTTGAGATCGGGCAATCCTTCGATTTCCAGAATTTTTCCGGAAAAAATGTTCTTCTTCCCCGCCTTGGCGACGGTCAGCAAGCCCTTCTGGATGGCCACGTAGGGAATGGCGTTGACCAAATCCCGCAGGGTGATCCCCTTCTGCATGGTGCCGGTAAAACGAACCAGAACCGATTCCGGCATCACCAGGGGCATGGCGCCGGTGGCAGCGGCGAACGCCACCAGACCGGAACCGGCCGGGAAAGAGATGCCGATGGGAAAACGGGTATGAGAGTCGCCACCCGTTCCCACCGTGTC
>JADGCE010000186.1 GCA_015229095.1 Magnetococcales bacterium | reverse complement strand
AGCCCTGGTATGGAGCGCGCTTTACCGAAGCCAATTTCCGCAGGAAATTGGCGCAGCGCGCACAAAACCTGCCCCGCAGGGGCAGACTCCGGGAGGGCGGCAGCCCGACAAACAAGCTGGCGTCTGGAAGGGATGCCTTCGGAGGTTCGGCCCGTCTCAACGACCATTGGGAAGGTGTGTGGATCGGCGCAGAATGCCGCACGTCTGGAAGTGATGCCTTCGGAGGTTCGACCCGTCTCAACGACCATTGGGAGGGTGTGCGGATCGGCGCAAAAAACCGCGCCAATCCACACACCTTGCTTCAATAAGGCGCGCTGCGCCGGCGCAAAGAGCGCGCCGGCTTGTCGTGAAAAGCGCGCCAACAGCAACAGCAACAGCAACAGCAAAGTCCCAGGGCTCTGCCCTGGACCCGCCAGGGGGGTGACCCCCCTGGACCCGCAATAATACAAGCGCGGTTTAGAACTCTTTCTGGCTGGGTGCCAAAGCGGGTGCCACCCCCTGGAAAATGCGGCTGAGCACACCCTTTTGGGCAACACCCTGGCGCATGGTGGCCATCTCCGAGCGGGTGGGGGCCTGATCGGTGGCCAGCAGGGTCAAGGCACGGGCATAAAAGGGACGATCGGGAAAATTATGCCCCAGAACAGAGGCAAAATTGCGGGCATCCTCCAGCAACCCCAGCCGTTTGGAGGTCAACACCAGGCTGAACAGGGCCTCCTCCACGTAGGGGGTCCGATTGTAGGCGGGGTTGGCCACCACCTGGTTGAAGCGGTTGGCAGCGGCGATATACTCCTCCTGGTCCAGATAGTAGCGGGCCACCACCATCTCCTGTTCGGCCAGGCGATCCTTGCAGAGCGTCACCATCTGTTCCGCCTCCCAGGCATAATCGCTCTTGGGAAAGCGGGAGATCAACTCCTGGAAAGCGGTCAATGCCTCGCGGGTGTTGCCCTGATCCTGGGTGGCACTGGAGATCTGCTGATAGAAGGAGAGTCCCCGCATGTAATAGGCATAGCCGACATAGGCATGTTTGGGGTGCAAGCGGATAAAGCGTTCCGCCACGCTGATGGCATCGGCATACTCTTCCCGCTTGTAATGGGCATAGATCAGATTGACCTGGGCCCGGATGGCCAGCGGGGAAAAGGGATGTTTGCGATCCAACTCCTGAAACCGTTCCGAGGCCAGGCGAAACTGTTTGTTGGTGAGGGCCTCCAACCCTTCGGCATGGAGCTGGTCGGCGGATTTGCGACTATCCTCCCCATCGGGGGTGCTGCTGCAACCGCTCAGGGCACTGGCCAACAACAGGACCATCCCCAGGCGGACGGTATGGTTACGGATCGATAATGGGCGCATGGGTTGTTCCACGATGAAGGGAAAGGGACGTTTTTTTTCTGCGACACCGGGGGAGTTTACTGCGCACGCGCCAATAAATCGAGGATTTTTTGTGCAGCCTCCCTTCCGGACTGACAGGCACCCTCCAGGGTGGCGGGCAGGCCGGTTGCGGTCCAGTCACCGGCCAACCAGACATTTTCCCAGGGGGTTTGGCTGCCGGGTCTATAACGGGCGCAACCGGGCCAGGCGGCAAAGGTGGCACGGGGCTCTTTGACCACCCGTGCGGCAGCGGGGCGCACGCTGGCCAAGGCGGGCAACAGGCGCGTCAGATCCTGGTGGACGCTGTCGATCAGGTGCTGTGCCGACCAGTGGCATTCACGGTAGGCGCCGCTGAGCACGGCGCTGAAACGGCCAGGAGCGCGGGGATCCTGCTCTTCCAGGGGCAGCAGGCGATTGCGATCGAGAATCCATTGGCTGGCTGCCAGGGGCAGGCCCAGCAGGGCAACAGGCAGGGTGGCGGCACAGGGATAGCGCAGATGGACGCTGACAATGGGCGCGCTGTGCAAGGCGGTGATCTGCCGCTCTGCGGCCCAGGCCGGCAGCAGGCGGGCCAGGGCGGTGTGGGGCAGGGCGATCACGACGGCTCTGGGGCGGGGCCACACCCCCTGGCTGCTGTGGAGTGCCTGGAGGGTGCGCCCGCTCCACTCCAGATGCTGGACCCGGCATTGGCAGCGCACCTCGCCCCCCGCCGCCAGGATGGCCTGCCGGGCGGGGTTGGCGAACAGATGAGAGAGGGGGCGACGGGGCAGCAGCGGGCGGGCAGCGGCGCGGTCACTCAGGAACAACCGCTGGAGAACCCGGACAAAAAGGGCGGCATTGGCAGAGGCGGCGGGTTCGTTGAGGGTGGCCAGGCAGAGGGGATACCAGAGTCGCTGGCAGATCTCGCCCCCCTGCCCGTGGCGGGCGAGCCATTGGGTGACGCTCTGCTGTTCCAGGTGCTCCGCCTGCCGCAGCAGGTCGGGCAGCAACCGCATCACGCGCCAGCAGTCCGGACGGGAGAGGGGTGCAAAGCGGAACAGGGCGTGCAGCAGATGCCAGGGAGCGGGCCACTCCGGGCAGCGGAGGCTCTGCCAGCCCAGGGCGGGATCCCAGAAGGTAAAACGGGGGGTTTTCTCTTCCAGCAGAAGCCCCCGTGTGCCCAGGCGGTCGAGGAGTTGCAGGGTGTGGGTATAGGCCCCCATCAGCAGGTGGGGGCCATTGTCCAGCTCTTCGTCACAGGCGGGATCAAACCAGGAGCGTGCCCGGCCCCCGGCGGCCTTGGCCGCCTCCAGAAGCACGGGCCGCTGCCCGGCATCGGCCAGATGGAGGGCGGCGGTCAAACCGGCGACCCCCGCACCAAGAACAAGAATGTGACCAGGAGGATGCAGAGTCAATAAAAAACACCCCGTTCAATCGCGTCTGATACCAATGGGCAGGTGGTGCCGATCTGCCGGAGAGTCTCCCCAACGGGCGGCATCCGGGAAGGCGGCACGCTGAATCGTACCCTGTTTGCGGACCAAAAACGATGTGTTCCGTCGAGGGTGCGGGTTATCTGGGCGAGAGTTCATCCCGCCAGCGGTTGAAGTCATGGGGGGATAATTTTTTGACCAACTCCATGGCAGGCTCCCGAATTTCTGGCGCGACATCGTGCAGTGATGCGAGAGAGCGTTCTGAAATGGCGGCCAAGGCCTCCCGGAGAGGGCGCCAGTAGTCGCGCGCAACGGTAGAATCCATCCTGTCCAGCAGTTCCTTTTCCTTGTTGTTTTTAATAATGGCACGCACCAATACCAACAAATCACCCCACGCTTCGGATGGAAATGTTTCAGGTGGAGTGACCAGAAGGGT
>JADGCE010000185.1 GCA_015229095.1 Magnetococcales bacterium | reverse complement strand
ATTCGCCGAACCTGTTTCCCCAGTCGTCCCACCTCCTGTCATCCTGCGGAACGCAGAGAAAATGCCGGAGAGAGAGGCGGTGGCTGACCCTCTTCTTGCGTCGGAGCCGCTCATTCTGGAAAAACCGGACGACAGAATGACCATGGATTTGCCCATGCATCGCCCTGCTCCTGGGATGGAGATGGCCGATATGCTCAGTGAAGAGATTGCGGGTGGTGAGGATGAAGAGTCTATCTTTAAAGATCTTTTGGAGAGTCCTCCAACGGTTCAGGCCGGCCAGCAGTCGCCGTTTCCACCCATCCGTGAGCTGACCGTCGTATCCCGTGCCCCGGTCTCTGCGGATAACGAGAGCGGGAGGGCGTCAACGGCTGCGGATACCCCCCTGGAAATGTTTGAATTCACTCCAGGTGATTCAGGTTTCTCTTCTCCGGGGAAAAATCGGGAAGATCCTCCCCAAAGCGCACCGAAGCCTGCCAAGAGCACAAAAGAGGATGCCCTGGAGTGGGTTGTGGAAGAACCGTAGGGAGGCAACGGCCATTGAATGGAAACTCCTTTTTGGAGAGATGTGATCCGCGCGCCAAGTTGATTGCCTTGTTGTTGTTTTTGCCCTTTTTGATGGCCCAACCGGTGCTGTCGTGGGGTTGGGGTGTTGGGGTGATGGGGGTGGTTGTTTTGCTGCTCCAGAGCGGGCCGACGGAGCTGTTGCCCTCCCTGCTGCGGCAGTTGTGGCGGTTGCGTTGGCTTTTTGCCACGTTGCTGCTGCTGCACGGTTGTATGACGCCAGGGGAGCCTGTTGGGGGCGATTGGCCTCTGCTGACCTGGGAGGGGTTGCGAGAGGGGGGGGAGCAGACAGCGCGCCTGATGGTGTTGGTGAGCCTCTCATGGGCGTTGGTGCGCACCACCACCCCGTTGCACTGGGTGATCGGCCTTTATCGGTTGTTCAGAGGGCTGGAACGGCTGCAGGTTCCGGTCAAGGCGGGGTGTGCCCTGGTCGCCTTTGCCCTGGGTTGCATCCCCCGATTGTTGCAGGAGAGCCATCGGGTGGGGGAGGATATGGCGTTACGTCTGCCTCCCGGCGTGTCGCGCCGCTGGTTGGGCCGTTTGCAGCGCACGGCGTGGGGAGGGGAGGCTTTACTGTACCGCCTGCTCTCTGTTGCCCGCAGTCAGGAAGAGGCCCTCTCCGCCCGGGGGATGACCGAGGGGTTGCCTTTTGTCGCCATCCACGAGACCCCGCTGGGTTGGCGGGATCTGCTCCTGTTGAGCCTGCCGGTGCTGCTCTTTTTGGGTGTTCGCCTTTTTTAGGAGGGGTCTGTCGGTACGGGGCTGTGGGAGACCTTCTCCAACTGACAGCTGTCGAGCAACGCCTGGGCATGTTGTCTGGCGGGCGCGGTGATCTGCTCGCCGGCCAACATGCGTGCCAGCTCTTCGATGCGGAGGGGGAGGTCCAGGGGCGTAACGGTCACGGTGGTCTGTTCGTGGAGGGTGCTTTTTTCCACTTTGAGGTGATGGGTGCCCCAGGCAGCCACTTGGGGAAGGTGGGTGACGGCCAACACCTGGCGGGACTGGGCGATGTGAGCCATTTTGGCCCCGATGCTGGCCGCCACGCGACCCCCAACCCCTGTATCCACCTCATCGAAGATCAGGGTGGAGATCGGCAACAGATGGGCCAGGGTGGTTTTCATGGCCAGGGTGATCCGGGAGAGTTCCCCCCCGGAAGCGATCAGATGCAGCGCCTTGAGCGGTTCGCCGGGATTGGGACTGATCTGGAAAAGGGCCTCTTCCAACCCGTTGGGGCGGGGTTCTCCTTTGCCGGGCTGCAGGGTGACCTGGAAGCGGGCTTTGGCCATATGCAAATCCTGCAACTGCCCCTCCACGGCTCGACCCAGGCGGGGAAGGGTGGCCCGGCGGGCTTCTCCCAGATGGTGGGCCGCCTGCATGTAGGTGGCGAGGGCGGCCGCACTCTCCCGTTCCAGGGCCTGCTCGCGGGCGTCGGCATTTTCCAGTTGCGCCATCTCCTGTTGCCACTGTTGCATCAACTCCGGTAACTGTTCCACCTCACGTCGATGTTTCCGCGCCAAGCGGCGGAGGAGATCCAGACGATCCTCCAGCCGTTCCAATTGGGCGGGATCCACTTCCAAACCTTGCAGATAATCCCGCACCCGCTCACCGACATCGTCCAGTTCATACTGGAGAGAGCGCAGGGTAACGGCCATGGGTTCCAGGGTGGCATCCAGTGCGCTGACCGCCTCCAGGGCACTGGCGGCCCGTCCTGTCAGGGCGGCGGCGGGATGGCTGCTCTCCAGCAACAGCTCCAGGGCTGTTTGGGCGGCTTGTACCAGTCGCGTGGCGTGGGCCAGGCGCGAGCGCTGCTGTTCCAGTTCGAGCATCTCCCCGGGTTGCAAGCCGGCCTCCTCCAACTCGCGCAATTGAAAGGCCAGAAAGGCCTGGCGGTCCGCCGTATCGCCCTGCTGCTGGCGTACTTTTTTTTGTTCTGCCGCAATACTGTGCCATTGTTCAAAAGCCTGTTTGACAGCCTCCACCCGGTCGGGATGATGGGCAAATGCATCGAGAATGGCCAAGTGGGTGGAGGGGTCCAGGAGCGTCTGGTGCTCTTGTTGGCCATGGATTTCCACCAGCAAGCGGCCCAACTCCGCCAAGGTTGCCACGGGCACTTGAGTTTCGTTAATAAATGCGCGGCTGCGGCCATTCTGGGAGAGAAGACGGCGAATAAAGAGCTCCTCTTCGTCGGGTTGCAGGGTGGGCTCATTGTTTGTGTTGAGTGCCCTCTCCTGGAGCCATGGGTGGGCGGCATGGGTCGGTGGCAAGCGGAAGCAGGCCTGCACGGAGGCCCGTTCGCTACCGGAACGGATCAGGGTTGTGTCGGCTCTTGCACCCAGTACGAGGGATAAGGCATCGATAATGATGGATTTCCCTGCTCCGGTCTCCCCGGTAAGGACGGTGAGTCCCTGGTTGAATTGCAACTCCATGCGGGAGATCAGGGCAATATTTTCGACGATCAAGTGGTGCAGCATGGCAAAACCCGATGGCAGATGGAACCAGGAACCCCCGACAGTATCCCGTGTCTGTCGATTATGTGCAAGCTGTATGATAGGGGTTGACAAGGGGAGCCATGTGGGGTACAACCCCAACCCCATGGAGGCCGCCTTAGCTCAGGGGTAGAGCAGCTCACTCGTAATGAGCAGGTCCTCGGTTC
>JADGCE010000002.1:53296-54835 GCA_015229095.1 Magnetococcales bacterium | reverse complement strand
CTGGGGGAGGCGGTGAACCGCCTCCCCCAGCCCCCCTCCACCCTTTTTTTTCAATAATTTTTTACTATTGCGGGTCCAGGGGGATCATCCCCCTGGTGGGGTCCAGGGGCAAGGCCCCTGGTGGGGCCGGGGGCAAAGCCCCTGTTTTGGCCGAAACGATGCCCAAGGCCGGTTTTTTACTCCATGGATTGTTGGTCTGGGTCAATCTCTTGCTGCGTACCCCGGTGGTGCTGGGCAGATTTGAGGGTTATCTGGATCTGTGTTCTCGGAGATAGTCCTCTAACCTTCTGAATTTTTGATCCTTTTTAATTGCCGGTCGGGCAGTTTCTATCTCCTGGAGGCATTTTTTAAGGTCACCGGGTGGCCATTGTCTGTGATCATCAATCACGGTATTTAGAAACCCCAACGCGGCATCAGGATAGTTTGCGGGATGCTCGGCTTGATGCAGCAGATGCACGATATTATCTGGGTGCTTGATTGGTTGCAACCATGGCTTCAGGTAATCAAACGCCTCCGGGAAAGCCTCTCCTGCGGCCACGCAGAGCCGGGCAAACTGTTCTGACGTAGAAGAATCCACCTTGTCTTTTGACTTTGGCCAGACTGACCTGAGATACGGCAATACGCGATTTTGCCAGTATTCTTTGCGTTGCGTGCCGGAACCATCAATGGCACTCACCAGTGCCTGCGCAGCACTGCGCAGTCCTTGCTGGGGGAGAGACCGCATTGCGGTGGCCAGTTCCCTGTAGGAGAAGGGCGTATTGTCCGCCAGCGCGGTAAATGTAAGCAAAGCGGCATAGCGTTCGCGTGCTTTTCCAAGCTCCGTGTAATGCTCTGCCGCTGACAAGAACGGTTGCTTGATCGCTTCCAGCAATGGCCAAAAGGGCTGGAGCGAGTAAAGGCAACCTTGCCATACGGCCCGGGGTTCTGCATCTGCTTGTCTCCAATGGAAGAGTGGCAACAAATGCTGTTCAGTCCAGTCTCGGTCGACACGGAAAAGTGTTACCAGAGCCTCCGCCAGTACAACTCGCCCGTGGCGGAAGCGGATAATCTGCCTGTCGCACAGATTGGTAAACAGGGATCTGATTTTGGTTGGCAATCCCTGGCCATCCTCCAGGGATTGTTGATACCACCAAAGCAGGGCTGCTTTGGTAACAATACCGACAGGGTGATTGATGGCGCGTAACACGTGATCCCTCTCTGTTTTATCCGTATCGTCATCTTTCTGCTCTGCTTTATCCTGTTCAACCCGCAGAACACGCCCAATGAGATTGAAAAAAACGGGATTGACTTCTCCCTTCAATGACTCGGCGATGGCTTGCAGCCACCGGCCCAGCGAATGCGCCAGTTCTCCGAGAATGTCATCTGGTGCATCGTTCAGCACGGTGCTTATTCTACTCCATGACTGTTCCGGTTCTTTGGCCCACTCTTGCAATGCCTCATCCCATCTCTTTGTTGGCCACTCACCGGTACGAGACAATGTTTCCAAAGCATAAGCCGTGGCCGGGAGATCTTCTCGACAACGATCGCGCCAATCATCTT
>JADGCE010000002.1:43539-53196 GCA_015229095.1 Magnetococcales bacterium | reverse complement strand
GTGTTCCACAATCTGTGTCCAGCGTTCTGACTCGACGTTGTCATTGTACATCGAGCGTGGCGGTCCAAGCAGGATGGCCTGTTCCAGTTGGGCAATCTCCGCCGCGCTCAGGTTGGGTGCCAAAGAGACCAACAGCCGGATCGCTTCCCTCTTGGTCTCCACCGACCATAGCCACCAATGGTCATCGGCCAACAACCAATCGAGTGCCAGACGGTGCGGAATAATGTTGGGCTGGCTGGCTGCAAAAAAGGCCAGCCGTTTGAACAATGGATACGGAACTTTCCACCAATTTTCAGCGACTGATCGCGCCTGATCAGGAGTATTTTCGGCTGTGGCGAGCCAAGCATCCCTGGCAAGGCTGATCAGTGCCGTCCAATCACGGAAGTCATTGTTTTGCGGATGTTCGCTAATGGATGACCGATAGATGTAGGATGAGTCTGTGCGGTCATCACTCTCACCCAATTCGCGCATCAGGTCGAGGGTGTCTCGCAGAAGGGAGCTGAAATCAGTCAATAAGTTGGGAAGCTCCGCCGTCCACTGCCGATTATCGCTGAGATCCTCCATAATCGCATGCGGGGAATCGATAGTCAGCTTGATTTCACATCTAACAAGATCCTGGATCCGTTTTGCCTCTGCGGTTTCAGGTATTGCCTCGCCCCATGAGAGCGGTTTGCTCAGAACCACGCGAGGGGTCAGCATCTCGCGCAGTTGCAACCGCAGGGTAGGTGTAAGCCCATCGCGTTTGAAATATTTGCGCCATGGATACAGATCCCAATGGTGTTGCAGCGACCGGACACGCCCAGTCAAAAACAGCCGCCAAAGGGTACGCATCAACGCACACGGGATCGCATTGGGTGCATGGGAGAGAATACGTTGGATCTCGGCATCCTCGCCATTCTGTTTGAGCTTGTCCAGTTCACCTATCCGATGTTCAACCAACGCAGCAAAACGGTCATGCAATTGACCTCCAGATTGGGCAAGCCACAGCACAAGTTCTGGATCATTCAAGTGTCTTGTCAGCCAGCGCGCCAGATGAAACATCACCTGATCCCATTGACTCTCAGCGGCACCGGCTCCAACAAGTGCCATGAACGGTGCATACTCATAGGGCGCAGGTCTGCGCACCAGACTGAAGGTCAATCGGTTGTCCCAATCATTCTTGTCATCCTTGTCACGAGGCGGCACTCCGAAATGGTCAAGGTCAGCAAATCGGTAGCGGTTGTCAGAGAATGTCTTCAACCACTCCAGGGGGGGCACCGGGTCGTGATCGGCAAAACACTTGGCCGGCAAGCCACTCCTGTCACTCAAAGCCCAGTGTATGCGCCCGACAAAATTATCCTGTCCGGTACTCTCCGCCGGGCTGTTGGCTGCGTGTTTTTGCACAAGATCTTCTTTGCCTTGTATGCCATCTTGATAGATTGCAGCCCATTTCTGCAAGGTATTGTGCAGGTAGTGATGTTTCCTGTATTCCTGATAGAGGATGGGGGTTACATTTTTTGCCTTCCAATTGTCGGCACTTGTCTCTTCCTGCCCCTTTGAATAACTGCCAAAGGCAAATATTTCGTTCTGTGCTTCGCCACGCAAGCGGTCAGCAGCCAAGGCGTCCACCATATAACGCAAAATCGGGTCGTTGATGCTGTACCCGACAAAGCATACCGTAAAATTCCGAAACAACTCACTGACAAAGCGGGCGGCCCACTGCTCGACCAGATAGGCAAGACCGAAATCACCGCTGGAGACCACCAAATGATCAAGATCGGCTGTCGGTTCGGTTGCCAACAGGCCATGCAGATAGACCAGACCATTCCAACGCACTTTTGGTATGGGCAACAACGGCGCCTTGTGTCTGCTTATCTTGAGTTTATCTGTCTCAATGACATGCTCAAACAACCGATCAAAGTTGGTTGTAACAAGGCGGCAGCCCTTCTCGGCATGTTGTGCCAAAGTCAAGATGGCCCGATGGGTGGTGAGAGCGTGTTTTCCTAAAGGCTCTTCTGGATTCAACGCCTTTGCCAATTCGCTTCGGACCGATCTACGTCCATCGACGATACGTCTCTCCAACAACCCGATGACCGTGTCATATTGGGCAGAGTCGAAAGCAGCCTGTTCGATTTCATCTCGTTCCTCACCCAATCCCGCATAGATTTTCTCCACCAAACCGGAAAAACCGGGGAGTCCTGCAGGGTAGGAAATGCCAGCACCACAAAAAAACACGACACGCCCCTCTTCGTGTGCCTGGAGAAGAGCTTCGGGAATTTCTGGGCCATTTTTGATAAACTGCATTATTAAAACATCTCAAAAAGTAATTGTTTTAAGGGTCAAGCACTATCTGCCTGAACACGCCCACGCCAATAGTCAGGACGGCGGTGCAGATGGGCTGTGGCTACAACCAGGATCTCTGACTGGTCGGCCAGATAGATGATTCCGTAGTGGTATCCATTCACGCGGTTGAACAGAGGGTTCGCATGCTGCAGGAACCCTGCAACCAGCCGGGAGGGTCGTGTTCTGCCGTCAATATCGTCACGAAAACATCAATATACCCTACTCCAGGGATGACTGCGTGGTGGTCTGGATCAATCTTTCGGAGAGTGTGCGGATGAAACGATCCTTGATCTTTTCCCGGATCTCCGAACCCAGTCGCTTCAGAAAATCCTGATCCACCTTCAAAACCAAAATCTCGCTCTTGCTGCATACCCCGGTGGTGCGGGGCAGATGGGTGAGGAAGGCCATCTCGCCAAAAAATTCGCCGGGACCGATACGGACGATCTCGGTCTCCCCCTTGAGTACAGCAACGATGCCGTCCAGAAGAATAAAAAAGGAGGCATCGACGTCGCCTTCGCAGATCACATGGGCGTCGGCCGGATAGGTGAGAAACGAGGTGTTGAAGGCCGTGAGACGGCGTTTTTCAAAGGTGGAAAAGCGGTCAAAAAAAGGAACACGATCAATTTTTTCGAAGGTCTCCTCCCGACTCACCTGCTTGAGCTCCCCCGGATGGGGTGAATGAACCCTTTTCAAAGGCTGGCCCAACTGGGTCACCTTCTGCACCCGGTTGGTGGTATCGGTCAAGCGCTGCACCAGCTTGTTGATGAGCTGATCCTTGAATTTTTCCCGACTGTCACAGCCCAGACGCTCCAGCAACTCACGGTCCACCCGGAGCAGCAAACCATCCTCCTGGGAGACCAGATTCAGCGTTCTGGGTGTACCGGTGAGAAAAGCCAGCTCGCCCATCACCTCACCCGCTTCCAGGTAAAAGAGAACCTTCTCCTTGCCCGTACCCAAATTTCCCTTAATGGCCGCCACACGACCCTTGATCAGGATGAAAAAGGCGGTGTCTGTGGTGTTTTCCCGGATCAAGACATCCTGCCGCTTGGTAACCTGGAAACTGACATCAAACTCGGAGACACGATTTTTCTCATAGTCTGAAAAATCTTTGAAAAATTCAAGGCCGTTCAACAATTGCGCAATGCCCTGCCGGCTGAGTTTTTCGGTCTTTTCACGCACCGCAAGAATGCGGGCCCTCTCCTTGTCGGCGACCGTCGGGGAGGCCACGGTTGTTTTCCGTGCATCCGGGGCGGCAGGCTTCTCCTGTTGTACCGGTTCCGCCGTGATCTCCTCCGCTTTTCCCGTCAAACGGACCGCTTTTTTGAAGGGTTTGTCGTCAAAAAGGGCTTCAAGGGTGAGCACGCCCCGCTGGACAGTGATGGTGATGGGCAGGCTCAACTGCTGGCCCCCCCCTCCCGCCGTGGCAAAGGCCCGCATCTGCTGCTTGAGGCGAAAAGCATTCGCCGGGACCGCCCCCTCCTTTTGCAATTTGACGATAATCTGCCTGAGCTCATGCTTGAGGTTCATGGCCATTTCTGTCAGGTTTTTCGGGCGATTCCGCAGGTCCAGAACCTCCTCATGGGGATCTTCCCCGGCGCGCATCTCGGCGATGCCGTTGGCTTCGCTCAGGAGTTCCTGACTGCCATCAAAGTGGGTGGCCGCAGGCAGAGAGTTTGCGCAGCGGAACAGATTGACCAGCTTTAACAGAAGGTTATGGGTGAATTGCTGGGCAATCAGATCCTGCTGTTTTTGATCCCCCTTGCGACGGGAATCTCCGGCAATGTGAGACTCCATGAAACGAATGGTAAAATCGGTGAAAACAAACCAGAGGGGGCTGGGCAGGCCGGGGGGGATCTTGCTGGCATGGGCCATGGGAACAAATTCGGCCTCCATCAACTGCCCCTCCCGGTGCACCACGCGGACGAAACCCTTGGCTACGGCACGATCGGGCTGCTCCACACGAATGTCGGGAACGGCGTCGGGAATGGCGTGCAGAGGGGTGATGGCCGGCACGGTGGCGTCGGAATCCGGTTCAAGCTTGCCGCCGGAGCTGCGCAACACCGCCAGATGGGAGATAAATCCACTGTTGTTGATGGTGACGCTCTGCTCGTCACAGGTTCCATCCTGGAAAGCCTTGATGGCGTTGCCGATCGGGATGCTGAGACGCTCTTGAAAGGCTGGACTGATATAGCGGGTGTATTCGTTGTAGCGTTTGACAATGTCATCCAGTTCACTGACGGTGACCATCTGCTCCCCTGCACTCTGCGGGGCAAAATTGAACTGCTGGCGTTTTTCCCGTTCAATACGGATCAGATGGCCCCTGACACTCAGGCGGATGAGGGTTTGCACCATGGTCTCCCGCATCATTTTTTGCACCGCCTGTTCGAGCCCGGCGCGCAAAGTCTTCTGCTCTTCCGGATTTTCGGCTTTTGTGATCTGTCTGGCAAGATGGTGGACCTCACGGCTGGTGGTGCTGGCCGTGAGAAATCGTGTGAGAAATTGTTGCGCGTTCTGGCGGAGTTCCTCGATGTGAACCTGCTCTTCTTCCAGGAGGTTGGTTTTGGTTTTGGGCAGCTCCTGCCGCATCATGGCCTCCAACTCCGGCATGGGCAAGCTGCCGGCAATTTCATCGATCACTTGATTGATGACGGCGGCCGAGAGGAAGGTGGAAGAATCCGTTTGTACCCAACCCGTCAACTCGTCGATGATGGCGTTCAACAGAGCCACCGTGCTGTGACCGACCATGGAGCCGCTCTCGGCCCCGCTGTTCTTGCTGTAGAGAAGCGCAATGACCTCTTTGACCGCCAATTCCAACGCCAACATAACGACGCCGTTGGAGCTCTCCTTGCGTATGGCCCGCTCCACATCCGCCAGGAGATGCTCCCGAATACCCTGGAGCCTCTCTTCCTGATTGTGCTCTGCCGCGCAGGATTGGGTTCGGTTCCGAAGTTTTCCCAGGGTTTCGACAAACTGCTCCCGCAGGGCATCCTCCTGCGGTGGCGGGGAGTCCCCCAACAAACCCAGGCGGACGACCGGCCCATTTCCCGCCACCACGGTAAGACCATGGGTCGTGAAAAGCTCCTCCAGGGTCAGCACCCCCGCAGCATCCACCGTCAACCGCATCATGGCGGGATCACGGGTTTCCGTATTCCAGAGACTGGCGGTGATCCTGCCCTCCGGGGCGGAGGCCAGACGGATAAAAAAATTGCGATCGACGACCCGGCTCCACTCCCGCCTCAGCACCACGGAGGGCAGGGTGTTGGAACGGATGATGCCATTGATGTTGGAAAGATACATTCCCCAACTATCCTTGTCTGTACCCAGAGGTTTGATCATCATGTGGAGCAGACGGTTGTTGGATGCGATCAGCAGAGGGCTGCCCTCCGAGAGCGTGGTCAGGTCAATGGTCAGGATCCGGCCAGCCCTGAGCTGCGCATCGTTGGGAGGGGTTGGACCACTGAGAACGGTGGCCGGCGGCTGGTTGAGTCGCGTTTCGCCTTTGGCATTTTTCTCTTCGTCCAACGCCAGGACCATGCCGGCAGGATGGAGATGGATGCCGATGAACCCCTTGAAGTCAAAGCTGGTCACCATCAACTTTTTCCGGTCCCGGGCATTCAGACTCTCCCGCAACAACAGCCGGCCTTTGGAGTGGGTGGTGACCACATACTCCCCATGGGATTGATAGTCGATGCGGCAGGAGACCCCCTGGGAGCTGACGACCACCGGGGCATAGTCGTTGGGAAGGGCATAGAAACCGTTGGGCTCGATATCGGGATGGGCCTGTTTGGCCTGTACGACCTCCGGCTCCTTTTTCTCCTCCTCACTCCCTTTTTTGAAAAAATTCAGGGCATCTTTTATAAGCGCCATGACATCTCCCCCTTTTCAAAAAGTGCTGTTTCTTTTGTGAAAATATTTTCCCTCAGCGATACACAATCTGGAACCCTGTACAGGTTGCCTCCGGGCACTCCGTCACCTCCACACGCTCCACCCGTGCGCCGGGGGGGCCGTGCTGGCACCAGGCAATCAGGGCGGTAACCCCGCCGGGCGGGCCATGGACCTCTATCTCCACCGAGCCGTCGGCCCGGTTTTTCACCCATCCGGTCAAGGCCAACCGCTCTGCTTCCTGTTGGGTGGAGGCACGGTAATAGACGCCCTGTACCCGTCCAAAAATGTACAACCGTTTGTGCAGCAAATGATCCGCCTCCATGGTTGCAGACTCTCCTTGGCCATGCGCACCCCTCTCCGGGAGGGGTTGCCTTTTCCTGCGACATAAGTGAGCGGGTTTGTCAGGAGTCCCACCGTGGGATGGGGGAGATCTCTCCGGTTGGCTGTCCCAGCAATTCCTGCGAAACCAGACGGATGCGCTCCATGGCCCGCTGCAGGTTTTCCATGGAGGTGGCAAACGAGATGCGGATGTAGGGATCCATGCCAAACGCCAACCCCGGCACCAGGGCCAACTGGTGGCTCTCCAGCATGAAAGCCGCCAATTCCATGCTGCTTTTGATCTCACGGCCATCCGGTGTGGTGGTGCCCAACAAGCCCCCCACGTTGGGGAAGACATAAAAAGAGCCCTCCGGCGCCCGACAATGAATACCGGGAATGCTGTTCAGGGCATTGACCACAAAGTTGCGTCTTTTGGTAAAGGCTTTCAACATGGGCTGAATGACATCCTGTGGACCTGCCAGGGCCGCCACCGCCGCCTTTTGGGCGATGGATGTGGCATTGGATGTGCTTTGGGATTGCATCTTGCCCATGGCCCGGATAATCTCCACGGGGCCGGCTGCATAACCGATGCGCCAACCGGTCATGGCGTAGGTCTTGGAAACCCCATGCAGAATCACCGTGCGCTCCGCCAGAGTCGGGACAACTTCTGTCAGGGTGACCGCCTTGAAACCGTCATAGACCAGCTTTTCATAGATGTCGTCCACAACGGCCCAGACATGGGGGTGGGCTTCGATGACTTCGCCCAGACGCAGCAGCTCCTCCCGGGTGTAAGCCGCTCCGGAGGGGTTGCTGGGAGAGTTGATCACCACAAAACGGGTCTTGGGGGTGATGGCTGCGGCCAGGGCTTCCGGCGTGATTTTAAATCCACTCTCTTCACGGGAGGCCACGAAAACCGGCACCCCATCGGCCAGCAACACCATGTCGGGATAGGAGACCCAGTAGGGAGCCGGAATGATCACCTCGTCCCCCGGATTCAACATGGCCTGGGCCAGGTTGTAAAAGGCCTGCTTGCCTCCCACTGTGACCACCACCTGATTGGCCGCAAAAGTGAGCTGGTTGTCTTGCTGAAATTTGGCAATGATGGCATTCTTGAGTTCGGGTATGCCATCGACTGCGGTATATTTGGTAAACCCATCCTTGATGGCCTGGATGGCTGCTTTTTTGATGTGTTCGGGGGTGTCAAAGTCCGGTTCCCCGGAGCCCAGATCGATCACATCAATGCCTCGGGATTGCAACTCCTTCGCCTTGGCAGCGATGGCCAGCGTGGGGGAGGGTTTTACCTTCTGGATGCGGTTCGATAAAAGGAGCATGGCGCGCTGTTTCCTGTGGAAGTACCGAAAAAGGGGCTGTACACCGTCAATACCCGGCAAGGGTAGCACGAATGGGATAGGGAGAACAAGTTTGTGAAAAGAGCTGCACAGATCCAACTGTTTAATTCCATGGGGCGGAAAAAGGAGCCTCTGGTGCTGCGGGTGCCCGGTCAGGTGGGAATCTATGTGTGCGGCGTCACGGTTTACGATTATTGCCATATCGGCCACGCACGGGTGATGGTTGTTTTTGATGTCGTGGTGCGTTATCTGCGTGCGTCCGGTCTGCATGTGACCTATGTGCGCAACTTTACAGATATTGATGACAAGATCATCCAGAGGGCCTCAGCCCTCGACCTGCCCGTTCAGGTGTTGACGGAACAATTTATCAACGCCTTTCATGAGGATATGCAGGCTTTGGGGGTTGCCAGGGCGGATGTGGAACCCAAGGCCACCGAACATCTGGCGGAGATGCAGGGCATGATCCACACTCTGCTGGAAAAAGGGCTGGCTTATCCGGGAGGGGGCGATATTTTTTATGCCGTGGAGCGTTTTCCGGCCTACGGCCAGCTCTCCGGCAAGAATGTGGCGGATTTGCAAGCCGGTTCCCGTGTGGAGGTGGATGGCCACAAAAACAATCCCCTGGATTTTGTCCTCTGGAAAAGGGCCAAGGCGGGTGAACCCCAATGGCCATCCCCCTGGGGGGCGGGTCGTCCCGGTTGGCACATCGAATGTTCTGCCATGGGCTGCAAATATCTGGGGGACTCCTTCGACATTCACGGTGGTGGCATGGATCTGCTCTTCCCCCATCATGAAAATGAAATTGCCCAAACGGAGGGAAGCACGGGTCGGCCCTGGGTGCGGTATTGGCTGCACAACGGCTTTGTCAACGTGTTGAACGAGGGGGGCGAACGGGAAAAAATGTCCAAAAGTTTGGGCAATTTTTTTACCATTCGGGATCTGCTCAGCCAATATCCAGGGGAGGTGGTGCGTCTGTTTATCCTCAGCAGCCACTATCGCAGCCCGCTGGATTTTTCCCAGGAGCTCCTGGAGGCCGCCGGTCATGGCATGGATCGTCTCTATTCGGCCTTGTCGGGGGCCAAAAAACGGCTGCAAAGCCTCCCTGATGCCCTGGAAGTGCTGCCGGAGCAGGCCCTCCTGGGAGGGTGGGGCGATGATGTGGAGAGTTTTCTGGCCGCCATGGACGACGATTTCAATACCCCTCAGGCCATCGCCGCGCTGTTTGAAATGGCCAAAAAAATCAATCGCAGTGCTGTGAGCGATGCGGAGGCGACAGAGGCGGATGCACTGGGACAGGGGGTTGGCTTGTTGCGCCATTTGGCCGCCCTGCTGGGGTTGCTGGGCGACGATCCCGACCACTATTTTCATCGGCAGGCGGCGCAGGATATGCCGAGTGCCGAGATCGAGCAGCTCATCCAAAAACGGGATGCCGCCCGTTTGGCACGGGATTTCCAAGCGGCAGATGCCATCCGTCAACAGCTGTTGGAGGCCGGTATTGTGTTGCAAGACTCCAAAGAGGGCACCACCTGGAGGCGAGGCTGATGGGGGTCGATGTTCCGGAACAGGATGGCGGTGGCACCGAGGCCATCGATTTTGTCTATGGCCTCAATCCGGTCTTGGCGGTTCTGGAGGATGAGCAGCGACCGCTGGAATCGGTTGCTGTGCTCAAGGGGGGGCATGGCAACCGTCTGCAAGAGGTCATTGATCGGGCCCGGCAGCGGGGGTTGCGGCCCCGTTTTGTGGATCGGGCCACCCTGGACCGTCTGAGTGGTCACGGTGCGCA
>JADGCE010000002.1:27667-43439 GCA_015229095.1 Magnetococcales bacterium | reverse complement strand
GCGTTGCAAGAGCGGGGTGTGCTGCTTTGCGGGTTGGTGGCCGAGGGGGAGCAAAGCCTGGAACGGTATCCCTTTTCCGGTATGGTGGCCCTGGTGTTGGGCAGTGAGGGCAAGGGGTTGCGCCGTTTGATCCGGGAAAAATGCGATGCCCTGCTGACCATCCCCATGGCAGGTCATGTGGGTTCCCTGAACGTGGCGGTGGCGGCCGGAATAGGGCTGTATGAAGTGCGCCGGCAACACCCTATTCGTTGACTTTGGGTGGTTATGGCGGGGAGATGTTGAAATATCCTTAACAACGCCCCTGCTTTTCCGATACACTCCGCAGGAGCTTGGTGAAGTGGGCGCGGTGTGTGCGGCCTCAGGTGGTCTGATCGGGCGGGTTTGTGGCAAGGGAGAGAGGGTCGATGAAAAGATGGCGTGTATGGGTCGGCACACTGACCAGGCTGTTGCAGGGGAAAGAGCGGTTGGCGGGAGCCCTGCCTGGCGGCAGCAGGGGTGTTGTCGGGGTGATCTGTCTGGCCGTGGCTGTGGGGGCCTGCGCGCCGCGCATGCCGAATGGGGGAGGTATGCAGGGGGGCGATCTCTCCCTGGATCTTCCTCTGGAGCCTGCCGCGCCCGTGAAACAACGGCCTCCTTTGCCGGTACAGACCACGCCGCCCCTCTTGGGCAGTGGCGGTTTGCCGCCGGGAGGCAGCACCCCGGCCAGAGCGGCCACCCAGTCGCCCGTCAAGGAGTTCGGTATTCCGGCGCGGAGTGTCGGCCATGGGGTGCAGGCACCCGCTTCTGCCACCCAGAAGGCCAGGCCCTCTGTGCAGAAAAAGAAAAAATCGACAGCAAAAAAAGCAAAGACCCCCAACAGGAAAAGAAAAACTGTGAAGAAAAAGACGAGCCCCTGTCCATGTGTCCAGCCTGGACGATAAAACGGGGGCCGCCGGAGAGTTTGCCCGCTTTTGAATGCCTTGCGTAAGGGAGAATGACAATGGAAAAAACTGTGCGGAGAGCCACTGGGGTCGCACTGCGGTTGCTGGGTGTTGCACTGGCGGGTGCCATGGTCACTCTGCCGCGCGCTGCCCATGCGGAGTGGTTTTGGGAAAATTGGTTTGGTGGTCCGGCAGCGGAGCAGGCGGCCCGGCGTTCCGGTAGTGGGCTGGCGGTTTATGGCACCCCGTCGCCCTCCTGGGCCCATCTGCCCTCCATTGTTTATGCCTCCGTACCCACCGTGGATGGCCGCTATCCTGTTCCCTCGCAGCATGCGGCCGTCGGCATGCCTGTGCAGACGGTTCCCCTGCGTCCCGTCGTTGTGCAGACAAGACCGGGTGGTGTCTATGGGGGGAACGGCGAATGAAAAACGGCATGCTCTGGATGGGCAGGATGGCATCGGGCGCCCTGCTGGGCATGGCGGTGTGCGCCCCGCTGTGGGCGGAAAGCATCTACTATCCCGGTTATCTTGCCTACTATCCCTACGGGGATGGCAGTTTTGTCTACGCGCTGCCCCGTCAAGAACTTCCACCACCCGAAACCCACATGGCCCCCGCGCATGCGCCCCGTGTCATGGAGGCCCCCTCCGGTTTGCCGGCCCCCTCCGTCGCCTCCTTTTCTCCCAATCAGGCAGAACTCTCCAGGGTCATGCTGGGGGGCTTTTCCGTCCACGTGGGGAGCTATCTGAAGGCGTCGGATGCCGAAGAAATGGAGGATCGCCTGCAGCAAGTGGGGGTGCCTTTCTTCCTCTCTCCGGCGATGATCAACGGCACCTCCTATACGCAACTGCACGCCGGGCCGTTCCAGATACAGGATCAGGCCTTTGATGCCTCGGACCTGATCCGGGACAAGTTGGGGGTTCAGGGGATTGTGCTCTCCCACGGGCCGCAACGCTCTTCTGCCGGCAAGTAGGTGGCGGGCTCCCCATGGGTTGGCTGTTTGGCAAGCTCTTTTGAGGGTGGTCCGTGGTTTGCTTGACTTTCCCCATGCCGGTGGGTCGTGTGTGGTGTGTGCAGGGCGCGACCGGCGGATGGTTCGGGATTACAAGGGCCTAGAGAAGGAGAATCCATGGGTGTGCCTGTGGGACCACGCAGCAGACAGCCGCCAGTAAACCCCGTGCTGTTTGCGCGCTATCCAGCTGATTTACTGGAAGAACTTCGAGAGTACAAGCGGCAGAGCGAGCGGTTGGGGCGCATCTATGAGCTGCACCGCCATCTGGCGGAGACCCTGGACATGAATGCCATGATCGCCGCCTTTTCCCGCTGGTTGATGCCATACTGGAGCCACCGGTTGCTTGCGTACCGCCATTTCGGCAGCAAAAATCCGCTCACGGCCTATGTGTGTGACGGCGATGCCCAGAGGGAGCTGTTGCCTGTCGCCCTGGATCTTCTGCAGGCGCCTGTCAACGGCATGGCGCACGGCCAGGTGAGTGGCCAATATCGCCTTTTCTACCATCTTTGGCCCTTGAGTCCAGAACGCCAGGAGAGCCTGCTGCTGCTGCACGGGGAGTCCATGGCGCAGGAGGGGAGCGGTTTTAAAGTTTTGACAGAGGTGCTGCCGGATTTGTACGGACCCTTGCAGCGGACCCTGGCCTACGAAGAGTTGTATCATCAGGCCCGTCGGGATGCGTTGACCGGTTTGGTCAATCGGCGTGTTTTCGAGGAGCGCCTTCTTCTGGAACTCTCCAAAGCAGAACGCTACAACCAACCGCTGGTACTGGCTTGTCTGGATTTGGACCATTTCAAGGCCATCAATGATCGCCTGGGACATGCGGAGGGGGATGCAGCCTTGCAGCGGGTGGCCCAGGCGTTTGCCGGCATGGTGCGGGATAGCGACTTGCTGGCCCGGGTGGGTGGCGATGAGTTTGCCATGGTTCTGCCCAACACCTCCCTGGACAATGCCCGGCAATTGACAACCCGTCTCTGTCAGAGGGTCGCTGACCTGAACATCCGCGCCCCCGATGCGCCGCCGCTGGGTGTCAGCGTGGGGCTGGCCTGTTGGCAGGAGGGTGCTTCGTTCAAGCAGTTGTGGGAGCAGGCGGATGCCGCCCTCTACCGCGCCAAGGCGGCCGGTCGTTCCCGTGTCGCCCATTAACCCTTGGCCGTCTCATCGTTTACGCTGTTCCCGTCGACAGGGTACAGGTTTGGAAACTCAGACAAGGAAATCTGAGGATGGATGAACCCCCACAGCGCGCGACAGCGACCTCCCCTCTTCCCTCGCCCCGATGGCGTGTCACCCTGGGTGCCACGCTCTCGGTGATCATGCTGGTCACCGTGTTGGCCACGGCCTCTCTGTTTCACTTTTCCTGGGACACGGCATTTCACAAGAGCGTCTTTGATCTGACCCGGAGGATCAGCAATAAAATAACCTCTGAAATTGCATACGAAATAGGTCTTTTGTTGGGTGGTGCAAGCTCCAAGGTGATGTTGATACACAAACTTTTCATGGAAAATACGCTGCAACTGGATGATGAAAAGGCCCAGGAGGCCCTCTTTTTGTCGGTGTTGCAATCAGATGGGAGCTTTTCCTGGATTACGTTAGGGATGCCCAACGGTAACTTTTTTGGGGTGCAACGCCAAAGTGCCGATAAAATGCGTTCCGTGGTGCGTCTTTGGGACCCAACGGCTCGGATGGCCAAGAGCAAGGATCGATTTTTTCAGAAGGATGGGGATGGTTTAACCTTTACCCATTCGACAACGGGGGAGCTGCGCTATTTTGCCCCGGACCGGGCCTGGTATCGGGATGCTGTCCGTGCTGGCCGACGGGTATGGACCGATGTGTATATCTATGCTTCCAGTCAGAAGCCCGGCATCGATGTCGCCATGCCGCTGGAAAAAAATGGCCAGATTCTCGGCGTGGTTGCCATCGGCATTGAGCTGGATCAAATTTCCAAATATTTAAGCAGCATAGAGGTCGGGAAATCCGGCATCAGTTTTATCGTCAACCGTCGCGCGGAATTGATCGCCTACCAGGACAGTGCCGAGGTGGTGGTTACCGATAATGTCGGAGAAAAGCTGAAATTGGGTCTGTTATCCCAGGCCCGGGCTCCCCTGTTGCAGGTGGCGGCCAAGGCCACCGGGGCATGGGAGCTCTCCAGCATACGGGCGATGGGCAGCCGCGTCGAAAAGGTGGATGGGGTGGATTATCTGGTCACGTTGGCGCCTTCCGTCAACAGTGATTGGCTGATCGGCACGGTCATTCCCAGCAAGGATTTTACGGTCGAGGTGGAAGAGATTCAGCAGCGGGTGCTGCTGCTCGTCGGTATGGCTGTTCTGTTGCTGAGCCTGCTGGCCCTGTTCTGGATTCGTGCCTTTCTGGTGCGGCCTTTGCTGTCTGCCAGCGCATTGATCACCCGGATCGGACAGGGGGGGGGGTGGCAAGGGGGGGGCGGCACCACCTCGCCCATTGTGGAAATCGACCAGCTCATCCTGGCCATGCAGCGCATGGGGCAGGATTTGCTGACGATGCGCGACCGGGAGCGGCAGCAGGCGGAGACCCGCTTGAACCAGGAGCGCAGTTTTGCCGAGTTGAATCGGGAGATGCGTGGGGCGGACGATGTGGCAGGGGTATGCCATGTGGGGCTCCATTTTTTGGTACAGACGGCGGATGCCCAGGTAGGTGCCCTCTATCTTCTGGAAGAGGATGAGCGGTTGTCTCTATGCGCCGGTCATGCGCTCCCTGCGGGGCTTGTGCGGGAGCAACAGGATTGGCGGGAGGGTTGGCTGGAGCCGGTCGTCCTGGGCAAAACATGGAAGACGATCTCCGATATTCCACCGGAGAGTTTTGTGATCCATACGGGTATTCTGGATGTGATGCCCCGGACGATTGTGGCCCTGCCTCTTCTGCACAATGAGCAGTCCCACGGGGTGGTGATCATGGGCAGCATGCAGCCCTTTTCCGATGTTCAGTGTGATTTTTCCCAGCGTGTGGCCAATGCCATCGCCGTGGCCGTGTTGGGCATTCGTTCCAGGATACGCAACAAGGCACTGCTGAAACAGACCATGGAGCAAAAAGAGTCCCTCTTTCTGAGCCAGCAGGAGCTCAATCATACCATCGAGCAATTGACAAAAACCAGCGAATACAAATCCCAATTTTTGGCCAATATGAGCCATGAGATTCGCACGCCCATCAATGCGGTCATTGGCATGAGTTATCTGACCTTGCGGACCCAGCTGACCGACACCCAGCATGACTATGTGAGCAAAATTCACTCGTCGGCCCGTGCTCTGCTGGGTATCATCAACGACATTCTTGATTTTTCCAAGATTGAGGCGGGTGGCATGCAGTTGGAGTCCGTGCCCTTCCTGTTGGACGAAATCATGGACAACCTGGCCAATATGGTCTGTATCAAGGCCGAGGGCAAGGGGATCAATCTGCTCTTTTCCCGTCCTTCGGAGGTGCCCAATGCCTTGATCGGCGATCCTTTGCGTCTGGGACAAATTTTAACCAATCTGGCCAACAATGCGGTGAAGTTTACCGAAACAGGGGATATCGTCGTCGCCATGGAACGGCTTCAGGAGCGGGAGGAGCAGATTGAACTGCGTTTCACCGTCACGGATTCCGGCATCGGTATGACCGAGGCACAGATGGCCCAGTTGTTTAATCCCTTCTCTCAGGCCGATGCCTCGACGACCCGGAAATATGGTGGCACCGGTCTGGGGCTCTCCATTTGCAAACATTTGGTTGAGATGATGGGTGGCACAATCGGGGTGGAAAGCACCCCGGGTCGGGGGAGTACCTTTTACTTTACGGCCTGGTTTGCGCTGCCTGTGTCGTTGTTACACAAGGAGGAGGAGCAGCCCCTGTTGGATGCCGATGCCATGAACATGCGGGTGTTGGTGGTGGATGATCATCCCCGTTCCCGGCAGATCATCTCCTCCATTATTGAATCCTTTTCCTGGCGGTGTCATGCGGTCGAGTCGGCACAGCTTGCCCTGGAGGCCATTGAAACCACGCTGGTCAATCCTCAGGTCGAGCCCTATCGGTTGGCCATCATCCATTGGAAAATGGCCGGCATGAGTGGCCTGGAGTTGGCCCGGCGCATCAAGGAAGATGGCCGTTTGCGCAACCCGCCCCGGCTGATTCTGGTGACGCCCTACAGTCGGGAAGAGGTGATTCCCAAGGCGGAGCGGGCCCCTCTGGACGGGTTTGTGCCCAAACCGGTCAACCCCTCCCAGCTCTTGGGGGCCATCATGATGGTGTTTGGCCAGAGCAAGAGGGAGGGCAGAAAAAACCGCAAACTGGATCCGACCCAGAATACCGAGGCGGCGCAAAAAATAACGGGGGCCAAGGTGCTGCTGGCGGATGACAACAAGATCAATCAGCAGGTGGCCACTGCCCTGCTGGAGGGACACGGGTTGCGGGTGACCGTGGTCAACAATGGTCGGGAGGCGGTGGCAGCGGTGGCAAAAGAGTCGTTTGACCTGGCCTTGATGGATATTCAGATGCCGGAAATGGATGGCTTTCAGGCGACCCAGGCGATTCGCCGACACCCTTCTGGCCAACAGTTGCCGATTATCGCCTTGACCGCCCATGCCATGGCCGGGGATCGGGAAAAATCGTTGCGGGCCGGCATGAACGATCATGTGACAAAGCCCATTGATCCCGAACAGCTCTTTCAGGTATTGGTGCGCTGGATTGCTCCCAGAGAGGGGGGGCGTGTCGAAAAGAGCCGGGGTGTTGCGTGCCAGCCCGACCAGGCGGACGCAGAGGTTTTGCCCGCATTGCCCGGCATTGACCAGGAAGTGGGGTTGCAACGGGTGGCGGGTGACCACAAACTTTTCAGGAAGCTGCTGCTGGAATTTTATCAGGATTATCGGGAAGTGGCGCACACCCTTCGCGTGGCCCTGGAACAGGGCCGCGACCATGAGAAAGTTTTGCGCCTGCTCCATACCGTCAAGGGTATTTCCGGTACGGTGGGTGCCCATGGTCTCCATCAGATTTGCCGGGATCTGGAAAGTGCCTGCAAGGATGAGCAGAGCGACTCTTATGGTGTGTTGCTGGAGCAGTTCGATCAAGAGAGTTCTCGTCTCTTCCAGGGGCTTGCGGCGTTGCAAAATGCGGGCAATGGGGGTACGCTTCCCCAGGTTTTGCCTCCTGGCATCGATCGGACCGCACTGGCGCCGTTGTTTCAGGCGTGTGTGCAGTTGTTGTATGCGGGTGATGCCTCCGCAGGAGATAAACTTCAGGAAATCGTCAATCTTGCAGGCCCTTCCGCCCAGGCGGCGGAGGGTCGGCGGATACAGACGCTGGTGGAGGATTATGAATTTGCCGAAGCCCTGACCGCCTTGCAGCAGTGGGCGCAAGGCTTGGAGATTCCCCTTGTTCTGGAGAGTGGTGCATGAAACCCCGGGGACGGGTACTCATTGTGGACGATGAACGCTTCAACATTACCCTGCTGGTCAGTTTGCTGCGGGATTCTTGCGACATCCTGGTGGCCAAGAGCGGCGAGCAGGCACTGCGCGCCGTCCACTCCGCCACACCGCCGGATCTGATTTTGCTGGATATTGTCATGCCCGAAATGGATGGGTATGAGGTGTGTCGGCAGCTGAAAGCCGATGCAACCACCAGCAGCATTCCCGTCATTTTTATCACCGCCATGCATGATTCAAAAGATGAGGTCAAAGGATTTGATCTGGGGGCTGTCGACTATATTACCAAGCCCATCAGCCCGGCCATCGTGCGGGCCCGGGTGCAGACCCATCTGGAAAACGTTTTGGCGCATAATGAAATTCACAGTTTGAACGGGGAGTTGACCCAGGCGTTGGCAGAACAGAAAAAGGCCTACGCCGACCTGCATCAGGCCCGTATCGAGTTGGCCGAGACCCAGGCGATGGCCTTGATGACCCGGGCTTTTGAAAAATTTGTGCCCAAACAATTTTTGGCGCGTATTGCCCCGACAGGGCTGGAAAATATCCGACCGGGCACGGTGGAGTTGAGCGTGATCACCATCATGTTCAGCGATATCCGCTCTTTCACGAAACTTTCTGAATCCATGTCTCCAGAGGATGTTTTCGCACTGCTGAACAGCTATTTGGAGAACATGCAAGGGCCGATTGAAGAGCAGCATGGCTTTATCGACAAATTTATCGGTGATGCCATCATGGTCCTGTTTGACGGCTCCGATCAGGAGCAGGCCACCCATGCGGTGTTGGCAGCCGTTGGCATGCAGGAACGTCTGGCGGTGTTCAACCGGGAGCGGCGGCAGCGCCAGCAGGAGGTCATCCGCACCGGCACGGGACTGCATATCGGTCCAGTGATGCTGGGCACCCTGGGCAACGCCAACCGCATGGATTCCACCGTGATCGGCGATGCGGCCAATGTGGCGGCCCGCCTAGAAGGATTGACCAAATTTTATGGGTGTTCTGTCATTGTTTCGGACGATGTGTTTCGTCTGTTGGAGAGCGAGCGGTTCCTCTCCCGTCCATTGGACCGTGTGGTGGTCAAAGGCCGGCAACGGGCTCTTCTGATTCACGAAATTTTTGATGCCGACCCGGAACCGCAGCGGCACCGCAAGCAGGCCCTGTTGCCTTCATACCGATTGGGGCTTGAGCTGTTTCAAGAGCGGCAATGGCGGGAGAGTCAACAGGCTTTTCTGGAGTGTTTGCGGATTGCGGAGGATGACACCGTCGCGCGGATCCATATGGAACGCTGTGCGGCATTCCTGGAGCGGCCACCGGCGGCCGATTGGGATGGCAGTTTTGAGATGCAGACCAAATAACCGGTCTGCCGCTCCTTTTTTCAATCGGGGGTGGTGGAATGGATTTGGTCCTGCATTTGCTTAACATCTCCTTGTATCCGTTGCGCCACGCGGCGCGCCTTCGGATAAAATATCATAATACAGAATGTTAAGGAGATGTCCCATGAATCTTTCCGGGCAACAGCAACCGTCAGTCATCCAACAGGAAGGGGCGGGTTTTTTGTCAATACCTCCTGGGGAGAGGCTGCAGGGTGCCGATACACTTTTTGGCGGGGAGGGGGGTGACAAAGCCCTTTCCCTGTCGGCCATCTTTCCTGGCAATACCCTGGCCCTTCAGTTGGAGGCCCGTCTGAATGGCCTTCTGCAAAATCTCTCCACGTTGACGGCCAAAAACAGCGAGTTGCGGCAAATGATCAGCCAGAGGGATGCCTATATCGAGGAAATGGAAGAGGAGAATGCCATGCTCAGCCGGCAGGTGGAGTGCTTCGCCTCTGCACAGGGTCAAGTGATTGCCGGTTTGTCACATATTCTGGGTCGTTTTCCCGGCGGAGTGTGGATGTCCCACGCAGAAGAGGGATTTGAGTGCTCGACCTCTGACCTGTTGGAAGAGACCGTCGGGACCGCATAGGTCGGGTTGTTTTTTGCCGGAGTCTGGCCCCGGAGGCGTTGTTGGATGGCGACTCCGGGGCCGGGACAGTCGGGTGTTGGCCACAGAAGTGGCCCCTTTTTCTCTACCATGCGGGGAGGGTGTCGGTGCGCCAGGGAGCAGAGTGAATGGCGGAGATCGTTCGGCTTTTTTGTGCCTATTGCAACCCGGATTGTTTCTATCAAGAAGATCGGCGGATTGCCAATCCGGAGCAGCGTGGGAGCGTGCTCCCCTTTGCAGACCATCGGCGCAACCCGGATCGTCGACGTCGTTTGGAACGTCGGGTCGAGACGATGGCGCCTCCTGGTCCGGTGGAGCGTCGAGGGAGGAGCCGGGGACGGCGGGCCCAGGATGGTTATGCCTGGTTTGAAGGGTGTATCGATGAGGCATTGCAGGGGCAGTGGTATGTGGAACAGGTAGAGGAGGGCGAGGACTCGGAGCATCCGGCCGTTGTCCTCTGTCCAAGATGTCGTCAGAAGATCCGGTGACTGTAGAAATGAGCGGGAGACCACAGGCCATCCTGATCGTGGAAGACAGCCTAGTTCAGGCCTTTTTTCTGGAAAAAATTCTCAAAACCAACCATTTTACCGTTTCTCGCGCCAGCAACGGCCAGGAAGCCTTGCTGCAGGCTGCCCTGCACCCCCCCGATTTGATTATCAGTGACATTAACATGCCTGTCATGACGGGCCATGAGATGTGCCGGCGTCTCAAGGGAGAGCCGACCCTGCAGCATATTCCCGTTATTTTGCTCTCTGAGCTTTCCAGTATGGAGGAAATTTTGCTGGGGCTGGAGTCCAGGGCGGACAATTATATTCTCAAACCCTATGAAGAGGAAAATTTGTTGCGCAAGGTGTGGGAGTTGTTGCGCACTCCCGAGCCTGTGATACAGATGCCCGCTCCGGTGCGGAGCATTGAGATGGCGGTTGGGGGGCGGCGGTTCCAGATTGATTCCAGCCGGGATCAGGTCTTGAATTTTCTGCTTTCCATCTATGAGAGTATTTTAAAGAAAAATAATGAACTCAACGCCCTGCACGCCAGAATGAATCGTCTGAATGCCGATCTGCTTGTTTCGAAAGAAAAATATCAGACTTTGGTGCAGACGGTCCCGGACATGATCTATCAGCTGGATGAGCAGGGACGGTTTACTTTTATCAACCATGCGATGGAACGGCTGGGATATACCACGGATGAACTGCTTGGCCAGCATTTCAGTGTGATCATAGAACCAGCCGATCTGGACGCCATCCGTTTTTCCCACCGGTTGCAGATCTCCAAAGATGCGGGATCCGGCTTGCCACCGCCCAAATTGTTTGACGAACGTCGCACCGGCCCACGCCAAACCCTGGGTCTGGAGGTGCGGTTGCGGGCCAAGCAGGTGACCAATCCTTCCTCTGCCGATGTGTGTGTGGGGGAGGTGAGCAGTGCCGGCATGTACAGCAGCCCCATGCGGGGTCGCCAGGGGGAGTTTATCGGTACGGTTGGAGTCCTGCGGGATATTTCGGAACGCAAACGGGTTGAAGAGCAACTCAACCAAACCTATCAGCAACTGCAGCAGAGTGAACGTCGGGCAGAACTGGCCAATCGGGCCAAAGGGGAGTTTTTGGCCAATGTCAGCCATGAAATTCGCACCCCGATGCATGCCATCATCGGGTTGAGCCAACTGGTGCAGCAGACCGATCTGGATGACAAACAGAGAGATTATCTGGAAAAAATAGTGCGCTCAGGGCGAAAGCTGCTGGGAATTTTGAATGATATTTTGGACTTTTCCAAAATAGAGGCAGGCAGGATCGAGGTGGAACGGGTGGTCTTTCACCTGGATGAAGTGCTCTCCGATGTGGTTGAACAGGAGACTTCGCATATGGAGGGCAAGGAGGTGGATGTCTGGGTCAGCCGCCCGGACTCTCTGCCCCGGCACTGGCTGGGAGATCCGTTGCGCCTGGGGCAGATCCTGACCAATCTGCTCAACAATGCGCTTAAATTTACCCGACGTGGCCAGATCGTGATCGCCATTCGTGCCCTGGTCTGCGACGAGCAGCGTGGGGTGTTGGAGTTTGCCGTGCGCGACAGCGGAGAGGGAATGGCCGCAGAGCAGGTGGAGCGGCTTTTTCAGGCGTTCCAGCAAGCCGATGGTTCCATCACCCGCCGTTACGGGGGAACAGGGTTGGGTCTGGCGATCAGCAGGCATTTGGTGGAGTTGTTGGGGGGCACCATTTATGTGCACAGCGTGGTCGGAGAGGGGAGCACCTTTACCTTTTTGTTGCCCTTGACCTGTGCCAAACCTGTGGGCGAGGGAGACTCTTTGGCCGACGATCACGGCAGCTCCTGGCGGGGGCGGGAGGGGCATCGGTTGGAGTCGGGGATGCTGGGTGCCCTGACACGCATTCGGGGGGCGCATGTGCTGCTGGTGGATGACCATGAGATCAATCAGCAGATTGCCTGCGAATTGTTGCGCCAAGTGGGCTTGCATGTCACGACGGCAGCCGATGGCCTGCAGGCTGTGGAGTTGGTGCAGAAAAACAACTATGACCTGGTTTTGATGGATATTCAGATGCCGGTCATGGATGGTTTGGAAGCGACCCGGGCGATTCGTCGTTTGGCGCCCCAGCGGGCGATGCCCATTATTGCCATGACGGCGCACGCCATGCGCGGGGATCGGGAGCGTTCCCTGGCTGCTGGTATGAACGACCATACCACCAAGCCCATCGATCGGGATCGGCTGTATGCCTTGTTGCTGCATTGGATTCCTCCCCGGCAGGAGCAGAGCACGGAGCTTCCCTCTCTCCCGGACTGGGAGGCGGAAGCGTTTTTGCTCAGCATGCCCAAAATGGCTGCCATCGATCTGGCGGAAGGTCTGGCCAGGAGCGCTGGCAATGTGTCGTTGTACCTGCGGATTTTGGGCCGGTTTTGGCGTGGTCATCAGCAGACTCTTCCGGATCTCTCGGCCTCCCTGGCGCAGGGGGATCGACTGACCGCCCAGCAATTGCTCCACGGCGTGCGTGGCATCTCTGCCAATCTGGGAGCCAGGATATTGGCGGAGCTGGCCGGAGAATTGGAATCTGCCATTCAGAACCAGACCGAAACCGAGGCGTTGCTGGCACGGTTTGCCCGCGCCATGGAGGAGCTTTTGACCTTTTTGGCGGGTGTGGTTTACCAACAACCATCGATGACCCCGGCGCATGCTGCAAATCCGCCTGTTGCCTGGTCGGAAAATAGGCTACAACATGCTCTGGAAAGAATGTATAGTGCCCTGGATGGGGACTTCAATCAGGCTGTGGTCTGCCTGAACGAACTGCAATCGGCATTGGCGGGGGGTGTCCATCAATCCCTGCTGGACGAGTTGGCCGGGTTTGTAGCGGATTTTGAGACGGAAAAAGCCCAGGCAGTCATTGGCAGATTGTTGGTGAAAGTGTGTCAAAAACAGGAGGTGGAGGGGTGAGCGGAAAACAGGAAAAGCCAAAAGTATTGGTTGTCGACGATTCGCCAGAGACCTTGGATATGTTGATGCATCTTCTCTCGGATCGATACGCTGCCGTGCCTGCCCGTTCGGGGGAGAATGCCCTGCACAAGGCTAGCCAACCACCCCACCCGGATATTATCCTGTTGGATATTGTCATGCCCGACATGGATGGTTTTGAGGTCTGTCGCCGCCTCAAGGCGCAGGCAGCCACACGGGATATCCCTGTTCTTTTTTTGACCGCTGTTCTGGACCAGGAGAGTGAACTGCACGGGTTGAATCTGGGGGCGGTGGACTATATTCGCAAACCCATTTCTGTGCCCACATTGCAGGCTCGTCTGGCTACCCATCTGGAGTTGGCCTGCAGCCGCAAAGAGTTGGTGAAAAAAAATGAAGTCCTGGAGGAGGTGGTGCGGCTTCGTGAGGATCTGGAACGTATCACCAAACATGATCTCAAGGGGCCTCTGTCGACCATACTGGGCTTTTCCGAAGTGGTTCTGGATGAGGCCGATCTCTCCGATTATCACGCCGAATGCCTGCGACAGGGCATACGGGCGGCACATCGCATGTTGGAAATGATCAATCGATCCCTGGATCTGTACCGCATTGAAACAGGTCGCTATCGTTATGAACCGCAACTGTTTGATGTGGCCAAACTCACGCAACGTGTCTGCAACGATCTGGCCGCGCTGGCCCGGCGCTATTCTGTAACCGTCGTGACTGCCCTCTCCGCCTCCCAAGCGGTGGATGGCTCTCTTCCTCTTCTGGCCGATGCGACGCTGTGCTATTTTATTCTGGCCAATCTAATCAAAAATGCCCTGGAGGCGGCCCCCCCGGAGAGCCAGGTGACCGTGACCATCGACGAACAGGGGAGTGAGATTGTCCGGATTGCCATTCACAATCAGGGGGTGGTTGCCGAGGCGGTGCGTGCCCGTTTTTTTGAAAAATATGAAACGTTTGGGAAAAGTCAGGGAACAGGATTGGGCACCTACTCCGCCCAACTGATGGCTCGGGCCCAGGGGGGGCGTGTCACCATGGAGAGCAGTCAGGAGGGGGGCACAGTGGTGGCTGTGCATTTGCCGTATCAGCGTTGAGGCCCGTTGCACGGCAACCTCTCCCCTTTTGTCTGCCGTCCATGGTGCGGTGGCACTGTTTTGTACCGGGAGGATCTCCGCGTGAAATTTCACGAAATGGTATTCACCATCCAGGTGGATCATCAGATGATCGATACTCTGTTGGACTCCATTGCCCGTTCCCGTTACCAGGATGCACGCAAAAAGCTTTTTGTGTTCAAGCAGCTCTTGTCGAGCCATTTTCTGGTGGAAGAGTTTGTCTTGTATCCGTTTATTCGCAAAAAAATGAATAACGGCGAACGATCCGCTTTGCAGAAACTGTTTGCGCCACGGGATCTGGATGCAGGAAGGGCGTGGCTGCAAGAGATGGAAAAGCAGCAGACTGTTTGCAGCGATGTGGTGCGGCTGCTTTCCGAGTGCATGCGGGCCGAAGAGTCTGCATTCGGGGGGCTGTTTGCTGAAGCAGCCGCTTTGACGAGGGAACGCAATCTCTTTGAGGAGAGCTGGCTTCTGAACGGGGTGGATACCTCAAAGACCAGATTGTTAAGAAAGGCAGATTTTGTGCGCCTGCGCATAGAAGAGTGACAGGGGGAGAGAATGGTTGCGACTGTGCGTACCGATGCGATGGCTGCCGATGTGGAGGCGTTGATCTCCCTGGACCGTCGCCACCTTTGGCATCCGTTTACCCAGGAGCAGACAGCCCCGGTCGTGACCCCCATTGCAGCGGCCCGAGGGGCCCAGCTGTATGGCTATGATGGTCGCTCCTATCTGGACTTGATCTCTTCCTGGTGGGTGATTACCCACGGCCATGGCCATCCCAGGATTGCCCAGGCCATTGCCCAGCAGGCTCAAACCTTGGAACAGGTGGTATTTGCCGGCTTTACCCATGCCCCGGCGATTCGCCTGGCGACCGCCCTGGTCGAAAAGTTGCCATCTGGTCTGGAGCGGCTCTTTTTTTCCGATAACGGTTCCACAGCGGTGGAAGTGGCCCTGAAAATGGCCCGGCAATATTGGTACAATCAGGGCCAGTTGCGGAACCGCTTTCTGGCTTTTCAGGGGGGCTATCACGGGGATACGGTGGGAGCCATGTCGGCGGGTTGTTCCAGCGGTTTTTTTGAACCGTTCCGCTCCTTGTTGTTTCCGGTGGATCTGATGCCCTTCCCGGCGACCTGGGAAGGAGACAGCGGTGTGGAACTCCGGGAGGCGGCAGCCTTGCAGGCACTGGACGACTATTTGGCAGAGCATGGCGGGGCGTGCGCTGCCGTGCTGATGGAGCCCCTGGTACAGGGAGCAGCCGGCATGAGAATGTGCCGGCCTCTCTTTGTGCAGCAGCTGGCCGCACGGGTGCGGGCGGCAGGAGTCTTGCTGATCTTTGATGAAGTGATGACCGGTTTCGGTCGCACGGGCTCTCTGTTTGCCTGTGAAAAAGCCCAGGTGACGCCTGACCTGATCTGCCTTTCCAAGGGATTGACCGGTGGTTTTCTGCCCATGTCGGTGACCGTTTGCCGCGAAGAAATTTATACGGCTTTTTTGGGGGAGAGCTTTGACCGTGCCTTTGCCCATGGCCACTCCTTTACCGCCAATCCATTGGGGTGTGCCGCCGGTCTGGTTTCGCTGACGCTGTTTGAAGAGGAACAGACCCTGGAGCGTATTGCCCGGATGGAGGAGATTCACAGAGAGCGTCTGCTGGCTCTGGCCGGGCATCCACGGGTGGAACATCCACGGCTTATGGGCAGTATCGCCGCGTTGGACATCCGGGCCAAAGATGCGGGCTATGCTTCCCGCATCGGTTTGTTTTTAAGGAAGTTTTTTTTGGATCACGGCATGCTGCTGCGTCCTTTGGGCAATACATTGTACCTGTTGCCCCCCTACTGTATCTCCGCTGCCGAATTGCAGCAAGCCTGGGACGGCGTCGAAGCCGC
>JADGCE010000002.1:0-27567 GCA_015229095.1 Magnetococcales bacterium | reverse complement strand
GTGGTCGACAACAGCGTCCCTCCTGCCGCTCTGTAGGCCTCTTTTTGTGTCGTAGAGAGTCCACTGAGCTGGCTGGTGGTAAACGAGGCAATGCTGGAGCTCAGCACGGAAAAGTCCCCGGTTTCAAATCCCTTCACCTGTGAAGCGGTCAGATTGGCAATATTACTGCTCAATGCCAACACCTGGTTGTCCTCCAGGGCTTTGATTTGTGATGCGGAAAAGCCAGTCACTTGCGCCGATGTCAAGGCAGCAATCTGCGCCGATGTCAAAGCGGCCTCTTGTGACAGTGTCAGGGAGCGGATGTGGGCAGTCGTCAGACCTGCGGTCTGTGCAGTCGTCAGGATGGCTACCAGTTCTGGTGTGAGCCCCCGGATCTGCGAAGAAGAGAGCTCGCTGATGGAGGAGGATCCCAAACCAACCACGTTGGCATCCGTCAATGCGGTAAGCTGAGCACGGGTCAGGGCTTTCACCTGGATCGTGGTCAATACGGCAATATCGGTGGATTCCAACCCTGCAACCTGACTGGCGGTCAACGCGCTGATCTGTGCCTTGGTCAAGCTGACCATCTGCCCGCTGCTCAGACCGACAATCTGCTCCGTGGAGAGTGCCCGAACCTGTTGGGTGGTCAGGGCACTGATCTGCGTAGTGCCCAGGCTGCCCAACATGGAGGTGGTCAAGACAGCGATCTGTGCCGTGGTCAATCCCTTGATTTGCACGGCGGAGAGGACGGCAAAATCCGTTGATTCAAAACCCACCACCTGCTCTGCGGTGAGCGCGGCCAACTGCTCGCTGGTCAGTCCGGTTACCTGGCTGGTGGTCAACTGGGCAATCTGCGCCGTAGAGAAACCCTTGATCTGTTTTGCGGTCAATACCTTGATCTGGGTCGAAGTCAGGGCGACGATCTGCGTCGTCGTCATCGCTTCGATCAGCGTGTTGCTCAACCCCTTCACCTGCTGCGTGGAGAGAACGCTGATACCGGTGGTGCCCAGGCTGCCCAGCTGTTCCGCAGACAACGCATTGAGCTGCGCATTGACAAACCCCTGCAACTGGGTCGAAGAGAGGAAGGCCATTTGTGTCGTCGAAAACCCTCCGATCTGCGCATTGGAAAAGGAGCGGATTTGGCTGCTGGTGATTGCCGCCACCTGGGTGGTTGTCAGGACAGCCACCTGTTCGTTGGTCAGGCTTCTGATTTGCATCGCCAACAAGACACCGATATCCGTGGACTCCAAACCGCCCACTTGAAGCGTGGTCATGGCGGCAACCTGCGAGGCGGTGAGGCTCTTGATCTGGGCGGTGGTCAAGGCGCCGACATCGGTGGATTCCAAACCGGCCACCTGTTCAAGGGTGAGTGCCTTGATCTGCTGGCTGGAGAGGGAGGCCACCTGTGTGGTGGTCAACGAGGCCATTTGCCCCGACGAGAACCCTCTGACCTGAACGATGCTCAGCTTGTTGATGACGGCCGAGGACAAGGCCACGACTTGTGTGGTGGTCAGCAGTGTTACCTGTGCAGAGGTAAGCCCCTTCATCTGTGCGGAAGAGAGGGCGCCGAGGAGGGTGGAATTCAAGCTGCCCACTTGCGCATCGCTCAGGGCAGCAATCTGGGCGACCGTCAAACCCGCTACCTGAGCAGTGGACAAGGTGGCAATGTGCGTCACGCTCAAACCCAGAATCTGGGCTGTCGAGAGGGTGCGGATAAACTTGCTGGCCAGACTGCTGACCTGTGTCGTGGTGAAGGCATCGATCTGCGTACTGCCCATGTTTTTAATCTGCGCTGTCGTCAATGCTGCGATATTGGTGGAGCTCAAGGCGCCTACCTGCAGCGTGGAGAGTGCAGCGATCTGGGAGGCAGAAAATCCTTTCAACTGGGAAGAGGAGATCGACAGCACCTGGGTCACGGTCAAACCCGCGATCTGCTCTGTGGACAACCTCTTGATTTGTTCGCTGACCAGACCACCGACTTGTGTCGTGGTCAGGGCAGCAACCTGCGCGCTCTCCAATCCCCGGATCTGAGAGGTGCTCAATTTGCTCAGGGTGTCGGATTGCAGACCCACGATCTGCGTGGTGGTCAAGGCAGCCAACTGGGCACTGCTCAACCCTTTTATCTGCAAGGTGTTCAGGGCGGTGATTCCGGTCACGGTCAAGCCCAGCATCTGGTCGGTACTCAAAGCCTTGATCTGCGAGCTGGTGAAGCCCGATACCTGCGTCGTGGTCAAGAAGGCGATCTGAGTTGTGGTCATCCCGGCGATCTGTGCCGGGCTCAGCACCTTCAGACTGGCCGAACCCAGACCGGCTATCTGGGTGGTGGTGAAGGTCAGGATTTGCGAGCTGGTCAGAGCCTTGACCTGTGCCGTCGTGAGTGCGCCAATACCGGCGGAATTCAAGGCGCCCACCTGAGCGGTATTCAGAGCGGCGAGCAGGGTGGAGGTCATCCCTCCCATTTGCGTGGTGGAGAGGATGGCAATCTGTGTCGATGTCAGCCCGACGACCTGTTCTGTTGACAGTGCCTTGATCTGCGCACTGGTCAAACTGCCCGCCTGGGTCGTGGTCAAAACGGCAACTTGCGTCGATGTCAGCCCTTTGACCTGTGTCTCTTTCAGCGCACCGATATGAGTGGATGTCAAGCCGGTTATCTGGGTCGTGCTGAACACAGCCAACTGCGCGCTGGTCAGGCCCACCACCTGCGCCGTGCTGAGGACGCCGATATCCGTGACCTCCAACCCTGTCACCTGCTCGGTGGAGAGGCCCTGGATTTGCGCACTGCCCAGGCCGCTGACCTGGGTGGTGCTGAGTGCCGCAATCTGCGTGGTGGTCACCCCCTTGATTTGCGTTGTCAACAGGGCGCCGATATTGGTGCTGCTGAGGGCGCCCATTTGTGTGGTGGTCAGGGCGGCCAGCTGCAGGCTGGTAAATCCTCTGGCTTGCAGGGTGGAGAGAACAGCGATGTCGGTGGATTCAAAGCCAGCCAGCTGGGTAACGGTGAAGGCGGCAATCTGTGTCGTGACCAGACCACCCATCTGGGTGGTGTTCAGCCAGGCGACCTGCGTGGTGGTGAACCCCTCCACCTGTGCGGCACTCAACACCCGGATTTGCGAGGTGGCAAAGCTGCCGAGCTGTGTCGTGGTGAGGACGTTCACCTGGGTCGACGAGAGCCCCTTCATCTGCTCGGTGGCCAACACATTGAGATCCGTGGACTCCAACCCACTTACTTGCGTGGTGGTTAACGCGATGAGCTGCGTCGTGGTCAATCCCTGCATCTGGGTGGTGTTCAGGTTGGCCAACTGGGTGGTGGTCAACCCGATCATCTGCTCGGTGGTCAACACCCGGAACTGGGCACTGGTCAAACCGCCCATATGCGTGGAGGTCAGTGCAGCCACCAGAGTGGAGGAGAGGGAAGCCACCTGTGTGGTGGTCATCGCGACAATCTGCGTCGTTGAGAGGGCCGGCATCTGGGTGGTGGTCAGCCCCTGCAGCTGTGCCGTGCTGAATGCCGTGATCAGCGTTGTCGTGACGCTGCTGACCTGCGTGGTGTTCAGGGCATTGACCTGCGTGCTGCTCAACCCCTTCACCTGTGCCGTACTCAGGGCGGCGATCAGTGTGCTGCTGAGGCCGATCATCTGTGTGGTGGTCAGGGAGAGAATCTGCGTGCTGAGCAGGCCCGTCACCTGGGTCGTGGAGAGGGCGACGACCTGTGTCGAGGTCAGACCGCCCAACACGGTTGTCGTCAGGCCAGCCACCTGTGCCGAGGAGAGACCCCCCAGCTGGGTGTTGGCCAGCGCGCCGATCTGTGTCGTGCTCAGGCCACCCAGCTGTGTTGTGGTCAATGTCGAGAGCTGCCCGGAGGAGAGACCATCCAGCTGGGTGTTGGCCAACTCTGTCAGCTGCGCCGAGGTGATGCCGCTCAACTGTGTGCCAGCCAGGGTGACCAGATGGATCGATGTCAGGGCATCCAGTTGGGTGTTGGCCAGCGTCTTGATTTGAGTCGCCATCAGGCCATCCAACTGGGTACCGGCCAGACTGGTCCATTGAGCCAAAATCAGACCATCCAGCTGGCTGCCCGCCAAGGTGGCCAACTGGACGGAGGTCAGGCCATCCAATTGGGTGTTTGCCAACAGGGCCCACTGGGCGGAAGCCAAACCGTCCAGCTGGCTCCCTGCCAGCAGAAGCAGATTTTTGGAGGTCAGACTGTCCAACTGGGTACTGGCCAGGGAGAGCAGCTGAACGGAGGTCAGGCCATCCAACTGGGTACTGGCCAGGGAGAGCAGTTGAACGGAGGTCAGGCCATCCAACTGGGTGCCAGAGAGGCCTTTCAACTGGATGGAGCCCATGCCATCCAACTGGGTGTTGGCCAGGGAGAGCAACTGGACAGATGTCATGCCATCCAGCTGGGTGTTGGCCAGGGTTCCCAGATTGGCGGAGAGGAGAGCATCCAGCTGGGTGCCGGCCAAGCCGACCAGATTCATCGATGTCATGCCATCCAGCTGGGTGTCGGCCAGGGTCAGCAGACGGGTGGATATCAAGCTGTCCAACTGGGTATCCACCAAGCCCTTCAGTTGGCTGGATGTCATGCCATCCAGTTGGGTGCCGGCCAGCGAGGCCAGCAGGGCGGATGTCATGCCATCCAACTGGGTATTGGCCAGGGTGGAGAGCGGGGTGGAGATCAGGCCATCCAGTTGGGTGCCGGCCAGCGTGGAGAGGCCAACGGATTGCAGGCCATCCAACTGGGTGCCCGCCAAGGTGATCAGCTGGGTGGAGCTCAGGCCATCCAACTGAGTACCGACCAGACTGGCCAATGTGGTTGACTTGATGGCGTCCAACTGGGTACCGGCCAGGGCGCCCAGTTGGATGGAGGTCAGCAGGCTGGCCAATTGCGTACTGGCCAGGCTGGCCAAACTGGCCGATGTCAGGGCATCCAACTGGGTGGCCGCCAGACTGGTCAGGACGGTGGATGTGATGCCATCCAACTGGGTATTGGAGAGGGTTACCAGTTGGGTGGAGGTCAGACTGTCCAGCTGGGTTGCCGCCAGGGTGGCCAGTTGGCTGGAGCTCATGCCATCCAACTGGGTGCCTGCCAGGGTGACCAGCTGGGTGGAGAGCAGGTTGTCCAACTGGGTGCTGGATAGCGTCTTGAACTGGGCAGAGCCCATACCATCCAATTGGGTGCTGGCCAGGGCAACCAGTTGGACAGAGGTCAGACCGTCCAGTTGGGTGGCCGCCAGAGAGGCCAGCGTGGTCGAAAGGAGCGTGTCCAACTGGGTGTTGGCCAGGGTGGCCAGTTGGGCGGAGCCCATGCCATCCAACTGGGTGTTGGCCAAGGCTGCCAGGGCGGTGGAGACCAGACTGTCCAGCTGCGTACCGGCCAGGGTAGCCAGCTGGGCAGAGCTCATGCCATCCAACTGGGTGCTGGCCAAGGTGGCCAGTGCCGTGGAGAGCAGGCTGTCCAGTTGGGTGCCCACTAGGGAGATCAGGGAGGTGGAGAACAAACCATCCAACTGGGTACTGGCCAGGGCAGCCATGACCCCGGAGAGCAGGCTGTCCAACTGGGTGCCTGCCAGGGAGGTCAATGCGGAGGAGACCAGGCCATCCAGTTGCGTATTGGCCAACAGGGCGAGCGTGCCAGAGGCCAAACCGTCCAACTGGGTGCCCGCCAGGGAGAAGAGGGCAACGGAGGTCAGACCATCCAACTGGCTGTGGGCCAGCGAAGCAAGGCTGGTGGAGACCAGGGCATCCAACTGGGTGCTTGCCAGGGTGGCGAGGGCCGTCGAAAACAATCCATCCAGCTGGGTTCTTGCCAGGGCGGCGAGGGCGGTGGAAACCAGGCCATCCAACTGGGTTGCCGCCAGGGTGGCCAGTGCCATGGAGCCCATGCCATCCAACTGGGTATTGGCCAGGGCTGCCAACGTGGTGGAGAGCATGCTGTCCAACTGGGTACCCGCCAGGGAGAAGAGGGCCGTGGAGATCAGCCCGTCCAACTGGGTGCTTGCCAGGGTTGCCAGGGTGGTGGAAATCATGCCATCCAACTGGGTGCCCGCCAGCGCGACGAGATGGGTCGAAAGCAACCCATCCAATTGGGTGCTGGCCAGAGAGGCGAGGGCGGCGGATACAAAGCCATCCAGCTGGGTGTTGGCCAGGGTGGCCAGAGCCGTGGAGAGCAGTCCATCCAGCTGGGTGTTGGCCAGGGTGGCCAGGGTGGTGGAGGTCAGGCTGTCCAACTGGGTGCCCGCCAGTGTGGCCAGGGCGGCGGAGAACAGGCCATTCAACTGGGTATCCACCAGGGTTGCCAGTGTTGTGGAGGTGATGCCATCCAACTGGGTGCCTGCCAGGGTGGCCAGGGCGGTGGAGGTCAAGCCGTCCAACTGGGTCGTGCTCAGGGTGGCCAGGGCGGTGGAAATCAATCCATCCAACTGGGTGCCCGCCAGAGCACTCAACAGGGTGGAGTTGAGCCCGTCCAACTGGGTATTGGCCAGGGCAGCCAGAGCGGTGGAGACCAGGCTGTCCAACTGGGTGCCCGCCAAGGTGGTCAATTGGGTTGACTTGAGCCCATCCAACTGGGTGCTGGCCAAGGCTGCCAGGGTGCCGGACAACAAGCCATCCAGCTGGGTGTCCGCCAAGGTGGCGAGGGCCGTGGAGATCAAATTGTCCAACTGGGTGCTGGCCAAGGCAGCGAGGTGTATCGACGCCATGCCATCCAATTGGGTGTTGGCCAGGGCGGACAAGGCGGTGGAGATCAGGCTGTCCAATTGGGTGCTGGCCAACGTGGAGAGCACAGCGGAAGAGAGCCCATCCAACTGGGTGCTGGCCAGGGCTGCCAGGGCGGTGGAGACCAGACCATTCAGTTGGGTATCTGCCAGCGCAAAGAGGGCAGCAGAGCCCAATCCGTCCAATTGGGTGCCCGCCAAGGCGGATAAGGCCGTGGAGTACAGGGTGTCCAATTGGGTGCCGGCCAAGGAGAGGAGGGCCGTTGAGAAAAGCCCATCCAACTGAGTGTTGGCCAAAGCCGCCAGGGTTGTGGAGAGCAGAGCGTCCAACTGGGTGCTGGCCAGGGTGCTCAAGTTGGCAGAGGCCAAACCATCCAACTGGGTGTCGGCCAGGGCTGCCACAGTCGTGGAGAGCAGGCTGTCCAACTGGGTGCCTGCCAGGGTGGCCAGCGTGGTGGAGAGCAGGCCATCCAACTGGGTGCTGCTCAAAGCGGCCAGGGCAGTGGAGACCAAGCCATCCAACTGGGTGCCTGCCAAGGTGCCCAGTTGGATGGAGCTGAGTCCATCCAACTGGGTATTGGCCAGGGCGGCCAGGGCGGTAGAGATCAGACTGTCCAGTTGGGTGCTCGCCAGGGTGCCCAGTTGGTTCGAGCCGAGTCCATCCAACTGGGTGCTGGTCAGGGTGGCCAGGGCCGTGGAGAGCAGGCCGTCTAACTGGGTGCTGGCCAGTGCGGTGAGCGTCGTGGAGAGCAAGGCATCCAACTGGGTGCTGGCCAGGGCGGAGAGATGTACGGAGCTCAATCCATCCAACTGGGTATTGGCCAGGGCGGCCAGAGCCGTGGAGACCAAACTGTCCAACTGGGTGTTGGCCAGAGTGGTGAGCAGGGCAGAACCCAGTCCGTCCAACTGGGTGTTGGCCAGGGCGGCCAGGGCCGTGGAGACCAAGCCATTCAACTGGGTATCGGCCAGCGTGAAGAGGGTGTTGGAAACCAACCCATCCAACTGGGTGCTGGCCAGGGCCGCCAGGGCCGTGGAGAGCAAGGTATCCAACTGGGTTCCGGCCAAGGTAGCCAAGGCGGCGGAAACCAACCCATCCAATTGGGTGTTGGCCAGAGCTGCCAAGGTCGTGGATGTCAAGCTGTCCAACTGGGTGCCGGCCAGGGTGGCGAGGGCGGTGGAAATCAAACCATCCAATTGGGTGCCGGCCAGTGCCGCCAGGGTTGTGGAGAGCAGGCTGTCCAGTTGGGTGCCGGCCAGGGTGGCGAGGGCGGTGGAGATCAGCCCGTCCAACTGGGTGTCGGCCAAGGTAGAGAGGGCCGTGGAGAGCAGGCTATCCAACTGGGTGCCGGCCAGGGTGCTCAGTTGGTTGGAACCGAGTCCATCCAACTGGGTATTGGCCAGGGTGGCCAGGGCGGTGGAGATCAGGCTGTCCAGTTGGGTGCCCGCCAGGGTGCTCAACTGGATGGAGTAGAGTCCATCCAACTGGGTGCTGGTCAGGGCCGCCAAAGCGGTAGAGAGCAATCCATCCAACTGGGTGCTGGCCAGGGTGGTGAGTGCCGTGGAGACTAGGCCATCCAACTGGGTGTTGGCCAGGGCAGAGAGGAATACGGAGCTCAATCCATCCAGCTGGGTGTTGGCCAAGGCAGCCAGGGCCGTGGAAATCAAGCTGTCCAACTGGGTGCTGGCCAGGGCGGAGAGTTGGGTGGAGTTCAGCCCATCCAACTGGGTATTGGCCAGGGCCGCCAGGGCGGTGGAGACCAGCCCATTCAACTGGGTATCGGCCAGCGTGGAAAGGGTGGTGGAAAACAACCCATCCAACTGGGTGCTGGCCAGAGCGGCCAGGGTCGTGGAGAGCAGGCTGTCCAACTGGGTGCCGGCCAGGGTAGCCAAGGCGGCGGAGACCAGCCCATCCAATTGGGTGCTGGCCAGAGCGGCCAAGGTTGTGGATGTCAAACTGTCCAGTTGGGTGCCGGCCAGGGTGGCGAGGGCGGTGGAGATCAAACCATCCAACTGGGTGCCGGCCAGGGCCGCCAGGGTAGTGGAGAGCAGGCTGTCCAACTGGGTGCCCGCCAGGGTGGCGAGGGCGGTGGAGAGCAGCCCATCCAATTGGGTGTTGGCCAGGGCAGAGAGGGTCGTGGAGAGCAGGCTGTCCAATTGGGTGCCCGCCAGGGTGCTCAGTTGAGTGGAGCTGAGTCCATCCAACTGGGTGCCGGCCAGGATGGCCAGGGTCGTGGAGAGCAGGCTGTCCAACTGGGTGCCCGCCAGCGTGCTCAACTGGGTCGAAACGAGTCCATCCAATTGGGTGCTGGCCAGGGCCGCCAGGGCGGTGGAGAGCAATCCATCCAACTGGGTGCTGGCCAGAGAGACCAGGGTTGTCGACAACAGGCCGTCCAATTGGGTGTTGGCCAGTGTGGACAAGGCAGAGGAAAACAGCCCATCCAACTGGGTGCCCGCCAGGGCCGCCAGGGTCGTGGAGAGCAGCACATCCAGCTGGGTGCTGGCCAAGGTGGAGAGAGAAGAGGAAAACAGCCCGTCCAACTGGGTGCCCGCCAACACAGACAACGCCGTGGAGAGCAAACTGTCCAACTGGGTGCCGGTCAAAGAGGAGAGCGTGTTGGAACCCAGGCCATCCAACTGGGTACTGGTCAAGGCCGCCAATGCCGTGGAGAGCAGGCCGTCCATCTGGGTGCCGGCCAGGGTGGCGAGGGCGGTGGAGACCAGGCTGTCCAGCTGGGTATTGGCCAGGGTGGAGAGACCCACCGAGGTCAATCCATCCAACTGGGTATTGGCCAGGGTGGAGAGCAGCGTCGAGAGCAGCCCATCCAACTGGGTGCCGGCCCAACCCGTCAGTCTCTCCGAATAGAGCCCGTCCAACTGCGAACTCATCAGCGACGCAAGCCCAACCGAAGTGACGGAATTCAGGTTTGCATCCGTTAAACTGATGAGCTCGGTGGAGGTGAGGGTATCCAGCCCGCCGGTCGTGACCAAATCAGTGGTAGCCATATTTTTATGTCCTTCTCCGCCAATATCAAAAAGTCATGTTGCGCGAGAAAATTCCCGCCACCACACACCCGCCCCGTCTGCGTCATAACAGGATATAATACTTGGATTTACGTGAAATTCGCCTCTCCATTCCGTCGCAGCGGTTTGCTGCTGGCTGCCGCTGGATTCACCAACACGCCATCCAGACCAGCCGGATTTCCTGATCATCTGGGCACCCCATCTCCTCTGGTAACAACCAGGAATAACACAGCACCCGCCGACCAATCAACGAAAATCGGCATGACATACCAACCCATCCGGGTTCGTTGCTTTCCAACCCGCGCAAAACACACGAAAAATACGAGGGTGCGCAGGTCTGACAAACGACCGCCGGGCGACAGGGCACCCCCCCTCATTATTGCCCAATCACCCTCTATCTGCTATCGGCACATTGGACCATTGACTTGATTCCCTTTTGCCGTTTATTTGAAGCCTGCACAAAAAAAGATTAGACTGACTGCCGTCAACAGGGCAGAACCTCCCTGTTTTCCCTCCCTTCGACCCAGACCAAGGAGTTTCATCATGTTGCCCGGCAGTGGATTGCACATGGATCAGGCCCCTCCTCTTGACATTCCGTTCCGCTTTTTTGCGACCTCTCCCTTTTTCCTGATGTTGTGCGGGGGCGTCTTGCTCAAAGAGGGAGGGACACTGTTGCAGAGCCCCTTGCAGGGGGAGATGGTGGCAACGGCGCATCTGATCACCCTGGGCTGGATTGCCACGACCATGTTTGGGGCCATGTACCAGATGATCCCGGTGCTGGGGGGCGGGCCCGTGCCTTGGCCGAAAGGGTGTCGTTGGGTTCACCTGCTGTTGATTGTCGGGGTGGTGAGTCTGGTCCTGGAGGTGGGAATACACCTGCACCGTTGGCTGTTGCTGGTGGCCAGTATCAGCCTGGCAGGGGCGATGCTGCTCTTTATTGTTCCCGTCAGCATCGCCCTGCTGCGTGCCCCGGTGCGGCACCCCACCCTGTGGGCCATGCGTCTGGCGGTGCTCAACCTGATCGCCGTATTGTGCATGGGGTTGATTTTTCTGGGGGAGTATGCCCACGGCTTTTTTGCCATCGATCGCCACGCCATGCTGGGCGCTCATCTGGTCTGGGGATTGTTCGGCTGGGTCGGAACCTTGATCGTGGGTGTCTCTTTCCATGTCTTGCCGATGTTTTACATGATGCCACCTTTTCCCCGCCGCCGGGCTTACGGGATATTGCTGGGACTGGCCACCACCTGGCTGCTGTTGCCCCTCCTGTTGCTGCTCCGGGTGCCTCCTCTGCCCGCCTGGCTGCTCTGGCTGGCCGCTCTGCCTGCCGTGTCGGCCATGCTGCTCTATGGCCAGACCATGTTCACCCTCTTTCGCGCCCGCAAACGCAAAAAAGGGGATCTCCCGCTGCGCCTGTGGCAATTCGCCTACCTCTGTGGCGGGTTGGCGATTGTTCTCCTGCTTCTTTGGCCTGTGCTGGCGGCAGAGTGGCTGCGCTATCTCTTTGCCGTCTTTTTCCTGTTCGGCTGCGTCAGCAGCATTATGATGGCCATGCTCTATCGGATCATCCCCTTTTTGACCTGGTTTCATCGCTACAGCCAACGGGCGGGCCAGCCGGGTGTGCCTATGATGGATGATCTGACGCCCAAACGGATGGGGTATTGGCCGTTGTGGAATCAAGGGTTGACCCTTGTGCTGCTGCTGACCGCCGTTGCGACCGGTTGGGACTTTGCGCTGCGTCTGGGGGGAGTGACCCTGATACTTGCCGGGGCCATGCTCTGGTATCTCCTCTATTTTGCTCTAAAAACCGCTCTCCCGCAACAGCATGGCGGAAAGGTGTTGCCATAAACGGCTGGCAGGGCTTTCCGGGGGAATGGTGATCACCACGGTGCCACGGAGCAGTTGGCTCAGAGGGGGAAGGGAGATTTGTGGCACAAGGGTGATCCGAAAATGGGCCTCCCTCGGCCACAACTCCTCCCTTTGCTCCTCCCGTACCAGGATGGGGCCCCCGTAGCGGGAGGCCAGTTCCGGTTCGGTCAGGCGTTGGGTGTTGACCAGATCCATGCTCTCCAGGCGGCAGGGCAACGGGCTGACGTCAGGGGTTTCCGCATAAAAAACCGCTTCGGCATGGGGTGCGATGCCGGGATGATTGCCGGCAATAAACGCCTCTACCACCGCTGTGCCGGGGTCCACCAGACGCAACAGGGCCTCCCCATCCCCTACCCAGACGCCGGGTGCCGCATCCGGCAGACGTTCCACCACAACGGCAGTAAAAGGGGCGGTCAAGGTAAGAAGGCGTTGCTCCTTGCGGGTGGATTCCAACTCGGTCAGCCGGCTTGCCAGCTGCTCTTGCAAGGATTGTCCCTGCTCCAGCAACTCCCTGTCCTGACCACTGACGGCAATTTGCCACTGCAACAGCTCTATCTCCCGTTGCAGACGCTCTTCCCGATGGTTCAAATCCGGTACATGCAGGCGGGCCAACAGCGTGCCCGCTTCCACTGTCTGACCGACCGGAGGCAGGGCAGTTTCCAAACGGGCCGCCTGGGGGGAAAAAATGCGGGTATGCTGCACGGCGCGCAAGGTGGCAGGGGCCTCCACGCTGTTCAGCCAAGGGAGCAACAAGCCGGTCATCAAGGTCAACACAATCGTTCCGGTCACCAGAGTATGACCGTTGACGCGCATCGATTGCCTTCTGCCAAACCACACCCCCACCTCCCGGCGGATCGGGCCAAGAATGAAATAAACCATTTCCACGCCAAAGAGAAAAAGTCCCAATATCTTGAAAAAGAAGTGATACACCAGCAGGGCAATACCCAAAAAGAGAAAAAACCGATAGAGCCAAGTTGACAAGGCGAAACCGATCAAAAAACGCCGACGACCAGCGGGCAACCTTTCCGGAGGAGGATCTCCCCATCCAAACAGGGTTTCCCGTACAAACCAACGCCCCAGAGCGAAAGAGCGTTCCTGCAGGTTGACCCACTCCAGCCAATCCGACAACAAAAAATAGCCGTCAAAGCGCATCAGGGGGTTGAGATTGACGGCCAGTGTGAGGATCCAGGTGACGGTCACCAAAAAAAAGGTGGCGTTGCGTAGCGGACCGTCGGGGAGCAGGCTCCACGCCAGGCTGGCCACGGCGGCCAAGGCCAGTTCGGCCAGCATGCCCGCTGCTCCCACCGCCAACCGCTGACGACGCTGCGGGAGTCGCCATGCTTCGCTGGTTTCGCTGAACAGCACGGGCCATAACATGAGGATGGCCACCCCCATCACCGGTACTCGGCATCCATACCGCTTGGCCACCAGGGCGTGACCCAATTCATGCAGAGATTTGCTTAACACCAGGGCGATGCCATAGGGCAGCAGATCTCCCTCCACCCAGGAGTGGAGCAGAGTGGTGCTGAAATAGTCCCACTGACGGCCGATGAGCAACAGGCCAACCAGGGCAGAGAGCAGCACAACCAGCAAAAATCCGGAGGTGAACAGCCAACCACACCAGGGCAACAGACGGTCGAGGAGGCGGTCGGGATGCAGCAGGGGAATGCGCAAAAATAAATAGTTGTGCAGAAGCCAGCGGCCCCAGTGGTGGTGACCAGCCTGAGCCTTTTGGGTCAGCCAGGCCAGATCGTCCGGGTTGGTGATCTGCAACAGCATGTTGTGGCGCAAAGTGCGGCCCACCTGTTCCACGTCGGCGACGCTGGGGGTCAAGGTGGTTTGCGCGGCGACAGCGTCGGCAATCGCCGCCGCATTGCCCAGCGGCCAGCGGGAGATAATCTCAAAGCTGAACCAGCCGATCCGAAAAAAGCGATTGCTGGCCGGATCGTGGATGGTCCAGGTGGGAGATCCGTTTCTGGCCAACGGGCCGGGAACGAGCAATAGATCCTCACGCAGGGGCGGCAGCATCCGTGTCGTCACTTGATTTCCATCGCTTGGCAACGGGGGCAGGCCCTCCGGTGGGTGCTACATTTTTTGGTCCAGATTTTTTTCGGCGCGGGCATGGCGCAGACTGGGCACCACCGTTTGCAGGAGGGTGATCATCTCTTGGCAAGACCAATGCTCCGAGTGACGTACCCGCCGCAACCGCTCCAGGGTTTCCCGCAGGATGGAGGAGCGGGCAAAAGGGGGATTGTGGATGACACCCAGGGCCTGGTAATGGGAATAATCCACCCTCTCATCGGCGGAAAAAAAGCTCTCCACCTGTTTTTCTCCGCTGGTATCGCTTTCGGAAAAATAGCAAGGCCAGCCGCCTCTCTCCCCCTTGTTGCCCAGCTCCCGCGCCAACGCCCGCGCCTCCGCTTCCGAGTGGCACAGATGGGCCTGCCAGCCCTGGGATTCCAGAAAAAGCCGGGCAATCTCCGCAAAACTGCGCAGATCCCGCTGGGGTTGCAGACGGGGAACGAACAATTCCCGGTTGTTTCCTAAAAAACAGGCCAACAGGCACAACTGCCCCGCCTCTTGATGGGAGATGAAATAGCGGCGTACATCGATCGGGGCGGACAACGGCTGGCCTTTTTCCAAACGGCGGATAAAGCCGTGCAACAGGCTGCCATCGGAAAAGGCGACATTGGCAAAACGGGCACTGCTGCATGGTATCCAGGTGGCATAATGCCACAAAACAGCCTCCATGAAGGCTTTGCTGGCCCCCATGGCATTTTCCGGCTCTACCGCCTTGTCGGAGGAGACAGAAAAAACCCGTTGCGGGGGGGTCGGCAACACCTGCTCCAGCATCTCCTGCAAGGCGAAAATGTTGGTATGGATCAAGCGCATCAGGGTGAAAGGGTCGCGTTCCGAGCGTACATGTTTGAGCGCGGCAAAGTTGACGATGGCGTCATAGGGGCGGGCGGCTGCCAGAAAGTGGGTAAACTCGCGGCTGCCCATGGCAATGGCCCAGGTGCGGAAATCCTCCGGGATGCTCTCCTCGGCCGAGCGCAAGGTGCGCACCAACTCCACCAGATTGTTTTCACTGGGGTCGACCAGATGGATGGCTGCCGGTGCGAAGGGGAGCAGTTGTTGGACAAAGGCGCTGCCAATGGAGCCCGCCGCCCCGATCACCAGGATGCGGCTGCGGGCAATCGCCCCAGACAACGCGGCCCGGTGTTGCTCCATGTCGGCCTGGAACAGGGATTCGGAACGTCCCAAAATACGCACCAACAGCTCCGAGGCGTTGGAGATCATTGTTTGGGGTTCCTCTTTTTCTTCTTGTTTTTGGCTGCTTTTCCTGTGGGAGGCTCCTCCGCGCCCGTACCGCAATACGGATTTGCATCCGTTTGCCACCAGGTGTAGAGAGCGGGCAGACCGCGAAAACGCTCCTCCTCATCCAGACCATAGCCCACCAGGCGCACATCAGGTACCTCATAGCCCAGATAGTGGATGGGGAGCGGTTCTGCCTGGCCGACGGTTTTGTGCAGCAGCACCGCCAGGCGGACGCTGATGGGATCCAACGTGTGCAGCCACTGGTACAACAGGTGCAGGGAGTGACCGCTGTCCATGAGGGCATCCGCCACAATGATGTGGCGACCACGGAGCAGATCCTGGTCCGCCGGGGAGAGGAGAGGGGGGACATCCGGGGCGCTGCGGGATACAAAAACCACCGGCATGGCACTCTCCATGGCCCGCAAAAGATCCACGCCGAACAGGATACCCCCCTTCATCACAATCAGCAAAACCGCCTCTTCCGAGGGAGGCAATACCGCCAATTCGGCCTGTATCTGCCGGGCCATGGCCCTGACTCCCTGCTTCAAGTGGGCGGCATCAATGAGGAGGGTGAGATGATCAAAAGGGGTGCTCATTGATTGGTTTTCAAAAACTCTTCAAGAAAGCGCAAGGTATAGGTTCCATTACGGAAATGACCGTCACGGATGATGCGTTGATGGAGAGGAATGGTGGTGGCTATGCCACCGATCACATATTCATCCAGGGCCCGACGCATGCGGGCGATGGCCTCGGCCCGGTTGGCGCCGTGGACGATCAACTTGCCGATCATCGAGTCATAGTGGGGGGGCACCCGGTAGCCCGCATAGGCGTCCGAATCCACCCGCACGCCGTTTCCTCCCGGTGCATGGTATTCGGTGATACGGCCTGGGGAGGGGACAAACGTCTCCGGATCCTCGGCATTGATGCGGCATTCAATGGCATGACCACGGATCAACAGCTCCTCCTGGCGGATCGAAAGGGGCAGATTGGCTGCCACACGAATCTGCTCCTTGACCAGATCGATGCCTGTGATCATTTCGGTGACCGGATGTTCCACTTGGATGCGGGTGTTGACCTCCAGGAAAAAAAACTCCCCTTTTTCCATCAGAAATTCAAAAGTGCCCACGCCGGTATAATTGACTGCCAAGGCAGCCTTTGCGGCGATTGCACCCAGGGCTTCCCGCTGTTCCGGGCTGATGGCGGGCGAGGGGGCCTCCTCCAGGATTTTTTGGTGGCGACGCTGCAGGGAGCAGTCCCGATCCCCCAGATGGATGGCATGGCCGTGGTTGTCCGCCAATATCTGGATCTCCACGTGGCGGGGATCGGTCAAAAACCGCTCCATGTAAACCTTGTCATTTTTGAAAAAATGGCGGGCATCGTTGCGCGCCACCGTGAAGGCTGTGACCAGGGCGGCATCGGAATGAACCACCTTCATGCCCCGACCACCGCCGCCAGCCGCCGCTTTCAGAATGATGGGAAAACCGATCTGCCGGGCAACCTTCAGGGCCATCTCTTCGTCGTGTATCTCGCTCTCTGAGCCAGGCACCACCGGCACCCCGGCGGCACTCATGGCCTTGCGCGCCTGGACCTTGTCCCCCAGCAGGCGGATGACGCTGGGATTGGGCCCGATAAAGGTCAGCCCGGACGCGGTGACAATTTCTGCAAATTCAGGATTCTCCGACAAAAAACCATATCCTGGATGAATGGCCTTGGCATCCGTGATTTCGGCGGCGGCCATAATGGAGGAGATGTTCAGATAGGAGTCTCCGGGACGGGCGGGCCCGATACAGACCGATTCATCGGCCAGGCGAACGCACATGGAATCCACATCCGCCTCCGAATGAACGGCAACCGTCTGTATACCCAACTCCTTGCAGGCACGATGCACACGCAGGGCGATCTCACCCCGGTTGGCAATGAGTATTTTATTGAAGATGGCCATTTAAACTGGCTCAAGAATGAAAAGAACCTCTCCATATTCCACCGGACTGGCATTCTCCTTGAGGAGACTGACAACCCGCCCCGTATACTCCGACTCGATCTCATTCATCAACTTCATGGCCTCGATGATGCAGACCACCTGGCCTTTCTGCACGATATCGCCACGGGATACCAGAGGCGGCGCATCAGGCGAATTGGCCTGATAGTAGGTACCTACCATGGGCGACTGAATTTTAACCGTTGCAGCCGCTGATTCCGCGCCATCACGGGCCGGGAGAGGGGCTGCCCCTGCGGGGGCCGCAGCAGCGGTCCAGGTTGGCGGCGGGGTGATATAGGCACTTGCGGTCCCTGTGGGCTGAGGAGTCAGGAGTGGCTCGTTCTTGCCGACCGGATAACGGGTGATACGGATGGTATGTGTCTCCTCGCGCACTTCAATCTCGGAGACATCGGTACCCGCCAGCATTTTAATCAATTGTCGAATGGCTCTCAGATCCATAAGAAGTCATCTCCCTTGAGTGGTATCCACGGCTGGAACGGTTGCACCGGTGCAGGCAGAGGATGTCGACGCAGCCAAATGGTGGACGGCCGCCTCCACCGCAAAACGATATCCATCCGCTCCCAAACCCGCAATCTGCCCCAACGCGATGTCGCTGACATAGGAGTGATGTCGAAACGGCTCCCGTTTGTAAATATTGCTCAAATGCACCTCGATGACCGGAATATTCACCGCCAGCAGGGCATCGCGGATGGCGATGGAGGTATGGGTAAAGGCCGCCGGGTTGAAAATGATCAAGTCAACCCTCTCACGGGCCTGTTGAATGCGCTCCACCAGCACCCCTTCATGGTTGGACTGGAAAAAATCCAGCGTGGCCGACGCGCTCAACTGGGCAAGCCGCTGGCGACAAAGGCGTTCGACATCGGCCAGGGTCACCCGGCCATAGGTCTCCGGCTCCCGACTCCCCAGCAGGTTGAGATTGGGACCGTTCAACACCAACAGATGGATGGCCCTGTTCATGGTGAGGGACATGGGAAACCTCGCTGTGCTGTGCCGTTGCCCAACGGTGCCGTTGGTGGGGGACACGGGCTGACCGGTCTTGTCAGCCTGGCCGCGCGCACGGCGCGCAAAAAGCGCAGCAACCCTTCCCGGTGCGCGGCCTGTGCAGGGGGTTGGGCCTGCCTGGACGCCCTGACCTGGGCCAAAAACATCTCCATGCGGCGTACCGTATCCAGGGCACGCATCCCACTCTGGAACGGCTGTTGCCGCGCCGCAGGCAACCGGCCCAGGCCGGCCTGAATGGGCTGGAGGTGCTGGTGGTTCGTATCCAGCAAAAGACGCGCCATGATATAACATTGAGCAGCCATTTCCGGATCTTCCCGGATCCAGGCACCCAGAGCGCGCTGTGCCTCTTCCACCTTGTGGTCAGCCGTCAAACGGAGCAGGGTGGCCATCAAAGTTGTCTTATCCATGGTATGCCGCCTTGGCCCTCTTAAGTGGGTGACCCAATGGAGCGTCCGAACATCATAGCAGGCTTTTTTGGCATTAACGAGTGCCAGTGTTTGCCAATGCCTGACGAACCGGGGCAAAGGAACGCCGATGCTGCTCGGTGACACCCAGTGTGGCCAGGGCTTTCCGGTGCGCGGCGGTGGGATAGCCCATATTGTGCTCCCAGCCATAACCGGGATGGCGTTGGGCCCATTGCACCATCAGGGTATCTCGCGTCTCCTTGGCGACGATGGAAGCCGCCGCAACAGAGAGGGAGTGCTGATCGCCACGCACGATGGCCAAGGCAGGGCAGGGCAGATCCGGCGGCAAGTCCCGACCATCCACCAGGATGAAGGCATCCGCCGCCAGTTCCAGGCCACGGATGGCGCGGCTCATGGCCAGCAAGGTGGCTTGGCGAATATTGAGCGCATCAATCTCCTGGGGGCTTGCCATCCCCACATGAACGCCCACAGCGGTTGCCTCAATGGCCGCCCGATAGGCGCGGCGCTGGCTGGCGCACAGTCGCTTGGAGTCATCCAGTCCCAGGAGCGAGGGCGGCAGCCCGCTCTGAGAGAGAAAATCGGCGCTGGTCAGCCCCCCTGTCGGGTGGGGCAAGGCCAAAAACCGCTGCAGGGGCAAAACCACCGCAGCCGCCACCACAGGGCCCGCCAACGGCCCCCGCCCCACCTCATCCACACCGCACACCGCCGTCGCTCCCATCTGGAGGTGTTGAAGTTCCCAACGGAGGCCAGGGAGCAGGGCAGGGGTGCCCACCTGTTACCAGGTCCGCTTTTCTTTGATGCGGGTGGCCTTGCCGGAGAGGTTGCGCAGATAATAGAGTTTGGCCCGGCGCACATCCCCGACCCGCACCACTTCAATTTTTTCCACGCGGGGTGAATAGAGGGGAAAAATCCGCTCCACGCCCTCCCCGAAGGAGACCTTGCGCACCGTGAAGGTGGAAGAGTATCCCGCGTTGTGACGGGCGATGCAGACCCCTTCAAAAATCTGGATCCGCTCCCGCGTACCTTCGACCACCTTGACGTGAACCTTCAGGGTGTTCCCGGCACCGAAATCCGGTCTTTTCTGTTGGATAAGAGATTCCTGAAATCGCATCAATTCATTCATTGTCCACTTCCTTATCTGACTATTGTTTTCAGTGGGTTATACCAAATGGCGACTGTTCCAGAGTGTCCAGATCCTGCGCCAACCTTTCCAGCAACTGCCGTTCTGCCCGAGTCAATTCGGCCCTTTGCAACCAGTCGGGACGACGGACCAGGGTGCGCAACAAGGACTGCCTGCGCCGCCAATCCGCCACTTTTCCGTGGTCTCCTGAGAGGAGCACCTCCGGCACGCCCCTTTTTTGCCCGTCCGGATCCACCCAAACGGCAGGCCGGGTAAACTGGGGATGATCCAACAGGCCATGGTAAAACGAATCACTGGCAAAGCTGGCCTCGTCACCCAACACACCAGGCAACAGACGCGCCACAGCATCCAATACCGCCATGGCGGGAATCTCCCCCCCGGTCAGCACAAAATCTCCCAGGGAGAGCTCTTCGTCGACCCGTGCCGCAATGAACCGCTCATCCACCCCCTCATAGTGGCCGCAGACCAGGACAAGATGCGTCAAACCGGCCAACCGCTTGGCATCCCCCTGGTCAAACCGCTTGCCCTGGGGTGAGAGATAGATCACGTGACCCCGTTGTGCCGGGAGGGATTCACCCCCTGTTCCATCCGCTGCGGATGGGTGCAGGCTGCGCAGGGCCCGGTCCAGGAGATCGGCCTTGATGACCATGCCGGGCCCACCGCCGAACGGCGTATCATCTGCCCGGCGGTGCCGATCCTCGGCAAAATCCCGCAACTGCAACACCTCCACCTGGAACAGGGCACGATCCAGGGCCCGTTTCAGGATGGAGTGGGAGAGCAGGTCGGCAAAAATCTCCGGAAACAGAGTTAAAATAGAGAACCGAATGGCTACATCCCCGGCATTAAAGAGACGGTCATGGTTTGGCTGTTCCGATCCACATTCCGGACAACCTCCCGGGTAAAGGGCAACAAACGCTCCCCGCCGTCGGCCTCTTGTACCACCAACACATCGTTGGCTCCTGTGGCAAACAGGTAGGCAACCGTACCCAGTCGCTCCCCCTCCTGGGTGACCACCTGCATGCCGACCATATCGGCCCAGTAGTGGGCACCCTCTTCCGGTTCCGGCAGATTCTCGCGGGGTATCCAGACATCCGACCCGGAGAGGGCCTGGGCAGCTTCCGGATTTTCCACCCCGCGCAGAAGGGCCACCACGCCACGGCCATGCTTTTGCCCGGACAACGGCACGACCTCCGTGAAGCCGACACCGGGGGGGTGGCCCACCGGAAGATGCCGTCCGAGCCACCATGTGGGAAAGGTCAGGATACGCTCGGGAGGATCGGTGAAGGAGAGGATACGTGCCCAGCCTTTGACGCCGAAGGCCCCCTGCAACCGACCGACGGCGACCCACCCCTGCTCTTTGCTGACCATGGCGGTTTTAACCTCGCGGCGACCGTTCAAACGCCGGTGGATTGGCTTCCTGCGCCTTGTGCTCTCTTGAGCAGTCCCGCCACGCAATCGGAGGGAACGGCACCAACCCGGATCCAGTGGTCCACCCGGGACATCTCCAGGCGCACTTTGTCACCCTCTTTGCGGGGGTCATAGGTGCCCAGCTTTTCCAGAAAACGGCCATCTCTGGGCATTTTGGAATCTGCGGCAACGACGGCATAAAAAGGCCGTTTTTTGGAACCTCTGCGCTGCATGCGAATGCGGACTGCCATAAAAAACACCTCTCTTTCAGGATATGAACACCCCGCCGGTCCTGTTGGGACACCCGTGCCGGCAAGGGTAAAATCCGGTCATTCTATCGAGTTTTTTCGACAGGTCAAGTCCTCGGAAAAAGAAAATGTACTCAAGCGGCTCTGCGATCCCAACAGCATCCATCAGGGATGCTCTCATTACGGCCAAAAACTTGCATGGTTTCGCAGGGGTTTTGTCTGTGGGGCAAGAGGGCGTGCCGAAAGCCATGGAGGGAGAGCAATGGGAGTGCATCACAAACAGAGTGCAACGGCGGGGGCGGTGCCCATTGGGGTGCTGGCACTTTGCCTCCTGCTTCTGACGGGTAGTGTTCTGGGTGCGGACCGATCTGAACGGGAACCGGGGGATCGGGATCGGGTCGACGGTTTTGTCAAACGGCACCCCGAAAGCCGCGATGTGGAGCCGGGCGATGCCTTTGGGCAGGGGGATTTCACTCAGGCAGGAGCCCTTGACCGGGAGGTGGAACCAGAAAGCCAGGGCGCCGTGCAGCGTCAGGGGCCCCAAACGGCGCGTCCTGCTCCAGGATCTGCCAAGAGCGGGTTGCCCAGGCGTTCCCAGTGACCCCTGTTTGCCATTACAGAGAGCGAGATAAAGAGCCTTTATGGCGGATTCCATGATTCAGCAGCCCACCGACAGTGATACCCGGCCAGCCGCAGGCCGCCGTTTCAAGTCAGCCCTCCTGGTGTTGGTGGGGGTGTTGGTGGTGGTCGTTGTCGTTTGGGGCGTGCTCTCCTCCCGGATGATGGCCGGCAAGAAGAATACCTTTTATATTGGCCTGGCAGCTCCCTTGACAGGCCAGTTTTCAGAGGTGGGGCTCTCCATGCGTCGGGGTGTGGAGTTGGCCATCAACGAAATCAACCAGAACAAGGAACTGGGCGACATCACCTTCAAACTGGCCATGGCCGACGACCAAAGCGGCCAGAGTGGGGAACACCGGGCGGTGGAGGCCGCCAAAGAGCTGACGGCCAACAGTCAATTGCTGGCCGTGGTGGGCCACTATTTCAGCGGACCCACCTTGGCGGCCAGCCCCATTTACCAGGAATTTCAGGTTCCCTTGATCGCACCCACCGCGACCAATCCGGCGGTAACGGCAAAATTTCCAGGCAATTTCAGTATCATTCCCGATGATTATTACCAATCGGTCTTCCTGGCCAACTATGTTTTGTACGGATTGATGCGACAAAAAATTGCGGTTGTGCACACCAATACCCCCTACGGGAAGTCGCTGACGGAATTTTTTGTCCGGGAACTGGAGATTCAGGGCAGCCAGCCGGACAGCGTGATTCAGGTGGAGGGGAGTGCCTTCAAACCGGAAGATCTGCTGCCTTCCCTGAAAAATCTCATGGAGGTGGAAATTATTTTTTTGGCCATGAACTACAGCAACGCGGTTCATGTGGTCAAGTGGCTCAAGGACAAGGGTGTGACAGCTGATTTTATCGGCGGAGAGAGCATGGGGGGGCCGCATTTTATCCGAGGGGCCGGTATTTATGCCGAAAATGTCTATGCCGTCACCCCCTATCTGCCCAACCTGCTGGGGGAAAATGCCCGCCGTTACGAGGCCAACTTTGTGCAAACCTATCAAACCAATCCCGACTGGGTGGCCACCCACTCCTACGAGGCGGTGCGGTTGGTGGCCCATGCTGTGCGCCACGTCGGGGCAGAGCGCAGTTCCATGCGGCAGTTTTTGAGCAAAATCATCCGTGAAGAGGATGCCATTGACAGCATTTCCGGTCCCATCTATTTTGACAGCACCGGTTCCAGTCGCAAGCACATCGCCATCGGTGAAGTCAAGGGTGGCCGTTTTGTGCCAGCCCGGTTTCAGTTTACTTATGCCAAGTATCCAGAACTGGTCAAAGTGCGCAAGGAGAGTACCCGTGCCTTCAAGATGGACGGTCGTTTTGTCAAGCGGACCACGGTGGTCTTTACCGGCTTGCATGTCAATGAAATCAAGTCATTTGACCCGGTCGCAGGCAACTTTGTGGCCGATTTTCTCTTGTGGTTTCGATGGGATCCGGACCAGAACGAAAAATTGAATTTCGAGATGACCTACGGCAAGGTGCTGGCCGCAGCCATCCGGGAAAAATATTATGACAAGTTGACAAATAATAATTTTATCTCTTACGATGTCAGTGCCCAATTGGACGGAGTGTTTCCGTTGAAAGAATACCCGTTCGATCAACAGGTGTTAAAAATACGCATCAAGCCAAAAGTGAAAAACAAGGAAGATTTGATACTGGTAACAGATATTTCAGATGATTCGTTCCTGCGCAAGGATCTGGGTTTAAAGGCGTGGAAGGATAAGCAGCATCTGCAGTTTACCAGTGAAAATGAAGGAATATGGAGTTACAGAAATCCAAAATACAATACAAAATTGTTTCAATTGAATAATTCCCAATTCAATTATAATATTTTATTGGAGAGAAAAACGGATCAATATATCATAAAATTGCTGCCATTGCTGGTGTTGGTGCTGTTGGCGTATGCCATGTTTTTTATCAATTTTGAATATACAGCCTCCCGCTTTACAGTAGGGGTTACAACATTGTTGAGCTCTATGTCTTTTCATAACGTCAACAAGGTGGATGTTGGCTATCTGGTTCGCATTGATACATTTTTTACGACAACCTATTATTTTATCTTTTTTGCTATCATAGAAACAGTGATCGCCAGTGCCCTTCACATCAAAGGGAAGCGTCCCCTGGCCGCGCAGTTGGATATCGCTGCCATCATCGTCTATCCTGTATTGATGATCAGCATGGCTGTTGTGTTGTTCAATTGATTGCACGACAGGTTTTTTCAAGGGAACGGTATCATGTTTAAAAAGTTACAGCTCAATTACCATCTTCTGACCATCTATGGGTTTTCCAGCTTTTTTATGGTGCTGCTTGTTGGTTACTGCCTGTTCTTGGTTTATGATTATGATGAAATTATCCATACGGTGGATCGGGAACAGTTCCCACTCTCCCATGCCGTGACAGAGATTGCCCGCCATCAGCTGGATCAGGTGTTGCGTTTCAATGAGGTTCTTTTTTATGCCCGTATCGGAGATCGGGAAAAATTTGAGGTAAGCAACGAAAAATATGTGCAGGCTGGTAAACGGTTTGGTGACGAAATTCTGGAAGGGAGAAATATCGCCCAAAAGGGCATGGAGATGGCCCAGTCAGAAGCCAAGCTGAAAGAGATTGATGCCATCAAAACCCTTTTGAAGGGGATTGAAAAATCCCATGGCGACTTTGAACACCTGGGCGCACTGTTGATTCGTGGTATCTATCAGTATGATTTTTTATCAAAAAGCGAGTCATTGGCCTCCGGAGACCACGCGACCGCAGAGGCGGAAGCCAACAAGCATATGGCTTTTTTGAAGGCCAACCTCTCCCAGTTGGAAGATGAAGTGCGTCGTTTGGAGGGAGGCATCAAGGATGTCATGGAGCGGGTCAAACAATTGCCACAAAATCTGGCCATCGATTCCGCACGGCAACGGGAGCAGACTTTTCATCGGGTGTTGTCGGCGCTCTTTTTTGCCTTGTTCGGTGGTCTGTTACTGGTTGTGTTGATCGCCAAACTGCATAAAGAGCGCCATCTCAGCAAAACCAGATTGATGAACCAATCTTTGCTTCTGTTGTCTGACCGCATCGGTCACCTGCAGAACCTGTTCCAACTCTGGGAACCTGCCAGTCAACGGCTGGAGCAGTTGAGTGGCGAGCAACGGGATTCTCTTACCCCGGCAGTGACCACCCTGGAGCAGTTGCTGTTGTTGGCCGATGCCCTGCATCCCATGGCCGAGCAGATGCAGACGATTATCAGCTCCGAACAACAGGCCCTGGAGCAGGCGGGGCTTCTGATCCAGCAACTGAATAAAGGTGCGGAAATTTTACTGGAATCTGCAACTGAAAGCGGGAGGGCCATTCGTCATCTCAGGGATGTTACCCTGCAGATCAACCTGTTGGCCACCAATGCCAGTGCCGAGGCTTTCCGCTCGGAGGCGACCCGCAGCTTTGCGGTTTTCGCAGAGGAGATCAAGGTGTTGGCCCGTGCCAATGTGGATGTGGCGGATGCCATCGCCAACCGGTCGGACGATGCCGTGCAACAGGTCCGGACCGATCAACTGCATACCAGCCAGACCCGGCGGCGTTTCTTGAATGTCACGGAATTGGCCAAAAAAGGGGCGGAATTGTTCGACAGAATGGCCGCCGTGATCCAGCAGCAGTCGGGTATATTGCGCACGGCGCAGGGCAGTGTGTTGGGAACCCACCAGTCGCTGATCGCCAATACATCCCTGTTGACGCAGGTGAAGGAGGCGCGCCAGGGCGCACAGGCCAGCCTCAAGAGTGTACAGGAAGCCGTGGGAGAGTGGCCCGGCGGTGCATGAGAGGGTGCCTTCTCAACCCTTCTCCTCTATCAACTCTTTCACCATCTGCATTTGCCAATCATGAAAGCCGCCGTAGCCGTGGGCTTTCAGCTGTGCCGTAAAGCGATGTTTGCCGGAGACCAGGATGTTATAGGGCACCAGGCGCGTCCGATCTTCCTCCGTCGTCCCGCCAGGAGCCTCCTCTCCCCGCGCCTGTTCCTCCATGTCGGCGGCTGTGTGCCCCTGGCTGGCCTCCTCCCAACCCGGCTCCAAATCCAACCGCTCTTCCTTGGCCGTTTTTTCCTCCCCCTCCGCACTATCCGGGCCGCTGTCCACGGCCACCCGCTTCCGGGCGGGTAGCTGTTTTTCCTCCTCCTGGTCGAGAAATCCCCCTTCGGCTCCCGCAAGCCCCCGATTGTCGGCATTATCCCCAAACCCCTCTACCGGGGTGGCGGTGCCCGCCCCCGCACCGCCACCCAACCCCTCCACCTTCGGTGGGGTATCTGCGTTGGAGGCGGCAAATCCTTCCGGGGGCTTGACGGTTGCGGCAACGCCTGCGAATCCTTCCGCAGCCAGGGCTGTGGTGTGCGCAGCGGCGTCAGCCAGTCCATCCACAGCAACGGGTTGTCGGATGCCCTGGTTGACTGTTTCATCCCGGTTGCCCGTCGCACCCGCAGAGTTCGGGCTTTTTTTCTCCCCGCTGCTGGTGCCGCTCTCCGTACCGGTGGAGGAACTGCTTCCTGCGACAGCGGCTGTCGTGCCGGGAGAACTGTTGCCGGTGCCGGCCTCTTTGCCTCCCGTACCCGTGCCACCACTGGCCGCTGCTCCAGGGGCCGCATCCGCCGGCGCGGCCGCCGGCCCGGCAGCCGGTGCGGCGGCCGGGGCTGGTGCGGCGGCCGGGGCCGCATCCGCAACCACAGGCGCGGCGGCCGGAGCGGGAGCGGCGGCGGGAGTGGCGGCTGGTGCGGCGGCCGGGGCCGCATCCACGATGGCGGGAGCGGCGGCCTGGGCAGTGGGCGACGAGGTGGGCGCGGAAGCCGACGGGGTCGAGGGGGGAGCCGGGGGCGGTGGGGGTGGCAGCACGATAATTGGCATGGTATTGATACGAATGTTGGGCGTGCTGCCAGCCCCACCGGGGTTGCCAACCGCATCGGCATAAGCAGCGGACGCCACCGTGATACGGGCATCCTCCAACAGGTTTGCCGCCGGTGTAAAGGTGGCGGTACGTATCAACCCCGTGCCACGAATGGCATCCAGCGTACCGCCACTGACGGCAATGTCGCCATTTTCGCCATTCCAGACAAAGCTTTCCTGGGGATCTTCACTGAAGGTGAAGGTGATTTGTGCCGTTTGTCCCGTTCTCAGGGTGGATATATCGCTGCTGATGATCAGCGTGGGGGCCAGGGTATCCAGAGAAAGGCTGGGGGTGCTGCCCGCACCACCGGGGTTACCCGCTGCATCGGTGTAGGCTGCTGCCGTCACCGCAACGCTGGCGTTGCCGGCGGCAACGTTGGCTGTGGGTGTGAAGGGGGCCGTATAGATTTTGGCGTCGCCGGTGGCGGTCAGCGGACCCAAGAGACCTCCCGTCGTTGTGATGGCCTCCGTGGTCAATCCACTGGGAATCTCACTGAAGGTAAAGGTGATGGTGGCGGTTTCATCGGCCTTGATCGTCATCAGATCGCTGGTAATGGTCACCGTAGGGGCCAGGGTGTCGACGCTGAGGGTGGAGGTCGTCCCCGCACCACCCGTATTGCCTGCGGCATCGGTATAGCTGCCGGCAGCCACCGTGATGCTGGCGGTGGTGGCATCGGTGTCGGCGGTGGGGGTAAATGTGGCGGTGTAGATTTTGGGGTCACCGCTGACTGCCAGGTTGCTCAGGGTGCCGTTGGCAGTGGCTACACTTTCCATGGCAAAGCCGCTGGGGGCTTCGCTGAAGGTAAAGGTGAGGGTGGCGGTTTCGCCACTTTTGACCGCCGATGCGCTGCTGGTGATGGTCACCGTAGGGGCCAGGGTGTCGACGCTGAGGGTGGGGGTTGTTCCCGCGCCACCCGTGTTGC
>JADGCE010000029.1 GCA_015229095.1 Magnetococcales bacterium | reverse complement strand
ACTCGCGATCCGCAGACGCAGATGGATGCCCTGGAAAACATCATTGCCGCGTTGGCGGATGCTCCAGAGCTGTTGCTGTCGGTGCTGTTGTATTTGTTGACGACATTCTCTAACCTGGATGAAGAGCATGTACGGCAGGTTGTGCGCCGTATCAACCCGCAGGAGGAAGCTGAAATGATGTCACAATTTGCACAGGAGATATTGGCCAAAGGCAAGCCGGAGTGGGCTGCGATAGTACGCCAGGAAGGCATCCAGATCGGCGAGAAGAAAGGCCGCCAAGAGGAAAGGGTATCCATGCTGACCCGCCAACTCCAACGCCGCTTCGGCGATCTGCCCACCTGGGCCAGCCAAAAAATAGCCGATGCTGAACGATCCACCCTGGAGGAGTGGAGCCTCCGGATTCTGGACGCCACAACCCTGGAGAGCGTGCTGGCGGATCCATCCTGACACCGGGGAGGAGGGGGGACGATCAGGAGTGTCCTGGTTCAGCGTGAATGATACAAATGACCGTCGCGCACAAGCACTTTCTGGGAAATCCCCGGCACATCCACGAGATCCCGGACTGCGTTTTTTGTGGCAGGATGGCTCTACCGTCCGATGCGGGGAAAAGCGCGAGGGGTATGCACCCCTCGCATCGGCTCGGTGAGCCCAACCTGACTGTCAACGGTTATTCCCGTTCCTCCTCGGTCGCAAAAAAGACCGCAAACAGTTAAATTTGCTGGCTTTCTGTTCCTGGACTTTAGAGCACCATCCCTCTATCCAAGACGAGTGGAACAGGGGAGACAGCTTTATTGAGCCATGACCCCCGGTGCAATTTTCTTTACCAGCCTGCCCCCGTTGCGGTACATTGGGGGGGTATCCAACCAGGAGGAGAGCCACCATGGGCACAACAGCCTTTGCCGTTCCGTTCGATACCCTGGCCTTCGTCAAGAGGCTGGAGACCGCCGGTGTCCCATCCCCCCAAGCGGAAGCTCAGGTGGAAATGCTTTCCGATCTCCTTCAGAAGGTGGAAGCATCCAGGATGCAGGAGTTGGCTGCCAGGCGACACACACAATCAGGCCACATTGGGCCTTGAGGCCGGAGAGTGGTGGCGATCCAGTCACGGGGTGTCCGTACCAGTACGCATACCAACAAAATTGGCTGTCAACGGTATTCTTCGGTTCTCCTCGGACATGAAAAAAGCCAGTAAACGTTGAATTTACTAGCTTTTCGGTAGTCTTCGCATGACTAAATGGCGTCGCCGTACGGACACCAAACAAGATTGCAATATGTTGATATTGAATATGAAATTTAATGCCTGCCTTTTTCGTACCGTCAAATATGCCGTCAAATTGTTTTGTTGCCTTTTTCGTCAATTCCACGACATGGCCATTTTGGACAGGGGAACGGTCTTGGTTTTCCCCTCCAGAGTGACGGCCTTCCCGCTCTCCCCCCCTGCCGGGTGTGGTCGGTGCACTGCCAGGGGCCACGCAACTGGTGAAACAAAAAACCGATGGCAATGGTCGGGGAGATCCGATATAGTCCGGGGGGAGTTCAACCAGGAGAAGAGCCCCCATGCACGTCATCACATTCGACACGCTGGAGTACACGGAGCAGCTCAAGGCCGCCGGTGTCCCGGAAGAGCAAGCGAAAGGTCACGCCAAGGCGTTGGCCCTGGTTATCAAGCAGGTGGATATCCGCACGGATCAACAGGCCGCCAAGCTGGAAGAGAGGAACGAGAAGCAGATCCAAAGTCGTCTGGATGGATTGGCAACCAAACAGGAGATGGATGCCAAGTTTGAGACCACCAAGGCAGAATTGCAGAAAGAAATCGAGGTCGCCAAGAACGAAACCATCAAGTGGATGGTCGGCCTTGCCCTGGCGCAACTGGCCATGATGGCGGGTATCCTTATGACGCTGGTGCGCGTTCTGCCTGGCGGGCATTGAGCCCCCCGCCCAGGAGATGCGCCAGATGGCCCCATCCCCTGCGCTCCCTGTTCCCCCTGGGGCTCCCGTACAGCCTGCACGGTGAAAACCGCCATCGCGCATGTGGTGCAACTGCTCGATAAAGGCATCTGTGAGGGGCATTGTAGGCACGATTTTGGCTTGAGTAGGTACGCGCCTACAGTCGTGCCTACAAACGTTGTGGTTGTCAACGGTATTCTTCGGTTCTCTTCGGACATGAAAAAAGCCAGTAAACGTTGAATTTACTGGCTTTTCGGTAGTCTTCGTATGACTAAATGGCGTCCCGTACGGGAATCGAACCCGTGTTACCGGCGTGAAAGGCCGATGTCCTAGGCCACTAGACGAACGGGACGCAAACACAGCGCCGGAGTCTATATCTGTCGCGCCCATCGCGCAAGTTACTTTGTGCACCCCCCGCAATTTTTCCAGCCGCATGCCGTGGCGCAATCGTTCCGTGCGCTGCCGGAAATTTTTTGTTAGCATGCCCCCCATGAATATCTCTCTGCCATCTCATTCCTCTGCCGCGACGGCATCCGCCGTGGTGGTGGTGCGCCCGGAGGAGGGACAACGCCTGATTGGTCGAGCGGTGGCGGCACTGCCCCAGGTGCAGGCACGCACCCGATCAGGGCGCATGGTCATCGTCGGTGGCACCACAACCCGCTATGTCGCCTGGTTCCTGACCGGCAGAGATCCTGGCCGGGAGAGCTTCGCCGTCGGCTGGATCCGGGATGGGGCATTGGGAGAGACACCCCCATCCGGACGCGGCCCTGGCCCTCTGCTCTTCGAGGAGGGGCTGCACAGCAGAGGCTGGCCCGCTCCTCTGCTGGAGCGCTTCGGCAAAGGAGACATCTACATCAAAGGGGCCAACGCCATCGATCCCCACGGCAATGCCGCCGTGCTCATCGGCTCGCCCACCGGCGGCACCATCGGCGCGGCACTGGCTATCCTGCTGGCCAGAGGAGGCGAACTGATCCTCCCCGTATCCCTGCACAAATCCATCCCCTCCGTGCCCGCCGCCTGCGGCCTCCTGGGACAAACCACCCTGGAGCGGAGCATGGGCGTGCCTGTGGGCTATATCCCCATCATGGCCGGTTGCGCCACACTCATCACCGAAATCCAGGCCCTGCATCTGCTCTGCGGCGTCCAGGCAACCCCGGTGGCAGCCGGTGGTGTCGATGACTGCCTCGGCGCCACCGTGCTCCATCTGCAAGGCACCCCACAACAGGTGGAACAGGCATGGAATCTCCTGGCAGAAGCACGAGAAACACACATCCCGTCGCAGCCATACACCCAACCCCCACCGGCCTGAAACCAGACCCTTCCTCCTGCACAAAACGAACCCCCGGCAGATTTATGCGCACCGGCGCGCGAGAGACTTGCAAATGAGGGGCTGAACGATTAAACTCGATGGGTTGATGTTATTCTTCCATTTTTCACGCCGATGATCGGCGGTCCCGGTGCCTCGATTCGAGTTTGTGGGCCGCATCCCAAGCGACATCAGCGGTTGAACAACCAAAAAAACAGGAGTCACAATGGCCAAGTTTTCCATCCGCGAATTGCTGGACGCGGGCTTTCACTTCGGACACCAAACCAAACGCTGGAACCCCAAAATGGGGCGATTCATCTACACCTCCCGTAACGGCACCCATATCCTGAACCTGCAAAAAACAGTTGTCATGCTGCGCGACGCCTACAGCTTCCTGCGGGAGCGGGCCAGCAATCACGGTCTGGTGCTGTTCGTCGGGACCAAACGGCAGGTGGTGGAAATGGTGGAGGAAGAGGCCTTGCGCACCGGCCAATATTATGTCAGCCACCGTTGGCTGGGAGGCACCTTGACCAACTGGAAAACCATCCAGGGGTCGATACGCCGCCTGAAAGAGATCGAAAAGATGAAAGTCAACGGCACGTTCGACTCAAGAACCAAAAAAGAGGTGCAAAAACTGGAGCGGGAACGGGAAAAAATGGAACGCTCCCTGGGGGGCATCAAAAACATGGGCCGTTTGCCGGATGTGATCGTGGTGGTGGATACCAACCGGGAATCCCTGGCCGTCAAGGAGGCCAACAAGTTGGGCATCCCTGTGGTGGCCCTGGTGGACTCCAACTGCGATCCGGATCCCATCGATTGGGTGGTCCCAGGCAACGACGATGCCATCCGTTCCCTGAAGCTGTTTTTGAACAAAATGGGGGATGCCATCCTGGAAGGCAAAATGATGGCTCGTCCCGACACCGCCGCAGGACAAAAAATGGATCTGCCCGAGGGAGAGGGCTCCCTGGCGAGCGACCAGGAAGAGATGGTTATCGAAAGCGTGTGATGGATTGCCCGGTTGCAGGGGAAAACCCCCTGCAACCGGGTGTGGATTGAAACAGCCTAGGGATACTAAAGACAATGTCGGTGAGCGCGAAGTTGGTCAAAGAGTTGCGGGAACAAACCGGTGCCGGTATGATGGACTGCAAAAAGGCACTGGAAGAGGCCGGGGGTGACATGGAAGGTGCCGTCGATTGGCTGCGCAAAAAGGGGCTCTCAGCAGCCTCCAAGAAAGCCGGACGGGTGGCAGCCGATGGCAAGGTGGTGGCCGTGGTGGAAGGGCAACAGGGGCTGCTCCTGGAGGTGAACACGGAGACGGATTTTACCTCCAAAAATGAGCATTTCGTAGCCTTTGCAGAGACATCAGCCCGTTTGGCCCTGCAGGCAGGCGTCACCTCTGTGGAACAGTTGCAAGGATTGAGCTACCCGGATACGGGCCGCACGGTCGCCGAGGAGCTGACGCACAAGATCGCCACCATCGGGGAAAACATGAACCTGCGCCGCTTGGCGAGTTTGCGGGTCAATCAAGGTGCTGTGGTCGCCTACATTCACATGGAGGGCAAAATCGGGGTGCTGGTGGGCTTGGAGTCCCCCTCCTCGGAGAGCGCAGCCCTTGCGGACCTGGGCAAAAAGTTGGCCATGCATGTGGCCGCTTCCGCACCCCCCTGGTTGGATCGCTCTTCCGTGCCCGCCGAGGCCGTGGAGAGAGAACGCAACATTTTGGCCGATCAGGCCCGCAGCTCCGGCAAGCCGGAAAGCATCATCGACAAAATGGTGCAGGGGCGCCTGGATAAGTTTTATGGCGAAAGCTGCCTGCTGGAACAGCCCTTCGTGATGGATCCCGATCAAAAGGTAAGCGGTGTGGTGGCAGCCAAGGCCAAGGAGTTGGGGGCTCGCATCGATGTCAGCGGCTTCGTGCGCTATGTGCTGGGAGAGGGGATCCAAAAAAAAGAGGAGGATTTTGCGGCCGAAGTGGCGAAGGCTGCGGGTTAGGAACGAGGATTGCCATCATGGAACAACCGGCCCGGCGGGTTTTGTTGAAAATTTCGGGGGAAGCGTTGATGGGGGCAGGGGTTGCCATCGACCCCTGTTTTCTCGAACGCCTGGCTGCCGAGATACAAGAGGTTCACAATCAGGGCGTGCAGTTGGCACTGGTGGTGGGCGGTGGAAATATTTTCCGGGGAGTCTCCAGCGGTGCGATGGGCATGGAGCGTTCCAGCGCAGACCACATGGGGATGTTGGCCACGGTGATCAATGCCCTGGCCTTGCAGAACGCCCTGGAAAAGATCGGCTTGACGGTGCGGGTGCAGTCGGCCATCACCATGCCCCAGGTGGCCGAACCCTTCATCCATCGCCGGGCTGTGCGCCACCTGGAAAAGGGCAGAATCGTCATCTTTGCGGCCGGCACTGGCAACCCCTTTTTCACCACCGATACCGCAGCCAGCTTGCGAGCGGCGGAGATCCATGCCGACATGTTGTTGAAGGGAACCAAGGTGGACGGGGTCTACAGCGCCGATCCCAAACAGGATGCTTCGGCCCAAAAATATGATCGACTCACCTTTGATGCCGTCTTCTCCAAAGGGTTGAAAGTCATGGACCTGACGGCGATCACCCTGTGCCGGGACAACCGCATCCCCATCATGGTGTTTTCCATTCTGGAACAGGGGGCATTGGCAGCCGTCATTCGGGGTGAAAATCGCGGCACACGGATAGGAGTAGATTAAATGGCAGATGCACTCTTTGCCTTGCTGGACGAGCGGATGAAAAAATGTTTGGCGGCCCTCAAGGAAGAGTTGTCGACTGTGCGCACCGGTCGGGCCTCCGGCAACTTGCTGGATCATGTGATGGTGGATGTGTACGGCTCCCTCATGCCTCTCAATCAACTGGCCTCCATCAATGTGCCAGAAAGCCGGATGCTGACTGTGCAGCCATGGGATAAAAAATCCATGAAAGCCGTCGAAAAGGCCATTCGGGAGGCCGATCTGGGCTTGAACCCCCTCTCGGATGGCACCCTGCTGCGCATTCCCTTGCCAGAGCTGACCGAAGAACGGCGCAAGTCCCTGGTCAAGCTGGTCCACAAGTATGGTGAGCAGGCCAAGGTGGCGTTGCGCAATGTGCGCCGTGACATCCTGGAACAGATGAAAAAAATGGAAAAAAACAAGGAGATCTCCAAGGACGATCTTCATGCCTGGGAAAAAAAGGTCCAGGAACAGACCGATCTTTCCATCAAGGATGTGGATGAAATTTTATCTCACAAAGAGGTGGATATCTTGCAGATATGATCCACTGTTTCCGGATGATCCATGTCTGATGCGATGCCGTCCTCGTCGTCATTGCCCCGTCATATCGCCATCGTCATGGACGGTAACAGGCGGTGGGCACGTGCGCGGTATTTACCCCAGGTCGAAGGCCATCGACAGGGTGTCAAGGCCGTTCAGCGGACCGTGGAGGCCTGCCTGGAGTGGCAGATCCCTGTCCTGACTCTCTATACCTTCTCCTCAGAAAACTGGAAACGGCCTGCCGAAGAGGTATCCGCCTTGATGAATTTGCTGGCCTTTCACTTGCGCAATGAGATGGAATTTCTGGCCAAAGGACGGGTGCAGTTTCGTGCCCTGGGGCGTCTCCATGAGCTGCCGGAGAGCGTGCGGAAGCATGTGCGGGAGCTGGAAGAGCGTACCCAGGAAAATACCCAATTGCGTTTCAATATAGCACTCAACTACGGAGGACGGCAGGAGTTGGTGGATGCCGCGCGCGGCATGGTGCGGGATGCCTTGTCCGGTCGTCTCAATCCGGACGAGGTCACGGAAGAGCTCTTTTCCCAGCGGTTGACCACCGCCGGTCTGGCAGACCCGGACCTGTTGATCCGCACCGGTGGAGAGCAGCGTATCAGCAACTTTTTACTGTGGCAAATGGCCTATACAGAGCTTGTTTTTCTCCCCGTCTATTGGCCAGACTTTGATGGCGGCCATCTGCGTCAGGCCATCAGGGATTTTGCAAGCCGAGAACGGCGTTTCGGTGCTGCTGTGTGAGTCGGCCCTTGAACGCCCCCGTCCTCATTCGAACCCTCTCCGCCCTGTTGTTGGCCATCCCGCTGCTCTACCTGCTCCTGGCGGGCTCGCCTGGGCTGCTCTTTCTGCTCGTGGTGCCGGTAGCCGCCTTGCTGGTTCACGAGTGGCATCGGTTGCGCGAACCCCCACTGGGGAGAGAGGACTCCCTGCGTCGTTTTTTGCCGCTGCTGTTTGGGGTGCTGCTTATTCTGGTTTCCGGTGTTCCAAAGGTCGGTTGGCTGGCGGCACTGCCCAGTCTGCCCCTCTCCCTCTCCTGCATGCTCCTGTTGCTCTTTTTTTTCGCCGAAGGGGTCTGGCACTATCAACCCGGGAGATCGGCGTTGGAGGATATCTGCCGACGCTATTTCGGGGTACTCTACTGCGCCCTGCCCCTGGCCCTGCTGCTGGATGTGCGACAGGGCGTGCAAGGAGGCGTGCTGATCTGTTTTCTCCTGCTGATCATCTGGGCCACGGATGTGGGGGCTTTTTTTGCGGGACGACGCTGGGGAGAGCGAAAATTGGCTCCCCTGATCAGCCCGGGGAAAACCCTGGCCGGCTTTTGGGGCGGCGTCGTGCTGGCCAGTCTCACAGGCGGTATCCTCTCCTTTCTCCTCTCGCTCTTTGAACAACCCTTTCCTTATGATTGGCCAGCAGCGACCCTACTGGGTGCGGTGCTGTCGGTGGTGGGACAGGTGGGAGACTTGGCGGAATCCTTGCTCAAGCGGGAGGCGGGCGTCAAAGATTCCGGTCATCTGATTCCCGGCCACGGGGGTATGTTGGATCGCCTGGATAGCCTGCTGTTTGCCGCTCCGGTCTACTATCTGTTTTTGTGGATGCAGCCTCTCTCTGCCACTCCAGGAGCCCTTTTCCTTGGCGGTTAAAACGATCACCCTGTTGGGTTCCACAGGTTCCATCGGGGTCAACACCCTGCGGGTGATCGCCGATCATCCCGACCGCTTCCGGGTGGTTGCCCTGGTAGCGGGCAGCAATGGGCAGCAACTGATCGAACAGGCCCGGCGGTTTCGACCGGAGGTAGTGGCCATCCATCAAGAGACACAGGCTGAACAGGTGCGCTCTGCCCTGGCTGGCAGCGGCTGTCTGGTATTGTCAGGAACCACAGGGGTGATGGAAGCCGCAGCCTGGGCCACGGCCCAACTGGTGGTATCGGCGATTGTCGGAGCGGCGGGTTTGCAACCCACCCTGGCGGCCATTCGGGCAGGCAAGCATATTGCGCTGGCCAACAAGGAGTGCCTTGTCATGGCAGGCCCCCTGTTCATGGCCGAAGTGACCCGGCAGGGGGTGGGAGTGATCCCGGTGGATTCCGAGCACAGCGCCATCTTTCAGGTGTTGTGCAACGGGCGCTGCGGGGCAGAGCAGGGGGGGGTGCTGGCGTTGCACGGGCAGGATGTGGGCCAATTGGTGTTGACGGCCTCCGGTGGGCCTTTTCGCGGCTGGTCCCGGGCCGCTTTGCAACGGGTAACCCCGGCCATGGCATTGTCCCATCCCAGCTGGCAAATGGGAAAAAAAATCAGTATCGATTCTGCCACTTTAATGAACAAAGGCCTGGAAGTGATCGAGGCATTTTATCTGTTCGGAGTGGGAGGAGAGCAGATCCAGGTGGTGATACATCCGGAAAGCATCGTGCATTCCATGGTGGCCTATCGGGATGGTTCGGTGTTGGCCCAGTTGGGCGTGCCGGATATGCGCACCCCGATTGCTGTTGCCCTGGCCTGGCCGGAACGGATCACCACAACGGTGCCGACTTTAAACCTGGCCCAATTGGGAGAGCTGCGCTTTTTCGACAAACCGGAGGAGCGGGATTTTCCCTGTCTGGAACTGGCCTATCGGGCGTTGCGTCAGGGTGGCGCGGCGACGACGGTACTCAATGCAGCCAACGAGGTGGCCGTGGCCGCCTTTTTGGCGGAAAAAATCGGCTTTTTGGACATTCCCTGCCTGGTGGAATGGTGTTTGGACCAACACCAGAGGGAGACCAGCGGCCCGGCAGGTATGGGGTCGCTGGAGGATATCTTGCAGACAGATCGCGCAACCCGTCGCCAGGCCGAGGCGTGGCTCTTGCGACATTGACGGCATATGGGATCGAACGTTTATGTTTCACACGGTGTTTTGGGCCATTGTGGTCTTGGGTGTGCTGATTTTTGTCCATGAATTGGGCCATTTTTTGGTGGCTCGATTGCACGGCGTGCGGGTTTTGGTCTTTTCTCTGGGCTTTGGACCCCGCCTGTACGGATGGCGGGACAAAAACAATGGAACGGACTATCGTCTGTCGGCCATCCCCCTGGGGGGCTATGTCAAAATGCTGGGGGAATCCGATGAGGAGCCGGTAGCCCCGGAGGAGATGCCCCACGCCTTTTATGCCAAAAAGGTTTGGCCACGCATGATGATTGTCGCCGCCGGACCGGCATTCAACGTGTTGTTTGCTTTTCTGGCCTTGACGGGGGCCTATCTCACCGGGGTGGGGGAGTTGCTGCCGGTGGTGGGCGTGGTCTCTCCCAAGACACCGGCGGCAGCGGCAGGTCTGCAAGTGGGGGATCGGATCACCTATCTGGATGATCAGCCCATTCACCGCTGGCAGACCTTCAGCAGTCAGATCAAGGCCTCGGATGGCAAGCCTCTGACGTTGACGGTGGAACGGGCCGGTCGCACCCTGCTGATCAAGGTAACGCCGGAGTTGAGAGAGACTCGCAACATTTTCGGCGAGTCGGTGCGGTTACCGCTGATTGGCGTCGGGCCGGGGGAGACTCTGGAGGTGGTGCGCTATGGGCTGGGGGAGGCCATGTTGAAGGGGTGGCAGCAGACCTGGTCCATGACACTGTTGACCCTGACCAGCACCTGGAAACTGCTGACCCAGGTCATCTCAGCCGATCAGATCGGTGGTCCGTTGATGATTGCCGATCTGGCGGGCAAGGCGGCCGCCCAGGGATCGAGCAATCTGCTTTTTTTCATGGCGCTGATTTCGGTCAATCTGGCCATCTTGAACCTGCTGCCGGTCCCGGTCCTGGATGGGGGACATCTGTTGTTTTTTTCCATCGAGGCCATCCTGGGCCGCCCCCTGGGAGAGTCGGTACAGATGTTGGCCAACCGGGTGGGGATGACGCTGCTGCTGGTGTTGATGGTATGGGCGTTGAAAAACGACCTGACCCGCTATTTTCCCACGGGCCAATAACAGGTCATCCCGGTTTGCAGGGACTTTTTAGCGTCGCTCTATCCGGTAGAGAAAATACCACTCCTTCTCATCCCCCGGTCGGCCACCGCTCCACAGCAACGTTTCCCGGCTCGGCGGATCGTGGGGAGTGGCTGTAGGGCTCTGGATCAAAAGCAGGGGGCATCCCGGTTTTGCCTGGCGGTTTTCCACGCGCTGGGTAAAAATCTGGCCATAATAGTGCAACATGGCCCGTTGCGGTTCTCCCAGACCACGGCTGGCGATACAGCCCTCCTGTCCCGCCAGGGCCTGTTGCAAATCGGCCACCATGGAACGGTAGCTCTTGCCATAGTTGATCACGGGCAACCAGAGCGTCATCACCAGCAACCAGATCCAGGTCACCCCACCACTCCAGCCCATGATCAGATACCCTGCAGACCTCCCCAGATGACGTACACCCAGCATCCAGGCCCCACTGGCCAACACAGCCAGCGCAAAGGGCAACCCCTGGAAAGAGAGCTGTTCCGGAATGACAAAAACGCGGGAGAGATGCAGCAGCAGCCCCTGTTCCCCCGGCAGTCCCACATGGAGGGCTGCCAACCAGATCCACCAGACCAGTATCGCCAAGAGCGTAAAAAACAGAATGACGACGTTGCACAACCAACGGGGCGGCGCTGGGCTTGTCCACACCATCGGGGTCGCCAACAGGGCGATGGGAGGCAACAGGGGCAACAGGTACAGGGTCCGCGTGGCGGAAGAGGCCAGCAGGGTCGCCAGCACCACCACCGCCATGAGCAGTGGCAGCAGCCGGTGTGCTCCCAGCGGCCCGTGCCGTCGCTCCCTCCAGAGACCGAAGAGGGCCAGGGGAAGGGCAGGGCCCGTAAACCAGAGCAGGGCTTTCAGATAGTGACCCGGTTCCTGCTGGGTGGCAAGCACCGATGAGCCAAAGAAGCGGCCATAATTATTCTCCCAAAACCACACATCAAACAGATCCGGCACCTGTTGATAGAGGAGGGCGGGCCATACCGTCAACCCGGGGAGGGCGGTCAACAGGGCAATGAGCAGAGAGAGCACAAAAGAGGGCTGCCGCCACGTCGAAAACAGCAGCATCAGTATGACCACCCCCCCCAAAATAAAGGGAGCCAGCAGACCCTTGGTCATAAAACCCAGCGCCGTACCCAGCCCCAGGAGAACACCACCCAGAACACAACGGCGACGGCTCAGGGCCAGGCCATACAACGCCATGGCAAAACCGGCCAACAGCGCCGTGTCGGTTATCATTTGGTGGGCATGGGGCAACAATCCGATGGAGCCCATCATCAGCAGCAGGGAGATGCTGCCCTGGCCCTTGCCGTATAATTCGTTGCCCGTCAAGGCAACGCAGAGCAGGACGATGGTCATATACAAGCCGCTGGTGAGGCGCGCCCCGTCATGGAGGGGCAGCAACGGCGCCAGCGCATCGGCCACATAGGCGGCGGTCACATAGTAGAGCGGCGGTTTTTCCATGAAGGGTTCTCCCCCCAGGGTGGGCACCAACCATTGACCGCTCTCCAGGATGTGCTGAATCAGCCCCATGCTGTAGGCTTCGTCCGGCTTCCAGGGATCATGGCCTAGCAGACCCGGCAGCACCCAGGCCAGCAGCAGCACTCCGATGGACCAGGGCGGTGGATGGCTGTCCCGATGGAGTCGCATCGGCCTACCTCCGCACCGGTGGACTGGATTGGCGCAAGGAGAGAATCTCCCAGTTCCGCGCTTGCGCGATGTGCTGCAACGTCTCATCCGGGTCCACCGCCACGGGATGGCTCACCTGCTCCAGCAGAGGCAGATCGTTGTGGGAGTCGCTGTAAAACCAGCTCTCCGCCAGGGATGCGTGGTTTTCTGTCATCCAGGCGGCCAACCGCGCCACCTTGCCCTCCCGAAAACAGGGAACACCCGTCGAACGACCGGTAAATCGACCATCCTGCTCCTCCACTTCGGTGGCCAGCAGATGGCTGACCCCAAGGGTGGCGGCGATCGGGGCTGTAACAAAACGGTTGGTTGCCGTGATAATCACCAGCACATCTCCCCGTCGGCGATGTTCCTGCAGCAAGGTCGGGGCGTGGGGGGCAATGATGGGCAGGATCTGCTCCTGCACAAAGCGGTGCCGCCATTGGAACAGGGTGGAGCGGTCCAGACGGGCAAGAATGCCCAATTGAAAAGCGAGATAGGCTTGGATATCCAGGATACCCTGTTGATATTCCTTGAAAAACCGATCGTTTTGCGCTCTGTACAGGGTTCCGTCCACGGCATTTTGACGGACCAAAAATTCTCCCCACAAATGATCGCTGTCCCCAGCCAGCAGGGTATTATCCAGGTCAAACAAAGCCAAAGCCATTTAATCTCTCCTGAAAATATTATTTTTTTGGATGTAAAGGGACTTGATTTTCATGGGACTCTGTCCGAGAATGGAAACAGGGGAGGTAGTATTCATACCCGGGGTTTGACATTGTACACAACACAGCGGAGAAAATCCAATGGTAAGCGCACTGTCCGAGTCTGCCGCAACGGGGGCGTCCACTCCGCAGCACTATACGAGTGTCGCCGTTACAAACGTGCAGATCCGTACCAACGATGCCGAGCAGGTGCAGACCAACAACGTCGAAAGGCTCCCGGAAGAGGGCACTGCCGTGCTGGCGGATCGGGCTGCAGAGCGCGCCCGACTTGACGAAATATTGCGGCAGCGTTCCACGCAGGTCCGCGCGGAAGAGCGCTCCGCAGAGTCCGACCGCATCAGCCAGGAGCAGGCCGCCGCCCTTCTGCAACGGATGGCAGAGAGCACCGCCTCAGGAGCACGGGATGGGGCAGTCGCTACGGGTAATGTGCAACGGCTGGATGTGGCGGCCTGAACAGTCGGGGCTGCCTTTGCGTCGCTGCGGAGGGGAGGGTGACGTGAAAAAGACTTCCCGGCGATCTTCTGCGCGCCGGAAGGCGCGTCGGCTTTGTGGGAGGCTTCCGTGTTGAACTCCGTCTCTGTCGGTGCCATCTATGGCATAGCCAACCCGTTGCAGGGGCATCTCGACCTGAACCGGGTCCATGCTCAGATCCTGACCCAGGATTTTGAGCAGATTCATCTCCGCAGTGTGACAGGGGCTGCGGGGCAGGGGGGCAGCGCAGCGGTGGAGTCCACCCTGGAGCGTGCCGAGCGGGGCATGATCCGGGAGTCCCTGCGCTATCGGCCTGAACGTCCCCTGGTCACCGTCGTTTTGGAAAAAATCAGCCCGGCTCAGGCTGCGGCCCGCTTTCGTCAGGTGCAGGGCTGGCTGGAGGGGGTCGCCGCCGCACGGCAGGCGGCCCACAGCCAGACAACCCTCAGCCTCTATGCGTGATCTCGCCGTTCTCGTTCAACGGCCCCCTGTACGAGCCTTGTGAGGCTTAGGCCACACCCCCCCGCTGGGAAGGGGCCAGCCCCTTCCCAGAGCTCTCCCACTGACCTCTATCTATCCAGCCTCCGGCTCAACGGGAAGGCCTGTCCAGCTAAATGCGGGTTGCGTGTCCTGCCTGCTCGCTCAGATAGCGTTCCGCCTCCAGGGCGGCCATGCAGCCCGTGCCGGCCGCCGTGATGGCCTGCCGGAAGGTTTTGTCCTGCACATCCCCCGCAGCAAAAACCCCTGAAAGATTGGTGGCCGTAGAATCCGGTTTGGTCACCAGATAGCCCGCCTCATCCGTATCCAGCTGACCACTGAACAAGGCCGTGTTGGGCGTATGGCCAATGGCGACAAACAGGCCGGTCACGGCCAGTGTTGTCTGCTCGTGGGTTTTGATGTTTTTCAGGCGCACACCCGTCACGCCTCCCGCCTTGGGATCACCGAGAACCTCCTCCACCACCGAGTCCCAGACTGTGTGAACCTTGGGATGGGCCAGCAGGCGTTCCTGCATCACCTTTTCGGCCCGCAACGCATCCCGACGATGGATAAGGGTCACCTTGCTGGCAAAATTGGTGAGAAACAGAGCCTCTTCCACGGCGGTGTCGCCGCCCCCCACGATGGCAATCTCCTGACCCCGATAAAAAAAGCCGTCACAGGTGGCACAGGCGGAGACGCCATAACCGCTCAACCGTTTTTCCGACTCCAGCCCCAACCAGCGGGCCGACGCCCCCGTGGCGATAATGAGCGCATCGCAGGTATACACATCGCCAGAATCACAGGTCAAGCGAAACGGACCGCCCTGCCGACGCTCCTCCGTCAGGTCCGCCTGGTTGACCAGATCCGAAATTATGTGGGTGTTGAAGCGTTTGGCCTGAGCCTCCATACGACGCATCAACTCCGGACCCTGGATTCCTTCTTCAAAACCTGGAAAATTGTCCACCTCTGTGGTAACTGTGAGCTGCCCACCCGGTTGCATGCCCTGGATCAGGGCAGGGCTCAGGTTGGCCCGCCCCGTGTAGATGGCTGCCGTGTAGCCCGCCGGTCCTGAGCCAAGAATGATGATGGGAAAATGGGTTACCGTAGCCATAGAATCACACCTCCAGGTAAATATTGCGCTGAATATGGATTGGGATCGCGGGAGAGCATCCCGGAATCAAACCCCAAGAGGATATAGAGGTTGGATGAGCGATGCACGGCATAATTTTTTTGGCCATGGAGGATTTTTTGGAGTCCCGCTGCGGTGCAGGGGCGTGGTCCAGGGCCATGCGCGAGGCCAATCTGGTGGAACAACCCTTTACACCGGATCGTTTTTATCCGGATGAGGGAGCCATCGATCTGTTTGCTGCCGTCGCCCGCATTGTGCAACTGCCCTTGACGGAGACCCTGCAACAGTTGGGGCACCACATGAGTGCCGGACTGCTCAGCATGGGTCGTTCCATGGGCTTGATCCAGGAGGAGTGGCGCACTCTGGACATCCTGGAACGGCTCTCCACAGAAATTCTGACCGCCTTTGCCAACCACAGCACCGGAGTCATCCCCCCGGATATCCGCACATATCGGTTGAAATATGGGGAGGTGGCCGTGGCCTATCTCTCCGGACGCAAACTCTGCCCGCTGTTCAAAGGCATTGTGCTGGGCATGGGGGCCTTTTTCAACGAACCCATCCGCATCGAAGAGCGGCTTTGCCTGCTGGAGAATGCCCCGCTGTGCCGTCTTTCCGTCTACCTGGATGATCCGGCACTCACCAAGCACATCAACATTGTGCGAGAGTTCCAGATGGTGCACAGCCGCATTCTGGAGATCCGATTTTTTAACACATTTTCGGGTATTCCGGTCGTCAACAAGGGATTGGTCCTGAAATACAGCCCGGATTCCGTGTTGGTGCAAATCTGTTCGGAATCGTTGGCGGCCATGGCGGAGGAGGGGGTCACCTACCTGGCATTGCCCCACCTGCCACAGGGATTGCGGGCTGTGGTGGCCGCCGTTGACCAAACGCAGGGGACAGCGCTGCTGCAAGAATTTGTGCCCACCGATGGTGCCATGGGTCGCCGACTGGTGCCGCGCGTCATACCCAACCAGCCCGTTGCCATCGAATTACGGATCAACAGACAGACCGTGCGGGGTTGGATCGCCAATCTGTCGGAAGGGGGCCTTTGTATCATTCTGCCCCGCTCTCCCCTCCTGGATGAAACCCTGCTGTTTGCCCCCATCCAGGTGCGTTTTTCGTTGCCTGCCCAAAAGGTTGACACCGCTGTCCACGACGCGCCAACAACCAAAACAGTCCTGGCTGGCAATCTCTTGCATATGGATGAACAGGAGGAGCGTCACCGTCTGCGTATCGTTTTCAAACCATTGACCGTCAACGATGCCCATCTTCTGCGAACCTACTATCACGAAAGAGAGCAAATCGCCTACCGCCGGCTCTCTGCCCTGGTCGCATCCATAAAAAAATAAAGCATTTATTTATAATATGTTCCATCGAAACCACCCTGCAATACCCAAAACTTTTGCCGGTGGTCGCGGCGATTTTTGATCGGCGCAAAAATTGGCGTGGCTCTTGCTGTTATACGGCGCAAGATCGATGACATTCTGTTGGCGAACGGACAAGCCCCCGGAATGTCTCACATCACTTCCGTGACACATCCAGCATACACCGGGGAGCCAGCGCAACCATGTCCAAATATTTTACAAACACCAAACACCGTGACCTGGCACAAGAGACATTGGTCAAATTTTTGTCCTTTGTGTGTGTCAGCGGCACCTATGGCCTGATCGCCATCTCTTTGATTCAAGCCTATATCTTGATGAGTTGGTTAAAAACCTATTGATGCGTGACCGGGCGATTCCCGGAGGTGCTCTGCTTGACGCGCAGTGACATCAGGGCGTAGAGGCACTCCAGGCCAGGGGTGGCGACCCGGTGCCGCCTGCCGGCGCGGACGGCGTTGCCCAAAATGGCCTCGACCTCCATGGATCGTCCCGCCTGATCATCCAGCAACATACTGGTTTGGTAGGGTTGCATGCGGCGGGTGGCCTGCAGGTTTTTCTGAACCGTTTCCTCCCCCAGGGGGAAGCCGCAGGCGGTGGCAATGGCACACACTTCCGTCATGATTTGTTGGGCCAGCTGCGCGCTCTCGGGCTGGTCAAGGATGGCGCGGGTGGTGGCCTGTCCCAGCACGGAGAGGGGATTGAAGGCGGCGTTCCACACCAGCTTTTTCCATCGTTCCAGGGCAATGTTTTCTGTCACCGCGCAGGGTGTTCCGGCCGCCACGAAAAGTTGCGCCAGCCGTTCTGCCGCCGCAGAGGGACCGCCGGGAAAGCGGCCAATATTCAGGTGGCCGTAGCATGTGTGCCGGATATGGCCGGGGGCGGTGCGGTTGAGGCAGACAAAGGCCAGCCCGCTCAGCAGCTCGTTGGCCGGAAAGGCCTCGGCCACCGGCTCCTCAATGTTCACGCCGTTTTGCAACAACAGAATGGCGGTCTCTGCTCCGACCGCCGGGCGGATCAGCTCTGCCGTGGGGATCTCCTCCAACACTTTCAGGGCGACCAGGATATAGTCCGGGGAGCCTGCAAACTCGGCCACCTCCGCCAACACCTGGGCTGGCCGAAAATGCTGGGGCCCATGCAGTGCGTCGATATGAATGCCCTGCTCCCGCACCACCATCAGATCGGATCGGTGGGTGGTGGAGACCCGTGCGCCCGCTTTGGCCAACTGGGCCGCATAGTAACCACCCACCGCGCCCGTGCCCACCACCAACACCTCTACCGGGCGATGGGTGGGGGAGGGAGGGGGAGATGCGCTGTCCAGTTCCATGACTGTCCACTCTTGTCTACAAAAGGATTGATAATGAAAAAAGCCTGTCTGTTTACCGTGCTGTTGACCATGGCCATCGGCACAGCCAGCCCCGGTCGCGCCGCCGATGCGGAGAAGGGCAAGCTGCTGCACGATCCCAGCTGCATGACCAACTGTCACGCCAGCAAAGCCAACGGCGACGCCAACAGCCTCTACACCCGGAAGGAGCGCCGCATGACCTCCCTGGAAAAATTGAAAAGCCAAGTCTCCTTCTGCAACCAACAGGTGCTCAATACCCAGTGGTGGCCGGAAGATGAGGCCAACGTGGTCGAATATTTGAACCGCGCCTTTTACAAATTTCCCTAGGGCCTGCTGACATTCTGATCAAACTTTTGCAAGCCCCGGCGCAGTCGGCGCTGTTCAACCCTTGCACACAACAACGAGGCGGCCATGCAGGCATCCCCGACGGCGACCGTGAAGATTTTATTCATTGGCGATATCTTTGGCAAGTCCGGACGTCGGGCTCTGGCTCGCCATCTGGAACCATTAAAGGCGGCCCACGGCTTGGCGATGGTGATCGCCAACGCCGAAAACAGTGCCGGGGGTATCGGCATTACCCCCTCGGTGGCCGATGAACTGTTTCAGTGTGGCGTCGATGTCGTCACTACGGGCAACCATGTCTGGAAATACAAGGAGATTATTCCCTATCTGGAGAGCAATGGCCGTCTGCTGCGCCCCTTGAACTATCCGCCTGGAGTGCCTGGTCGGGGCAGCCTCCTTTTTACCACCCCCTGTCACATGCGGGTGGCGGTGGTCAACCTGATCGGTCGGGTATTCATGGATGGGGCGGATTGTCCTTTCCAGGGGGTGGACCGCTTTCTGGAACAGACCGCCCTGGGGCGGGATGTGGATGCCATCATCGTCGACATGCACGGGGAGGCCACTTCGGAAAAAAGGGCCATGGCGCACCATTTGGATGGACGGGTTTCGGCGGTGCTGGGCACACATACCCATGTACCGACCGCTGACCACCATCTCCTGCCCAAGGGCACAGCCTTTCAAACGGATGTGGGGATGACAGGCTGTTATCGCTCGGTCATCGGCATGAAGGCGGAATCGGTTTTACCCCGCTTTCTCAAACAGATGCCCACCCATTTTGAGCAGGCCCAGGAGGAGGGGGCCCTGTGTGGTGCCATTGTGACGCTGGCACGGCAGGGCGGTCTGTGCCAGCAGATCATCCCCGTCCGCCTGGGCGCGGATCTGCACAACACCGGCCTGTAAAACCACTCGGCATACCGCCTGCTATTGGATCCGCATGCCAGGTTCGGCACCTGAATCCGCTGCCAGCAGATAGAGGGCGGTTTTGTCGGCACCCTGCCCGTGGCTGGCTGCCAGCACCATCCCCTCGGAGAGACCGAATTTCATCTTGCGGGGTGCCAGGTTGGCCACCACAACGGTCAGGCGGTTGTGCAGGGATTCGGGTGTGTAGGCGGCGCGAATGCCGGCAAAAACAGTGCGTTGTCCCAACACCCCGACATCCAGGGTGAGTTTGAGCAGTTTGTCGGCCCCCGGCACCTGTTCGGCTTGCAGAATTCTGGCCACCCGCAGATCCACCTGGGTGAAGGTCTCCAGGGTGATGGGTGGGGAGGAGGGGGCGGGAGGAGGGGAGGCCGACTCCGAAGCGGAGGGATGGGCGGCGGCGGGAGGAGGGGCTGCCGACTCCGGGGAGGAGGGGCGGGAGGCGGCCAGCATGGCCTCCACCTGTTTGGGATCGATCCGCGCCATCAAATGTTTGAATTCCTGAATGGAACTCCCAGAGAGGGGCACGCAGCGGCCTGCCCAGCTCAACTCCGGCAGATTCAACAAATGCCGCACCTTCTCCGCCATGACCGGCAGCACGGGAGCCAGATAGGTCATCAACACACGAAACAGATTGATGGCCACAGAACAGCTCTCCTGCAACGCAACCCACTGGTTTTGTTTGGCAAGATTCCAGGGGGCCCGGACCTCGATATAGCGGTTGGCACTATCCGCCAGGGCCATGATGAGTCGTATGGCCCTGGCGTATTCCCGCGCCTCATAAAACTGGGCAATCTCCTCTCCCGCCTGGACAAACGTCGTATAGAGTCCCCCATCCTCAGGATAGGGGGCACTGAGTTGACCCTGAAACTGCTTGTGCAAAAAACCGGCGGTACGGGCCGCCAGGTTGACCACTTTGCCGACCATGTCCGCATTGACCCGCAGGATAAAATCCTCCAGATTCAAGTCCAGATCATCCACCCGTCCAGTCAGCTTGCAGGCGTAATAGTAGCGCAAATATTCGGGATCCAGAAAATCCAGATACGTTCTGGCGTTGATGAACGTCCCGCGGGATTTGGACATTTTTTGGCCATTGACGGTCAAAAAACCGTGGGCGAAGACGGCCGTGGGGGTGCGAAAACCGGCTCCCTGCAGCATGGCAGGCCAGAACAGGGTGTGAAAATAGAGAATATCCTTGCCAATAAAATGGTAAACCTCCGCCGTACTCCCCGGTCGCCAATAGGCATCAAAGTCGCGCCCTGATCGCTTGCACAAGTGCCATGTGGAGGCCATATAGCCGATGGGGGCATCCAGCCAGACATAAAAATATTTATCCGGCATGTCGGGAATGGCAAAGCCAAAATAGGGGGCATCACGGGAAATATCCCAATCTTTCAGACCACTGGAAAACCATTCCTCCAGCTTGTTGGCCATTTCCGGTTGCAATGTGCCGGAACGGGTCCACTCTTTCAGGAATGCCTCAAAACGGGACAACTGGAAAAAGAGATGTTCCGAGGAGTTTTGCACCGGTTTCTCTCCGCAGAGGGCGCAGGCGGCCTGTTTCAGATCCAGGGGAGAGTAGGTGGCAGAGCAGTGCTCGCAGGCATCTCCGTATTGATCCAACGCACCACAGCTTGGACAGGTGCCACGGATAAAACGATCGGGCAAAAACATGGCGTCCTTATTGCAGTACGCCTGATGCACCGTCGCCACGGCAATATGTCCCGCCGCACGGTTGTTGCGGTAAACCTCCTCGGCCAAAAGGCGGTTTTCTTCGGAGTGGGTACTGTGATAGTTGTCAAAAGCGATGGCAAAGGCCTGAAAATCGGCCTGGTGTTCCTGATGCATCCGCTGAACCAGGGCTTCCGGTGTGATCCCCTCGTTGCGGGCACGGATCATGATCGGCGTTCCGTGGGTGTCATCGGCGCAGACATACAGGCAATCATGGCCTTGCAGCTTCTGAAACCGCACCCAGATGTCGGTCTGGATATATTCCACCAAATGGCCCAAATGAATGGAACCGTTGGCATAGGGGAGGGCACTGGTGACCAAGATACGACGTGTCATGACTGTTTTTCCCTGAGGCAAACAATGAAGGCGAAAGATGCAGGGGGATTCTATGCAGCAAATGGCCATTCGGCAAGCGGCCAGGATGCGATTATCCCCAATTCGGCACTTTTTGATTTGAAAAACACCCCACCTTGTGGTACAAGAGGCCGCCGCTGGTACTCTGGCAGTGCGCCGTCGGCATCCCTTGCTTCCGTCAACCCCATCTCCCGAGCCGGTGTCACCGGGGAGCGCGCATGAAATTTCCTTATTGTGGCCAGTGTCGCCATGTGGTGATCAACTATGCGATCGCCGTCAATGGATCCCTCGTTCTTTTCAAGGGCGGCTTGGGTCTCATGACGGGCAGTACGGCCCTGGTAGCCGATGCCTTCCACTCCGGGGCAGATGTCATCGCCGCCATCATGACCACGATCAGCGTGCGGATTTCCAACGCACCTGCCGATGCAGACCATGCCTATGGGCATGGTAAAGTTCAGTTTCTTTCTGCATTTCTCATCGGTTTGATCCTGACTTCCGGTGCATCCGCGCTTTTGTGGAGTTCCGTCAGTGCCGTCATCTCCGGTGACTACACAGCACCCAGCCGTATCGCGGTTTTTGGTGCCATCATCTCCATCATTGCCAACGAAATCATGTTCCGCGATCAACGCTGTGTGGCAACGGAGTTGAACAGTCCCGCCATCATGGCCAACGCCTGGGATAACCGTTCCGATGCCATCTCTTCGATTGGCGTGCTGATTGGCTTGATCTTTGCCACCTTTGGCTTTCCCATCGCCGATCCCCTGGCCAGCGTGGTTCTCGCTTTGATCGTCTTCCATATCGGCTTTGAGCTGATCGTGGATGCCATCCAGGGGTTGATGGATACCATGCCTGATCGGGAGCGGCTGGAAAAAATCTATCGCATTGCCAAACAGTCCCCTGGGGTACTGGGGGTTGCCTATCTGCGCGCCAGGATCATGGGAGAGGCCCTCCATGTGGTTCTCAACGTTCAGGTGGATGGGCGACTCAAAGTGTATGAGGGCGACCTGATCGTTGACGTGTTGAAAGACAAGATTGCCCGTGGCATGGAAGACAGCCAGAGCGAGATCCAGATTTATCTGACGCCGGTGGCCGTCAAGGCGGCCTGATCGCTCTGCTGAGCCGGACGGGGCTGCCAGGGGAAGTATGGGGGCTGGGTGTCGTGCCGCATCCTATTTAACATAATACATCTTATGCGAC
>JADGCE010000184.1 GCA_015229095.1 Magnetococcales bacterium | reverse complement strand
TGCGAAGGACGAGTCACCGCCCCGCGCCCTCTTCTGAAACTCTAAAGTCCAGAATCCTTGGTATAGCAGCCACAATCCCGCAACCAGCGGGAGAGGGTACGGTAGGGATCGTTGAGAATGTGGCCTATGGATCTGGGCAACAGATGAGGGTTGAGGGGACCATCGCCCTTGTCGTCATACAACCAGGTCAAATTGTTTTCGATCATCTCCCGCCAGAAAAGATCGGGATGCTTTTCGGACCAATCCTGCAGGATGTAGCCGTACACATGCTTGGACTCCTCAGGAATATCCGCCCGCCAAACCGCCGTGGAGAGGTGGTGGTGGTCGGTGATGAACAGCTCATCCCCCGGACCGATGACCACAGGCACCAGACGCCCCTCCTGGCGCAAAAAATCATCCATCCGGCCAGAAGCAAATGTCTCTTCTACTTGACGTTTTTTGCAATCCACCGAAACGAGACCAATGGAAAACTGGGTGGGTCGTGCTTTGGCAACCGGCAGCACAAAGATATCGCCCACTTCCAACGGATGATGCGCATGTTTCATTTAAACCCTGCCTCCAGGTCATACATGGGTGATCCCCCTCTGCGAAAACAAACATCCGGTATGGAAGGGTGTCATACCTTCGGAAACCGCTCCAGGAACCGACGATACACGCAATGGACAGCACACATCAAGCCACCGGGAGTGAATGCAGCTCTCCAGCCACCACGGCATCCGCATACTGCTCCTTGACGGCCAGAATGGCCTCCTTCATGCCGACAAAAAGGGTCGCCAGTTTGGGATCAAAGTGGCTCCCTGACTCCGAGCGGATCAGCTCCAGGGCATCCTCCACCGTCCAGGCCCTCTTGTAGGGCCGGACCGAAGTCAGGGCATCAAACACATCCCCAACCGCCGTCAGACGACCCGCCAGAGGAATCTCCTCCCCCGCCAACTGGCGCGGATATCCTGTACCATCCCACTTTTCATGGTGGGTCAAGGCGATGGTGGCTCCCAGGTTCATGATAGCGGATTTTTGCTTGCCGATGATATGGTATCCCATTTCAGGATGTCTCTTCATAACGGCAAACTCCTCATGGGTCAGTTTGCCGGGTTTGAGAAGAATCTGATCAGGAATGCCAATTTTGCCCAGGTCATGCATGGGAGCGGCCTGCATCAACAAATCGGCCTCCGGTTCACTCAAACCGGCACACAGAGCCAAGAGCCGGGTATAATGGCTCATGCGAATGACATGCAGGCCGGTCTCGTTGTCCCGATATTCGGCGGCCCGGCCCAATTGGTGGATCACCTCCTGACGGGTCTCTTCCAACTCCAGATTGCGAATCTGCAGCTGGGCGGTCCGCAGGGCCACTTGATCCTCCAGCATTTTTTTTTGGTCGTGCATCGCCAGATGGGTCTGGACCCGAGCCAGGACAATGGGGGGGCTGACCGGCTTGACCAGATAATCCGCCGCCCCCAGGAGAAAGCCCTGCAACTCATCCTCCACCTCGGATCGGGCGGTGACAAACAAAACGGGGATATTGCGGGAACGGGCATCCTCCTTCAACAACCGGCACACCGTGTAACCATCCATCTCCGGCATCATGACATCCAACAAGATCAAGTCCGGCGGATGGGGAGAGAAAACCACCTTGAGGGCCAACCGCCCGTTGGTGGCCACCTGGACCCGATAGTGAGGGGAGAGCACCCCCTTCAACACATCCAAATTTTCTGGCGTATCATCCACAATCAGGACCGTCTTTTGCGCGCCCTTTCCCGTCTGCATCATGATGGCTCATCTCCCAAAGGAATCCCCTCCTCCGCCGCCCAACCATGGAGCACGGTTAACCCGCGCTCAAAATCATAACAGCCCACTGCGGCCTGAATGGACTCCAACCAGTGCCGGTGCGCCCCTTGTTGCCCCAGCACTCTCCCCATCTCCGCCACCACGCCCTCCACGGATGAGTCAAACGCAAGAAACAGCTGCGCCGCCTGCCGAAACAGGGGAGCACACTCTGCCGTCGAAGCCCCGCCGATGGGCTGCGCATCCTCTGTCAATGGCTCCGGTTTGACCAGGGTGGTTTCAATGGCAGCAACCATGGCCGCCAGGGCACTGCTCGCCTGGGCCAACAGGGGCGGAATCGCCACCCACTCTTCCGGGTTTTTCGATAATTGTTCAATACGCCCCGCCCACTCTGCCAGGAACATTGCCCCCACCGTCGCCGCAACCCCTTTCAGGGCGTGGGCCGCCTGTTCCAAAGCGTGACCGTCACCTTGGGCCAGACAACGCTCCATCAACCCGCACGCCCCGCCCTGATTGCGGGCAAACTTGAGCAGCAGGGCGCGATAGAGGATGGGGTTGCCCCCCACGTTGCGCAACCCTTTCAGCGGATCGATACCGGGCACCGGGGGCAACGGCGGAACCCTCTCCGGCTCTCCGGAAGGCTGAGGCAGAGGTTGTTCCGCCTCGGTCGTGCGCTGGGGCAACCATCGGGCCAACGTGGCATACATCTCCTCCGGCACCACCGGTTTGGCAATATGATCGTTCATCCCGGCTTCGAGACAGATTTCCCGATCCCCTGCCATGGCATTGGCGGTCATGGCGATGATGGGCACCTGTTGGCTCTCCTGGCTCTGCCGCAGCAGGCGGGTGGCCGTCAACCCATCCATGACAGGCATCTGCAGATCCATCAAAATGGCATCCATCGATTCCTGGGCGGCCAACGTCACCGCTTCCTGGCCGTTGTTGGCCACAAACACCTGCACACCCACCTGTGTCAACAGCTCCCTGGCCACCTGCTGGTTGATTTCGTTATCCTCTGCCACAAGCACCCGGAATCCTGCCAATGATCTCCCCTTCTCCGCCGGCCTGCCCCGTTGGGCCGGAATGCCTTCTCTGGCCAGCAGAATGGCCTCCGACAATCCGTTGAGAGTAACCGGCTTCATCAGAAGGCCATCCAGCACCTCCGCAATCTCGGCTTCCGAAAGCATGCCATCCGAGCCAAAGGCCGTCATCAGAATGATCGAAGGAATTTGTTTGAGAGAGCGGTGCTGTTTGATCTGCCGGGCGGTCTGCAAGCCATCCATGCCGGGCATTTTCCAGTCCATCAAAATCAGATCAAAGGGATGCTCTGCATCCGCAGACTCCACGGCGGCCACGGCCTCTTCGCCGCTTGCGACGCAAAGAGAACGGGCCTGCAATATCCCCAAATAGCCCATGACAACTTTCCTGACCCCCTCGCTGTCGTCCACCACCAGGATGTGC
>JADGCE010000028.1 GCA_015229095.1 Magnetococcales bacterium | reverse complement strand
ACTCAAAATCCGGCTTTTTTCCCTGCCAGGTCGGCGCGGCGTCAACCGGCACAGCCCCATTCTGGCCACGCACCACAGAACCCTCCTCTCCCTCCCCACTTTTGTCCCCCGCCACTGCGGGCACCCCCTTTTCCTCATCCAGACGAAAATGCTGCACATCCGTCAGCAACGCCTGGGACTGCTCCACCAATGTCTGGCTGGTCAGGGCCGCATCATCGGCCAATGCGGCATTTTGGTGGGTGATCTTTTCCATCTCCGTCACGGCAATACTCACCTGCCGAATCCCCTCCGCCTGCTCCATGGAAGCGGCACTGATATTTTCCACCATATCCGCCACTTTGGTCACCGCCTCGGTGATATGGGCCAGGTTACGGGTGACATGTTCCCCCAATCCCCCCAAACTTTTACCCAACTCCACTTCCATATCGTTCAATTTGCCGGCAATCTCCTGCTGCAGGGCTGCCAGGGCCTGACTGGCCTGGTCCGCCGTCTGTGCTCCCGCCACAATCTGCTCAATATTGCTCTGGATCAAGGCGCCGATCTCCTTGGCGGCCCGGGCAGAGCGGGAGGCCAGTTTGCGCACCTCCATGGCCACCACGGCAAACCCTCGGCCATGCTCCCCGGCCCGCGCCGCCTCGATGGCCGCGTTGATCGCCAGCAAATTGGTTTGAAAAGCCAAATCGTTGATCACCGAGGTGATCCCGGAAATTTTTTTGGAACTGGCGGAAATACCGTGCATGACGCTCACCGTGTCCCCGGAGGTCTCCTGCACCTGCTCGAAAAATCGCTGGTTGGCCTGTTGAATGTGGGCGGCAATCTGCTGGTTGCTGGATTTGGTCTGCAACACCGTCTCCTGCAGCTGGGTGTTGGCTGCGTCGGCGATATTTTTGGCCTCCTTGCTGATTTTGTAGGCCTGATTGGCGTTGTCGGCATTCTGCTGCACGGTGGCCGTCAACTCTTCCACCGCCGCCGAAGTCTCCTCCAGGGCAGAAGCCTGTTTTTCTGTGCGGCCCGCCAGCTCCTTGTTGCCCACGGAAAAGGTTTGCGCGGCCAAAACCACCGCTTCCGCCTGACCGTGAATATGGCCCACGATGCTCTTGATGTTGCGCAGAGCCGATTCATACCCCCGCGCCATCATCCCCAACTCATCCGACAGGGCCAAATCCGAGACCGTCATTTGGGCGGTCAAATCATTCTCCCCCAGCCGTTGCACCGCCGTGGCAATCCGCAACACAGGCCGGACGATGGTGCCGGAAAGCAGCACGATCAGCAGATAACTGATGACAATGCTGACGGCGGCAACCAGGGCAATCACCCACAAAATCTTGCGGACTTCCTGCTGGACAGCCACCTGTTTTTGCGCTTTGACCGCCTCGATATCGTGCAAAAAGAGCGCCGAACCGATCACCCAGTTCCACTCCTTGAAATGTTGGAAATAGGCAAGCCGTGGCTCCTGTTTGACAACCCCTGCCTGCACCAGACGGGGCCATTCAAAGTGCAAAAAGCCGGACTCCTCCTGTTGGATGATCTGGTTCATCCGCACAAACAGGGGCACTTTTTGACCATTCACCTCGACAGCGACCACGGTATCCTTGTGATCCCCCATGGGATAGCGAAAAGCAGTCAACTCCTGGCCCTGCTGATCCGGCAGGGTGGGATCCATGAGCAATTTGGGCTTTTCCACGGCCTGGGGGTCAAAGGTATGGATCCAGAAATAGTCGTCATTGTCGGTACCAAAGCGCAGTTCGGAAACCATGCGCTGCATATCCCCCTTGGCCTCCTCCTCCAGACTGCTCAGATAGGCCCCGGTGCCAATCACCCACCCCCAGGGTTCAAACAGGCGTACATGGCTCAGCTTGGACTGGTAGCGGCTCTGCCCGCTGGCATCCGGTTTGGGCCAGTCATAACCCACAAAGCCCTCCCCCTTCTCCTTGATCAGGCGATTCATTTGCTGAAACATGGGAGTGGCCACATCGATGCCGGTGGCATAGATGGTACTCCCCTTGTCCGGCCCATCCTGATAGGCGAAATAGGCCAGGGCCGTCCCATTCAGCTCTGGCATCATGGGATGCAGGATCATCTTGGGCTTGCTCCACTGCTCCGGGAACGAGTGGAGCCAGACATAGCCTTTTTTGTCAGAACCATAGCGCAAACCCTGCACAAACCGCTTGACCTCCTCCTGGGCGGCGCGCAGGGCCTCCTCAGGATTTTTTGCCTGGCTGGCCTGCTTGTGACGCTCCTCCATATAGGCATGGACGATGGCCACCACACTCACCAACTCCCCCTCCACCCGCTGCCGCATATGCTCCTTGTCGCTGGATTCGGCATAGGCCTGCTTCACGGCGGAAACGACGATGGCCACCCTGTCCTTGAGAGACTGTTTGCGGGCGCGCAGGGCCTCTTCGGCATACAGGGCGATCTCCTTCTCCCCCTCATGGATCACACGCCAGGCGGAAAAGCCGCCCTGCAGGATGACAGTCAAGAGCACCGTGACAATGCCCAGCAAGGTAATCCGGTTTTTGATCGTCATTTTCATCTTCATGGCCGCTCCTCCCCCTCCCCCGGTACAACAGAAAGACCGTCAACAGCTCCAGAGCCCATGCCATATTTTTTGAGGGACTCTGCCGAAAGAATTTTTTCCAGATTGAGCAGGATGAGCAGCTCGCCGCGCATCTCCCCCATGCCCTGGATAAATTCGGTATCCACCTGACTGAAAAGTTCGGGTGGTGGAGATATCTGCTTTTTTGGAAAAAAGAGCACATCGGCCACCGCATCGGCGATGATGCCCACCTGTTTGGTATCCACATGGGCGATCAGAATGATGGCCGACTCCAGGCTGCCATAATGACAGGGAGACATGCGGAAACGGGTGCGCAGATCCAGCACCGGCAGGATGGTGCCCCGCAAATTGGTCACCCCGCGAATAAAGTCGGGCATGTTGGGCACTGGCGTGGGCTCGCTGTAGCGGATAATCTCCTGCACCTGCAACACATCCATGCCATACTTTTCCCCACCCAGTCGAAAGGTGACCAACTGGATGCAATCCTTGACATCTTCCAGGAGCAGATCGGAGGGCTCCATCTCGTCCAATTCGTCCAGGTCGGTGCTGTGCAGGTCGGCGAAAGGTTCCATGATGGGCTCTCCTTTTACACTCCAGGGGTTGCATGCCGGGTCAGGCCGGGAATATCCAGCACCAGGGAGACCCGTCCATCCCCCAGGATGGTCGCCCCTGCCACACCGTCCACCTGCATCAGGTTTTGTTCCAGATTTTTGATCACCACCTGATGCTGATCGACGATTTCATCCACCAGCAGACAGCTGCGATGGCCGCTCTCCTCCACAATGATCAACAAACCCTGTTCCGGATCCGTCATCGCCCGTTCGATGGAAAAAATCTGGTGCAGACGCAGCAAAGGCAGATACTGATGGCGGATTTTGACCAGTTCGCCCCGCTCTTTCAAATGCTCGAACTGGCAAAAACGGGGCTGGAGGGTTTCGACGATGGAGAGCAGGGGAACCACAAAAATCCGACCCCCCACCCCCACCAACAGCCCTTCGATCACCGCCAGGGTCAAGGGCAGTTCGATGCGAAACAGGGTGCCTTTGCCCATGGTGCTCTCAATATGGATGGAACCGCGCAAGGATTCAATCTCTTTGCGCACCACATCCATCCCCACGCCACGACCGGAAATCTCCGTCACCTCCTTGGCGGTGGAAAAACCGGAATGGAACAAAAACTGTAAAATGGCCGCCTTGCCAGGTCGCTCCTCCTCGGCGATCAATCCCCGCTCCCGGGCAATGGCCAAAACCCGTTCATAATTCACCCCTGCACCATCGTCTGTCAGTTCGATAAGGATGGAATTTTTGCGGTTGGCCACCTGCAACGACAGGCGGCCTTCGGGATTTTTTCCCTGCTGCCGACGCAGTTCCGGCATTTCCACCCCATGGTCCATGGCGTTGCGCACCAGATGGGTGAGGGGACCATTTAATTTTTCGACAATGGTTTTGTCAACCTCTGTCTCGTCTCCCAGGATATGCAACTGCATCTGTTTGCCGCTCTGTTCGCAATAATCCCGCACCAGGCGCTTCAACGGAAAGAGCACATTGCCGACCGGCACCATACGCACCTTCATCGCCTGCACGTGCAGCTCCTGCACAATGCGATCATGATCATCGACAATCTGCCCCAGATTTTCACCCAATCCCAACTGCCCTCCCGACTCCTCATCCAGGAGGGCAAGGCTTTCATAACTTTGCCGCAGACGGGTATGCACCAGGATCATTTCACCGATCAGATTGATCAGGGCATCCAGTTTTTGGATATTGACCCGCAACGAGACATCCACCGTCTTTTTGGCCCCCCCTTCAGGGCTGTTCCCCTTGGCAACGGGCGGAGCACCCTGCCGGCCGACCGGCGGAAGCGCAACGGCAGCGACTGCTGGTGACGACGGGGGCGCAGCGACAGCGGGCGGCGGGGACGCCACAGCAGCGGGTGGCGCGGCCACGGGGGCTGGCCCCTCCTCCGGCTGACCCACCAGCCGACGGCGGGAGGGATCGGTCACATGGGAATCGATGGCCAACTGATCGAGAATTTCGTCGGGACCCCCCTCGATCTGCTGAATGCGCACATCATGGCCGTCGAGAAAAAACATGAGAATATTTTGCAGCTTTTTCTGGGGGGCGGTGGTCTTGAGCAGCACAGTCCACCACAGGTGCAGCCGGCGCGGCTCCAGTTGCTCCAGGGGGGGCACCGCATGGGGATGGGAAAAAACCAGTATGCTGCCCAGGGCCTCCAGATCCTGGATCAATACCAGCGGGTCGGTGCCGGATGTCAGCAGATCCGCATTGAACCGCAACCGCACGGTAAAGGTGCGCAAAGGAATGGCGGGAGGGGCTGTCGGCACCGCCACCGCAGCAGGGGGGGGTGCCACCGGGGCCGGGGCAGGCCCCGGGGAGGGGAGAGCTCCCGCCCCGGCCAGTTGGGCAAACTTTCCCAGACTGGCCTGAACCCGTCCCTCCTCCACCCTCCCCCGGCCATGGGCCTCCTCCATGAAGGCTTTCAGGCAATCCAGGGCCTCCAGCAGGGCCGACACCAGAGCGGAAGAGAGGGGCAACTTGCCGGAACGGGCACCGTCCAGCACATTTTCCGCTTTGTGGGTATACTGGGAGAGGCGCGTCAGCCCTGAGAGGCCGGCCCCGCCTTTCAGGGTGTGAAAAGAGCGAAACAGGGCATGGAGGCGCTCCATATCGCTGGGATTGGCCTCCAGGAAGAGCATATCCTCTTCCATCTGCTGCAAGATCTCCTCCATCTCCTGGAGAAACAGCTGTTGCACCTCACCGGCCTGGATGGCGACCATGTTATTTATGATCCATGGCAAACACACCGTCCCACCCTTGTTCCGGTGGATGTTTTTGGAAGAGTGCGCAACGCTCCAGGTAGAGTTTGCTGGCCAAATCACCCTCCTCCCACTCCAGACACCGTTTGAAAGCGGCACTGCTTTTTTGCCATTCCCGGTTGCGATAGAGCTCCAGTGCCCTTTTGAAGCGTTTGGCCAGCTCTTTTCTGCGCTCCTGCTGGGGGTCATCGTCGGTTGCAAACAGCTCATAGACGCTGACCGCCTGGCCCCGCCCCTTCACCGCCACCCGGTCCAATTCGCGCACAACAAACTCTTTGGGGTCCAAAAAACGCACCACATCCTCGGAAACAACGATGGGAGAGCCATAAAATTTGGTCAGTCCCTCCAGCCGGGAGGCCAGATTGACCGCATCCCCGATGACGGTGGAATCCATCCGGTTGTCATTGCCCAGGGTGCCCAGCATCACCGAACCGATATGGATGCCGATGCCGGTGCCGATGGCCGGCAACCCCTGCTCCCTGCGCTCGGCGTTGAGCTGTTGCAGCTCTCTCTGCATCCCCACGGCGGCTTGCGCCGCACCCTGGGCCTGCAGGCGAAAGTTGCCATCAAACAGGGCCATCACCGCATCCCCGATAAATTTATCGATAAAACCATGATGCTTCTGGATGGGCCGTTCCATGCGGCTGAGATAATCGTTCAAAAAAGCAAACAGGGCATCCGGGCTCATGGTTTCGGATATCTGGGTGAACGAGCGGATGTCGCTGAACAGAATGGTGATGGTCTCCGACTCCACCCGCCCGGCTTGGATGGTCTCGACCCCCTCTTTGGCGATGCGTTGCAAAAATTGTTTGGGAACAAATTTTTCAAATACTTTTGTCATTACCGCCATCGCCTGGGTCTCGGCCAACTGGATGCGGGTGGTTTTCAAATCCTCGTAGGCCCGTTTTTGCTCCTCCAGGGCATGGGCCAAGTGCTTGTTGAGCTGGCGGCCATTGTCTTCGGCGCGTTTGATGCGCACCAACACCTTGACCCGTGCCAGCAACTCATCGGTATGAAACGGCTTGGGCAGATAGGCGTCGGCCTGCAGGTCGGAGAGTCCCCGCACCACCTCTTGCACGTTGTCCTGGGCCGTCAGGAAGAGCACCGGAATCACCCGCCACTCTTCATCGGTCTTGAGAACCCGGATGCATTCATCCCCGGAGAGCACCGGCATGTTGCGGTCCAGAACGATCACATCCGGCCAATCCTCCGGCTCTCTGGCAGAGAGAAAGCGCACGGCCTCCGCTCCATTTTCCGCCTCGTTGATGGAGAAGAGATATTCGTCGTCCTGTTCCAAGGTTTGCCGTACGTGGCGTCGTACCGTGCGGGAATCATCCACGGTCAAGACCCGAACCGTTGCCGTATGCACGCTCCCCTCCGCTTTTGTTGCAGCTTTTGCCCCCCCCGGACAACCGGCCGATTTTCTGGACAACCACACGCTGGGTCATCCTACCCATCCACACCACCATCGTCAAGGCGGACCCCGTCGCCATCCGGGGCAATTGCATGGGAATTGTCTCCGCATCCATCCCTTCGTCCGAGCGGGTGCGACGAATGCGCCTGCCCTGCAAAAAAAACCTTGCACAGTTTATGAGGAAATGCTTATATGCGGATAAACCGGATTAATGGGAAACATCCGGGGGTCCATGGCCTGATGGAGAGTCGGGCTGTGAGGGTGGTGGCGTGCAGCCATTGTTCCTGTCGCGCGTCGGGTGCGCAGGAGGATCCGACGTTTCCCTTCTCTATGGGGTACACAATGGACATCGTCTTATTCGGCAAACTGGTTGCGATCCTTCTGCTGATAGGTGGCAACGCCTATTTTGTGGGCTCGGAGGTGGCCATCACGGCGGCCCGACGCAGTCGCATCAAACAGCTGGCCGATATGGGGGACAAAAGAGCCAAGATTGTCAAACTGCTGCATGATGAACCCACCCGCTTCTACGCCGTTACCCAGATCGGTATCACCCTCGTCTCCATGGCCCTTGGGTATATCGGGATGGATGCCTTCAAAGAGCTTCTTTCACCTGGATTCGCTTCGTTTTTCTCTTTGTTCATGTCGCCGGAATCGGCGGCCAGCTGGGGTGGCATCATCGGTTTGACCATGGGATTTGTGATCGTCTCCTTTCTCCATGTGGTGGGGGGGGAGCTGGCTCCCAAGGTGCTGGCCTATCACAAGGCGGAGCTGTTGAGTTGTGGTGTGGCAGCAAGCGTCAACTTCCTGTATGTCATCTGGGTTCCTGTCATCTGGCTGATGAATCATGCCTCCAACTGGTTGCTGCGTGCCGTCGGTCAGGGGGATATCGTTGGCCATGGTGGGGGCCACGGCCATGACTCCTCGTCGATGTCCCTGGAAGAGTTGAACCTGGTGGTCAACGCCAGCACCAGTTCGGGCAGCATCAACCGGGATTTGGGTCGGATGCTGGTCGGCATACTGGATCTGGAGGAGGAGAGAGCGGAAACGGCGATGATTCCCAAGCCCGATGTGCGCTCTCTGCCGCTCTCCTCCCGGGTGGCGGATGCCTTGGAAATCTTTGCCCATACGAGCCACTATACCTATCCGGTGATGGAGGGGGACCGGGTGGTCGGGACCATCTTCATGAAGCGTCTTGTCCGCACCATGGAAGAGCAAAAAGGGGCGCTGCCGGAGCTGCTTGAACAACCGATCCAGACGCTGATGCGGAACGATCCGCTGATCTTTCCAGCCAACATCGGGTTGTTGCAGGCATGGAAAACGTTTCGGGAACTCCGCCGCCAGTTCGGGGTGGTGGTCAACGAGCATGGTTCGATGATCGGCATCTTGACTCCGGCGGATATCGTCTCCCGCCTGGTCGGGCACTATCCGGGGGATGAACTGCTCCACAAACCGGAGGGTGTGCGAAAATTGCAGGGCAGCCAGTGGGAGATCGCAGGGTCATCGCGGGTTGCCGATCTGGAGTTGCTGCTTAACTTTCCGTTCCCACGGGAGTCCAGTTATGTCACCATAGGGGGCTTGGTCTTTCGCCATCTCGGTCGGGTTCCGGAGGTGGGCGATATGGTAAAAATCGAAAACGGACGATTGCAGATTCTGGAGATCAACGAGATGCGGGTGGTCAAGGTGCTCTTCCAAATTTTGGCCGTCAACGAACAGGGAGAGTGGTCCCTGGCCGATCCGGCAAGCCCGGCCGATCCATCCTCTTAGGCCAAAGGGAGCGGCGCGACGATGATCGTCGCCCCCCGTGTTGTCGCGGGGTCCGGGCATATCCGCCCGGACCCCGTTTTTTTGGGAGAGCGTCGTCTGTTGTTGTCAAAGATTGTCATATACAATTGCTCTGTTGTCACGCCCTCCCGACTCCCCTGCCTGTACTGAAGGCGGAGTCTTTGATTTTGTGCTTGCAATTTTGGCAAAACCAGGGCACCCTCTCTGCGGTGATATTTAAAAAAGGGGGGTTTCGCCGCAGGGAGCGCAACGTGGCCGAGTCCGTCAAACAACCGGATGCCGGAAAAATCAAAAAAATTGCCATCACCGACCTGAAACCCGGCATGGTGATCAGCGGCTATGTCTGCGACTGGGGGGGCGATCCTGCCCACTGGGGACGCAAGACCATCCGCCGACAGGAGGAGATCACCAAGATTCAGGAGAATGGCATCGAAGAGGTCTACATCGATACCGCCATGGGTATGGATGTGGCCGATGCCCCCACCCTGCTGGAGGTCAAAAAGCAGGCCAAGGAAGAGATTGAAAAGATCGGCGCACAACGCCCTCCCCCCCCCCAGCCGGTCGCTCCCAAAACCCACTCCATGCAAAGCGAACTGGCCAATGCCAGAAAGGTGACGGATCGTGCCAGGCAGGTGGTGGCCGATGTCCTGGTTGATGTTCGCCTGGGCAAGCAGATGGCCCTGGGGCCGGTGCGAGAGGCGGTGGAAGGGATGGCGGAATCCGCATTCAGCAACCTGGGAGCCATCCTCAGCCTCAGCCTGATCAAGCGCAAGGATGAATATACCTTCATGCACTCCGTCAATGTCGGGGTGTTTCTGATGTCCTTCTGCCATACCCTGGGCATGGAGAAGGAGTTGGTCATCCAGGCCGGCATCGGTGGCATGTTGCACGATGCGGGCAAGATGAAAGTTCCCCTGGAAATTCTCAACAGCCCCAACAAACTGACCGACGCCGAATTCGACACCATGAAGGCCCACCCCCGCTTCAGCGGCGAAATCTTGCGGGAGACGGAGGGTATCACCCCCCTGTCGATACAGATCGCTGAGCAGCACCACGAACGGTTCAATGGCAGCGGCTATCCCGGCAAACTGGCGGGTGACAAGATCGGCCTGTTCGGGCAGATGGCGGCCATCGTCGATGTCTACGACGCCATCACCAGCAACCGCAGTTATCACAAGGGGATGGCCAGTCATGAAGCCCTGGAAAAAATGTATGAGTGGTGCAAACATCATTTTGATTTGGCCCTGTTTCAACAGTTTGTGCAGTGCGTTGGCATCTATCCGGTAGGCAGTCTGGTGCGTCTGGAAAACGGCCAGGTGGGGGTGGTGATCGAAAACCACCGGGAATCCCTGCTGCTGCCTGTGGTGCGCCTGATCCTGGACAGCAAGCGCAAAAGTCCCATTCCACCCAAAACGGTGGATTTGCTGACCGTTGCCGACCAACAGGCCTTCCGCATCTGCGGCCACGAATCCCCCACCACATGGGGTATCGATCCCAAAAAATATATGCCACAACCGGAACTGTACCGATAAAACCGCCCGCATTCCCGTCGTCGTCCCGACACCGGGATGCCCACCGCCATTCCCCCCTCTTTTTTGCCGACACCCACTTGCTCAACCCCAACAAAACATGGAGACAAACTCCGGCGTTTGTGTTACAGTGGCCGGGGTTGTGGTGCATGGCGTTTCCTTCAGAGAGATTCTACGTGAGGGCTGCATGAGCGAAAAGAAAATGGTCTTCTTCTTCGGCAATGGTGAGGCCGAGGGGGATGCGGGGATGCGGGACTTGTTGGGAGGCAAAGGGGCCAATCTGGCGGAGATGACCCGCATTGGTGTGGCGGTCCCGGCCGGATTTACCATCTGTACCGAGGTATGCACCGAATTTTTCGCCAACAATCGTCGTTTTCCTGCCAATCTTTCCTGGCGGGTCGAGGCCGCGCTGGGGCAGGTGGAAAAGGCGATGGGGCGCCGTTTTGGTGACCCGGATAACCCGTTGCTGGTCTCCGTTCGTTCCGGGGCGCGGGTCTCCATGCCGGGCATGATGGATACCGTGCTCAATCTCGGCCTGAACGATCAAACCGTGCAAGGGCTCATTCTCCAGTCGGGAGATCCCCGTTTTGCCTACGATTGCTACCGGCGTTTCGTGCAAATGTTCGGCAATGTCGTCCTCGGCGTTGAGCACCACCATTTTGAGCATCTCATCAGCAAGGCCAAGGCACAACGGGGGGTTACGGAAGACAACCAGTTGACTGTCGAGGATTGGTTGCAGCTGGTCTCGGAATTCAAGGCCCGGGTGCGGCAAAAGACCGGTCAGGATTTTCCCGAAGAGCCCTGGGATCAATTGTGGGCAGCAGTGGGCGCGGTCTTCAACTCCTGGTACAAGCCCAGTGCGGTGACCTATCGGCGTCTGCATGGCATCCCCGAACAGTGGGGAACGGCCGTCAATGTGCAGGCCATGGTCTTCGGCAACATGGGCGATGACTGCGCCACCGGCGTGGCCTTCACCCGCGATCCTTCCACGGGAGAAAATGGCATTTTTGGAGAATATCTGAGCAATGCCCAGGGGGAGGATGTGGTGGCCGGCCTGCGCACACCCTGCCAGATCACCCGGAAAGGGCGGCAAAAAAATCAATCCCATCAACCCTCCATGGAAGAGACTTTTCCGAAATTGTGCCAGGATTTGATCAACACCGGTCATCTCCTGGAGCGTCATTATCGGGAAATGCAGGATCTGGAGTTTACCATTCAGAACGGCAAGCTGTGGCTGTTGCAAACCCGCACGGGTAAACGCAGCGCCCAGGCAGCGTTGACCATTGCCGTCGCCATGGTGCAGGAGGGGTTGATCACCCGGGAGGAGGCCCTCCTGCGGGTGGATCCCTTGAGTCTGGACCAGCTGCTGCATCCCACTCTGGATCCCGTTGCCCGGAAACAGAGCAAGCGGCTGGCGGTCGGCCTGCCGGCTTCGCCCGGCGCGGCGGCGGGTCAGGTGGTCTTTACAGCCGATGAAGCCGAAGCGTTGGCAGCCCAGGGGATGGCGGTCATCCTCTTTCGGGAAGAGACCAGCCCGGAAGATATCCATGGCATGCACGCTGCCAAAGGCATCGTCACGGTGCGTGGCGGCATGACCTCCCATGCCGCCGTGGTGGCCAGGGGGATGGGCAGGCCCTGTGTCTCCGGTTGCGGCAGCATCAAGCCGGATATGGAGGCGGCTCTCTTTTCGGTGGAGGATTCCGACCCCTCCGCGCCGGGGGGGCGGGTGGTGGTCAGGCAGGGTGACTGGGTCACCATCGATGGCAGCAGTGGCGAGGTATTGCTGGGGCAGGTGGCCACCCGTCGGGCGGAGATGACGGGCGATTTTGCCACCTTCATGGGCTGGGCGGACGCCGCCCGTCGTCTGCGGGTGCGCACCAATGCGGACACCCCCGACGATGCCCGTGTGGCCCGCATCTTTGGCGCCGAGGGAATCGGGCTCTGTCGAACCGAACATATGTTTTTCGACCAGGAGCGCATCATCGCCGTGCGCGAAATGATCCTGGCCTCTCATGAGGCGGGCAGGCGCCGCGCCCTGGAAAAGTTGCTGCCCATGCAGCGCAACGATTTTGAAGGCATTTTCCGGGAGATGAGAGATCTGCCGGTCACCATTCGCCTGCTGGATCCGCCGTTGCACGAATTTATTCCCCACGATGTCAAGGGTCAGACCGAGGTGGCAGAGTCGTTGGGAGTCTCTCCGGAGGAGATTCGCCAGCGGGTGGCCGAACTGGCGGAGACCAACCCCATGTTGGGGCATCGGGGCTGTCGGTTGGCTGTTACCTACCCGGAAATTTATGAAATGCAGGTGCGGGCCATCATGGAAGCGGCCTGCCATCTGGTCAAGCAGGAGGGGTTTACCATTATCCCGGAGATCATGATCCCCCTGGTGGGCTATCGTTCCGAGTTGGCTTATGTGAAAAAACACTGCGTCAAGGTCTGCCAGACGGTGATGGAGGAGACCGGGGTCACCATTGACTATCTGTTGGGCACCATGATCGAGCTGCCCAGAGCGGCCTTGCGGGCGGAGCAGATCGCGCAGGAGGCAGACTTTTTCTCGTTTGGCACCAATGACTTGACCCAGACAACCCTGGGCGTCTCCCGCGACGATGCGGGGGGATTTTTGACGGCCTATGTGGAGCGGGGCGTGTTGACCCAGGATCCCTTCATCTCATTGGATCAAGCGGGTGTCGGGCAGTTGGTGACGTTGGCCGTCAAGAACGGTCGTGCGGTCAAGCCCACGCTTAAACTGGGTATCTGTGGTGAGCATGGGGGGGATCCAAGCTCCATTGCCTTTTTTGACAAGGCGGGGTTGGACTATGTCTCCTGTTCTCCCTACCGGGTTCCCATCGCCCGCCTGGCGGCGGCACAGTCGGCTTTGCGGGCGGCGGAGCATCCGCCCAAAAAACGGGTCCGTCTGCTGGGGGGCAAAAAGAAGGTGAAGGGGGATTAGGGGGCGTTGCCATTCTAAACCTCGCCCATTTTGGAACACGCAGCATTGTGGGTCCAGGGGATGCCCCCCTGGGCCCACAGTCGTATGGATGATCCATCCATTCCGGAAAAATCCGCGCGGTTACACAGAGATTTCAGGGAGCGGCAGGGATATCCCTGGAGAGCCGGCCCCTTTCTGGCGTGGCATATTTCTGACGCCACGGTCGTGGCAGGTGCGCGCAAAAACGTGACAGTGCCCATTTTTTTCGGATAGCGGGAGATTGGGAAAACCTTCGGCAGAATTGTCGCATCTGGACGGATTTTGCCCGCTTCTGCGGCAATTATTGCAGGCCAACGGGGCACATCTGCCTGTCGGGGCGCACCCGTTCCGGGGTGCAGACCCCAGAACGGGAAGAGCAGAGGAAACGTCAGCAGGCGAGTCGGTAGGATGAGGCGGTCGTTTGCTCTCCGGCTTCGGAAATCTCTCGTACAATTTGAAGCTTTCTGGTGGCAGTCACCAGTGCTTCCAGACATTCCAGAACCGGCTCGCTCATGGACAATTCACCGGACTTGACGTCTTCGACCAATTTTCCTGTTATGTTTTCCAAAATGGTTTCCATGGCGACAAACCGAGGGATGCTGGCCATTTGAATCTCCCTGATAGAGGTGTACGGGGCTGCTGCGGGATGACCCATCCTGGTTCAGGGTGGGCCATCCTGCCTCACATCAATCAATTATTGTGCCACCTTGCCGGGAAGATGACTTTTTGCGGCGTGGTTTGACAACGGGGCACTTCCGTGGAGTCCGCCCCTGCGGACGGAATTTTTGCCCTGGGCCCGATCAAATGAATCATTGACAGAGCCCCCCCTGCACGGGTAGAATCCGGCCCTGTTCAATCGCGGTGGTCGGCGCGTTGGATTGCCCCCGTCTCCCAAGCCCAGGTAGCTCAGTCGGTAGAGCAGAGGACTGAAAATCCTCGTGTCGTTGGTTCGATTCCATCCCTGGGCACCATTAAAATCAAAGGGTTACAGTTTTCGCTGTAACCCTTTTTTGCTTGGCGTGTGTAATTCCTGTGTAATCGTGCCAGAAAAATCACCCCGTCAATCGGTAGCGTTCGTCCCGTTTGTCCATGGCGGCCTGAATGTGTTCCCCGTTCTGATGGGAGTAACGCTCCACCATGGCGAGCGTGCGATGACCGGAGATGCGCTTGACCGTCGAGAGGTCAACACCGGCCTGCACCCAATGGGTGATGGCCGTGTGGCGCACGGCCTGGCAGGGTTCGTACCGGGGCGAGATTTTTACCCGTGAACAACGATTCTTATGGCAATCCGGGGCGATAGGATCATGATCGAGGTCGCGCGTGCGTGCGCGTACCGGCCCGACTGTGCTGCGCCATTGGACGGGGAATCAATGCCCGCCGGGGAGTACACGCACCAGGGTCATGAGGATGCCCGCCATCATAGCCAGTTGCGCCAGTGCAAGGCCGACCATCCACTTGATGGTTTCGTTCTTGGCAACTTCAATCTCTTTGCGCAAAACCTCTTTCGCAAGCTCGACATCCCCCTTGGTAGCCAACTCTTGAAGCCGGTACTCCTCCACCTTCTGGAGAACACTGGACAACGCCTTGGCTTGAGCTTCTGCTTGTGCAGGTGGAACACCGGCGGTCTCCAACTCCTTGGCAAAGGCCAGGGTGTCGAATGGGATGGCAAAGGTGGTGGTGCTCATGATGGTATCCTCCCAGGGTGGACCCTCCCGAACCTTTTCGCACTATATCGTACCTCCTCGGACATTGCTACCGGTTTCCTGCTCCCTGGAAGCACGTAGTGCCCTACAGGCAAGGATGGAAAAGATCTGTGCAAAACCATATGGATATCTGTTGTGCACATTTCTGAACGGTCACTACGAAAATCCACAAGGGTGAACGCGCTCGCCAGGGGGTGAATCCCCAGCAAAAACGCACATGGGGGCGGAAACAGGGGTTTTGTCAACGTGTTGGTGCGGTTGGGGCCGAAGGAGGAGCCGAGAGCGCAGGGGGCGGGAGAGGTAGACGCATTTCCTGTGCAGGGGGCTGGTAAACGGGCGGTTGTGCAGGAGGCTGGTTTGTCCTCATGACAGCGAACATGGCACCGATGATCAAGGCCGTCTGTGCCGCGAACATGCCTGCCGTCCATTGGATGGTTGTTACCCTGGCCAACGCAATATCCTTTTGCAATTCCGCCTTGGTGGTTTCAATGTCCCGCTTGAGTTCCGCCTTGGTGGTTTCAATGTCCCGCTTGAGTTCCGCCTTGGTGGTTTCAATGTCCCGCTTGAGTTCCGCCTTGGTGGCTTCAATGTCCCGTTTGAGACTGGCTTCCACTGTGGCGATACGTACATTCGATTCTGCAATATCCCGCTTCAGTTCGGCGACATCCGTGGCGATACGTACATTCGATTCTGCAATATCCCGCTTCAGTTCGGCGACATCCTGCTTGGTGGCAAGCCGATCTTCCGCCAGGGCCATGAATGTTTCTGCCTGGATGGCAGCCTGCTGTTCGTCCATCCCTGCATCACGCAAACGGCGAACGTAGGCATACGAATCGAACACGAACGATGCACCCTTATACCCGCTTTCTGCGCTGGTGGCTGTTGTGCTCATGGTGACTTTCTCCATGGTTGGAAGCTCCCCGGACTATACCGGATCTTCATGGTCATTGCCATCGGTTTTTTGTTTCACCCGTTGCATGGCCCCTGGCAGTGCACCGGGCCATCCGGCAGGGGGGAGAACGGAAAGGGCATCACCCTGGAGGGGGATCGGTGACGGTGACTGTCTGGCAGGGATGTTTGCCGGCTGGATCGGTTGGGCATGGGTGGGGAAGATCACAGACGGGGGTTCAAAAACGGGGCAGCATGTCGACGATCCGCAACCCCAGCAAAAAGCCGTTGTCGTTGCGTTTGCTGTAGCTGACAAAACAGGAAAAAATGTCCGTCCCTCCCCCACTGGCCGGTGCCTCCAACAACAGGGTGGTGTTGGCCCGTACCGCCAGGGTGCTCTGCACCCCAAAACCCTGGGGGCTGATATCCTGGATAAGCACCGGCGTCCGCGCCCCGTCGATGATCAAGGTTCCGCGCACATTGGCCACCAGGCGAAAGTGCTGGCGGTTGTCCCCCTCCCCTGCGGCTGAGCTGCCCTCCTCCCGTTTGGACAACAGCATCACCCTCTCCACGGCGGCGAACAATATCTGAATCAGATCGGCGGACAACCCCCCCTCTCTGGCTCGGACCAACAGTTCCAGCAAGGCATCATACAGATCGTGGGGCGTTTGGATCGGCTGGTTTTCCATGGTTTTCTTTCCCGTCGTGCTTGCCTATTTGGAGGTCATGACCCACACACCATCCCAGTTGTCTCCGGGGGGGTGGGCGATCAGGGTGTTGCAACGATCGATATACATTTCGCTGAGTTTATCGGCAGGATTGCGTCTCAGTGCCTCCTGAAAGGCCTGGATGGCCGGCTCAAAGCGCCCCCCCCGATAGTGCTGGATGCCATTGCCAAAATGGTTGACCACCTCCATCAGGTTGGGAAAACTCTCCGGGGTATGATAATCCAACACCTCGTACACCCCCACCGGCTGGGTTTTGCCCTTGACCACCACCAGATCGATATCCCGTAACCGGTAGGTGCCCTTCAGCCGTTTGATGGTGTTTTCACTGACCAGAATTTGCGCATAATATTGTTTGCAGGCACTCTCCAGCCGGGCGGCCAGATTGACCCCATCGCCGATCATGGTGTAATCCATGCGCTTGGGAGAGCCGATGTTGCCCGATACCACGGTATCCGTGTTGATGCCGATCCCCATTTTGACCGGCATCATGCCCTTGCTCGCCCGCTGGCGGTTGAACTCATCCAACCGGACGATCATGTCGATGGCGGTGCGCAGGGCCCGATCCTCATCATCGGCATGGGCAATGGGCAGGCCAAAACCGGCCATCATGGCATCGCCGATAAACTTGTCCAGCATCCCCCCCTCTTTTTGGATGCAATCCACCATGATGGTAAAATATTCGTTCAGGAGTTGCACCGTGCCCTGGGGGCCCAGGGATTCGGTCAGGGTGGTAAAGCTGCGAATATCGGTAAACAAAATCGTGGCGGTCAGGCTGCGCCCCCCCAGCAGATCCTCCCCCCCCTCCATGAGCTGATCGGCAATGCCGGCATCCATGTAGCGGGACATGGTGGACTTCATCCGCTTTTCGTTGCTGATATCCTCCACCAGAATCATGGAACCCAACTGTTTCCGGTCGGTGCTGAGCAGCGGCAAAAAGGTGAGGTTGACGGCCGTGGCCTTGCCCGCGCAGAGAATATCCACATCCATCAGGGTATCCCCCTCATGAGAGTCCGCCAGTTTGACCAGCTTGTCGAAAATCCAGCTGTTTTCACCGGAAAAAAATTCCTGGGCGGGCACCTTGATGATCTCCTGGGCGGTGACACCGAGAATGCGCAGACCGGCCGCATTGCAGGTCACCACCCTATTTTCCTCGTTGAGGGTGATCACCCCGTTGCTCATGCTTTCCAGCATGCTCTCGTTGTAGTTTTTCATGTTTTGCACATCTTCAAACAGCTTGGCATTCTCCAGGCCGATGGCGACCTGGGCGGTGAACGCCTTGAGGCGGGATTCATCCTCCTGGGTAAAAACACCGCCTTTTTTGTTCAGCACCTGGGTGACACCGATGGTTTTGCCCATTTTGTTGACCACCGGCACACAGAGGATAGAGCGGGTAAAATAGCCGGTTTTTTTGTCAAAGGCGGGATTGAAACGCAGATCGGCATAGGCATAGGGAATGTTGATGGTCTTGCCCGACTTGAAGACCGCTCCGGCGATGCCGACATGGTTGGGCAGACGAATCTCACCGATGGAGGCGCCCATGGCCACCCGGGAAAAGAGCTCATTGCTCTTTTCATCGTTGAGAAACAGGGTGCCCCGGTCTGCCTTGAGCAGGGTGGTGGCCTCCCGGATCACCTTTTGCAGCAGGGTATCGATGTCGATTTCCGAAGTGATATCCGCCACCACATCCAGAAACGCCATCTCCTGATCCCGCTCTGCCCGCAACCGCTCCAACTTTTGCGCGCTGTGCAGGGTGATGGCCGCCTGGGTGGTCATGGCCTCCAGCAGTTTTAAATCCTCCTCGTTGTAGCTACCCTCTTTTTTGTTCAGGAGTTGGATAACGCCGATAATCTCAGAGCGCGCCGTCCGGATCGGGGCGCAGAGAATGCTTTCCGTCTTGAAACCGGTGTCCCGGTCGATGGATTGCTCAAAGCGCGCATCGGCATAGGCATCGTCGATGATCACACCTTTGCCGCTCTTGAAGACATGGCCAACCACCCCTTTGTCATTGAGAATGCGGATTTCCCGTCTGACATCGCCCTGCGCATAGCGGGAGTAGAGCTCGCCGGTCTGCGGATCGTTCAAAAAGATGGAACCCCGGGTCGAACCGGTCTGCTCGTTGGCAATCTCCACAATCGTCCGCAGCATCTCTTCCAGCGTCTCGGTGGAGGCCACCTGCCGGGAAATTGTGAGCAGCATTTGCATCTGGTCCAACTGCTGCTGTCCTTGAAAACCGGAGGCGGCGGCCCCCCCCTGACCCGAATGGGTGCCGCCCTGGGTGGTTATGCTCATTTGTGTTGCTCCATGATATCCCTGAGAAGGCGGATGGTACGTTGCAGCTCCTGTTGCTCGCTGTGGGCCGCCTGCCGGTTGGCTTCCAATCTCTCCTCGCACCCCCGACGCACGCGCTCCGTCTCCTCCCGCAGGGCGGCGATGGTGTGCTGTAACTGTCCGACCTCCTGGGCTGCCTGCGCCTCCACCGCCTGGAGGGCACGGGCTTTTTCGTGGCGCAGCTCCTCCAGTTGCGCCCGCAGGGCGACCACCGTCTGCTGCATCTGTTCCCGCTCTTGTGCAGCCTTGAGTTCCCGATCCTGCAGGGCGCGACTCTGTGCGTGGTGCAATGCCTCCATTTGCTCCCGCAGGGCGGTCACGGTTTGCTGCGCCTGAGCCATCTCCTGGGCGGATTTAAGCTCCAAAGCCTGAATGGCACGGCTCTTTTCGTGGTGCGTCTCCTCCATCTGCCCCCGCAGCACCCGGATGGTCTCCTTGAACTGTTCCATCTCCTGCTGGGCGCGGCTCTCCACCTCCTGGAGGGCCTTCGCCCCGGAAAAGCGGAGATTTTCCATCTCCCCCCGCAGGGCGATGATGGTTTCCTGGAGAAGGGTGGCCTCCTGCTGCGCGAGGCTGACCTCGGCCTGCACGGCCTGGCGTTTTTCAAAAACGAGGCGATCCATCTCCTCCCGTTGGACGGTGATGGTGCTGTGCAGCTGCCGGGCCTCCATCTGACCCTCCGCGATCGCCTCCTGAACACGGCGGTTTTTTTGATATTGGAGATCGTCCAGACTCTCCCGCATGGCCAGGATGGCGGCCTTGAACCCGTCGATTTCCATGGAAAAATCAGCAACAACCCCCTGTATGCCGCTGTTTTTTTCGTGGCGGACGGCCTCCATTTCATCCCGCACAGCGGCCACCGTGCGCTGCAGCAGGGTAATCTCCCCATGGGTGGCGGCAAAGGCCTCCTGAATCTCCCGACGTTTGCTGTAGGCCATCTCCTCCAGCTGCTCGCGCATGGCCCCCACCGTCTGCTGCAACAGAGCGATCTCCTGCTCCGACGCGCGGAGCGTGCCCGATGCAGAGCCTGTGGTCGGGGTGTGCATGATCTCCTGCCGCTCTCCGAAAGGGATGGTTGCCGCCTTGGAAAGGCTGATAACAGCACGCTTTCCAGCATCGGATTATGCTAGCAGATGGCAACACCCATTGCCAAGGGATGGCTCAGCCCGGCAAGGCACATCGTTCTTTCCCATGCGGCTGCCTCGCAGACAGGCATGGGGGGGAGAGATGCCGCTATTTCCCTTGCCGATCCGATGGGTTTCCAGTAGCATGCTCTTCGGGAAAGCTGTAGGTCGGTGTGCATGGAGTGCGCTTGTCTGCTGAAACCAACTCTGCTACGGGGTAAAAAAAATGGCCATCTCTCTGGTGAAGGGACAAAAAATCAGCCTGGAAAAAAATGGTATTCCTCTTCAGCGCGTCTGTGTCGGTCTGAACTGGGGGGCCATAGAGTCCCGGGGCTTTTTCGGTGGCGTCAAAAAAACAGCCGTGGATCTGGACGGCAGTTGTGGCATTTATGACCAGAGCGGCCAACTGCTGGATGTGGTCTATTTTGGCAAACTGAACAGCACCGACGGCGCCATCTCCCACAGCGGTGATGATACCGTCGGTGATGTGAATGGAGATGATGGCCTCGACAATGAGGTCATCAGCCTGCATCTGCATGCCATCTCCCCCAATGCGGACAAGATTGTCTTCATTCTCAACAGCTATCGTGGCCAGGATTTCGGCGATGTGCCCTTTGCCGCCATCCGCATCTACGAAGGCACCCCTGGTCAGGTCAACTCCGTACTGGCTACCTATAATGTGGCCCAGGATCCCAAATTCAAGGGGTATGTCTCCATGATTATGGGCAGACTGTATCGGCACGAAAATCAGTGGAAATTTGCCGCCATTGGCGAACCCACCAAGGATGCCAAGTTGGAACAGTGTCTGAAAACCATTCAGCAACATTATCTTTAGGGAACAACTGCCGCTGCGGCGGCACCCTCCCTCTCTCCCGGAACCGCAATGAAGCGGAAAAAAAACGCACGAGGAAATAGATAAACAGCAATGGAAACCATTTTGTGGCTGAAGCTGATCCTGATCCTGATCCTCATCATGGGAAATGCCTATTTTGTCGGGGCAGAGGTGGCCATCACCGGAGCGCGCCGCAGCAAGATCCGCCAACTGGCCGAACAGGGCAGCAAGTCGGCCCTGCGGGTACAAAAACTGCACCAGGAGCCCGAGCGCTTTTATTCGGTGACCCAGATCGGCATCACCCTGGTCTCCCTGGCGTTGGGGGCCGTTGGCATGGATACCCTGGCGCAGATCATGGACCCCTGGTTTGTCTCTCTGTTCGCTCTCATCGGGCAAAGCCCCGAATTGACCCGCTGGGCACAACTGTCGGCTTACCTGATCGCTTTCGCCATCATCTCTTTCCTGCACGTGGTGGGGGGGGAATTGGCCCCCAAAATTTTGGCCTTCCACAAGGCGGAACCCCTGGCCATGGCCGTCGCCTGGTCGGTGGATATACAGTATATCTTCTGGACGCCGGTGATCTGGGCCATGAAACGTGCCTCCAACTGGCTCCTCTGGTGCGTCGGGCAGGGGGGATTGGTGGGTTCCCATGGGGAACATTTCAACATGACCCACGAAGAGATTCGCACCATCATCACCGCCAGTGAGGATGCCGGCATCTTCAATCCGGAAGATTCCAAAATGATCCACAGCGTCATGGATTTTGGCGGACGCAGTGTGCGCGCCGCCATGGTTCCCAGGACCGATATTCTGGCCTTTACCCGCGAGACCACCCTGGCAGAGGCACTGAGCAAATTCCGCGAATTGCCCCACGCCCGTTATCCCGTTTATGAAACCAATCTGGACAATATTGTCGGCTATGTGGCCATGAAAGAGCTCTTGAGCGTCCTCGCGGGTGCCCAGGACAGCGGAGAGATGTCACGCCCCATCGGTGAGCATGTGCACCCCGTCTACATGGTGCCCAACAGCAAAATGATGAGCGACCTGCTGAAAGAGTTCAAATCCACCCGTCAGCAGATGGCCGTCGTGGTCGATGAATATGGCGGCACCGAAGGGATTATCACCCTGGAGGATATTCTGGAGGAGATTGTTGGCGACTATGAGGATGAGTTCACCAGCAGCACCCGACGGGTCAAAAAGCTGGAGGATGGCCAGTATGTCGTCGATGCCTCCATGCGGATGGAAGATCTGGGGGCCCTGCTCCACTACTCTTTCCCCAGCAGAACGGATTTTGTCACCATCGGCGGCTTGATCTACCATACCCTGGGGCGGATTCCCAAAGTCGGCGAGGTGATCGCCATCCCCTCGGCGGAACTGGCTGTGACGGATATGGATAATCATCGGATTACCAAGGTAAAATTCCGCAGCCTGGTTGTTGACACCCCTGGAGCGGAGAGTACAGAGGAAGTGCATGGATAGCGTGTGGGGGCTTCTCCCTCACACCCCGCCAGGGGCTTTGCCCCTGGACCCCACCAGGGGCATAATCCCCCTGGACCCGTAATGGTAAAAAGCGATTGGCTGGGGGAGAGGGTTTTCCGCCTCCC